>JAZOAC010000017.1:0-46861 GCA_045595285.1 Kiritimatiellia bacterium | reverse complement strand
TGTGGTTATTGAAGGCGTATTGCCGCGGGTTTTGATGCATCGAGTTCTTGGATGGTGCGTGTCTCATACTAAAGAATTGCTTGCTAACTGGGAACTTGCGCGGCAAGGTAAGGAATTGAAATGGATTGATTGGACGATTGACTGAAAGGAGGCGGCTATATGTTACATGATATTTGCATGGTAAAACCGGCAACGGGTCGCAAAGTGGATTGCTATTTTACGACAGGTCATGTCAAGCGCTTTGATATGGCGTATCTCCTTAAGCCAGATTGCGGGCCGGTTTTCCGTCCGTTGCGTGATCGTAAAACGTTTTTATCTACGATGACGGTTATGAATGGAACACTCGCCTTTGATGTTGCCGGCGGACGTAATGATCGCAAATGTGTAGATATAGATCCTGAAACGATTTTTGAGGAGGGTGTAACGGTATCGTCTCCATATTGAAATTTCACATCAGTAACCAAACAATGAAAGGAAGAAAAGATAACTGATTTGTTTAGCGGATTATTGATGTGAATTTGCCATATTGAAGCGGGAAGCGTATAATATGGCGCATTGAATTTCAGCCGATGGAGGGCAAGGGAAGTCGGCTATATCGCTTGGGGCGATGAATGATCTTTGATAGAGGTGGGGTTTTGCTTGCAGAAAGCCTGCCGTCAGCCTGAAGGTTAGTTTAGAGTTGTTTCGAGTTAGGGTTTTTGACCGTGTAGATCGTGTAGAACGTGTAGAATGGGTGAATTGAACCACGGAATACACGGAATGTTGGCGATGGTAGGGCGCGATGTCCCTATCGCGCCGAAACTCTAAACTCCAAACTCTAAACTCACAACTAACCGAAGGGCAAAACCTTTTATTCGCCGTGGCACATTGCACGGTTGAAAGGAGGAGCCGCGTGATCCTACAAGGGACCGCGGCAACGTACGCAATCTTGCGTATTTGGCTTTACTTGAAAACGACCAAATCTTCAACCTAAAAGCTGAATATGTGAGATGCGCTACGTGGTGTATTCCGCGTGGCGTGTCTTATGTTCGTGTTTTTAGGTGGGCGCTTGGTCGTGCCTCAAGTAAGACATGGATTTAGGGCACGCCACGTTTCTTTTTTGCGCCGGGCGGGGTGGTGTCAAACAAGTGGCGCGAAAGAAGGAATGCGATCTTGAACTATGCTGGAATGGATGACATGGAGTTGCATGATCGTCTGAAAAGTAATGATGCGGGAGCTTGGGAATATGTGCGGAATGTGATAATGGATCAGGAAAAACGCTTCACCGCTCATGTTGCCAAACGTCTCGACTGGAATACGGAAATAGATGAACAGTTGAATGAACTCTATCTGCATATGATGGGGAATGGTAGGAAGATTTGCAACTATAAGGGTGATGGCAGTCTGATAGGATGGCTACGCTGTTACATCCGCGGATATTTAGGCGGAGCGAAGCCCAACGGTGACATTTCAATTTATGATCCGGTGCCCGGAACGGAATCAAATCTGGAAGAAAAACTGTCAGATGGCGGCATGGGTATCCCCTACGGAAGGGAAGACCTTCAGATCGAGAAAGACGAGAAGTGGGTTATCGCCCAACAGTGTTTCAGAAATGTCTGGAGAGGAAATGGCATACAGGCGTATGTGATGCTCCTGAAATTGCGCTTCGGCATGTCTTCCGCCGAAATCAGGGAACGGTTGGGTATCAGTTCTGAGGCTAATGTCGATCAGCTGTTTTCCCGAGGCGTCAAAAAAATGCGAGAGGAGAAAGCAAAATATGAACGCTGAATTTCAGATGGCGTGTCCGGGAACAGAGATGCTTGAGAAACTTGCGTCAGGGACGGTGGATCCGGAACTGGCGGATGTTGCATCTCATGTGTTTTTCTGCAATAACTGCCAAAGGAGGCTCGGAGAGCTGATCTATCCAAGAAGCGGAAGTTCGTTGACGGACGAGGAAAAGCGGAGAACCGTCGAGTTTACGTCAATGCACTGCAGCCATTTTAATCCGGAGAAGTCGCTCAGGTCATGGGTGCTCACCCATCCGCCGATTCCAAGATTTTTTGGACAGTTGGATTTTCGTGATGATGGAGATTGGCGAAAGGCTGCGCTGCCAGATGGGTCGTTGCATGAAGGTCGTCGCGATGCGGAAGATAAGGTCCGGTTTGTGTACTTGGCCGCCCGTGAGTTGAATGATCCGGAATTTTGGAGGGCGGAGATCACCATAGCGGCGACTCCAACGCACCTGTCCAAGATGTCTGTCAGTGTGTGCAATTCACGGAGAATGCCTTTGGAAGGAGTGTTTTCGGTATGTGGATTGTCCGTTCGGCTTGAAAATGGCAGAGGGGAACTGTCCTATGCCGATTTTGTGCATGGTCTCAAATGCAGTGAGGTTTATCTTGAGCCGTCCGGTGGCAGGCGCATCTATGGTACGTTGGTTTTTCTGTAAGGAGGCAAGAAAGAAATGAGAAAGAAAGTTGAATGCTATGAGATGGGCGGAAAGTATTTCGCGGACATGGAATCCGTCGAATCGTTCATCCGTTCACGATTCCCGACAAGGTGGATGGATGGAGTCCGCCGTGTGGAAGAGGGGAAATACACGCCGGTTAGGAGCAATCCGAAGACACCGAGGTCTTTTTCGCTCCAGAACCGCATGCCGCCCGTCTATGATCAAGCGTCACGTGGGACGTGCACCGCAAATGCAGCGACGGCGCTCATGGAATATTATACCGGCGGAAAGACCCGTTTCAGCGTACAGTATCTCTATGCGCGCATGAAGCTCGAAGAGGTGGCTGATAATCGAAAAGCGGCGATGGAGCTTGCCGCTGGGAAACTCGTTTCCGATCTGGAGATCAGGGAACGCCTAAAGAACGTCAGACGCAACGCGGATGGTGACGTGTCAAACGATGCGCTGGCAGCTTGGCTATACGACAAGCCGGTAAAGATGGATGATGGCAGTACGGCGAAATACGTGTTCCGCGTCCTTGAAAAGTACGGTATTTGCACCTATGACAAATGGCCTTATGCACGAGAGCAACTCATCGATCGGGAATATGTGGCCGATCCCGAGAACCAGCGTTTGCCGGACGGCGCGGACGAGGACGCCAAGCGGCATCGCCTGAACGACGCCTACTATATTTTCCCGTCACCCAACAATGTCGAGGAGATCAAAAACTATCTGTGCGGTCTGCACTATCGTCCGATGCCTGTTTACATCGGGGCGAGGCTTTTCCAGGGTCCGGACGGCAAGGTTCTGCTCGAGGAGAACGGAATTGTCCAGTTGCCGAAAACCGTCGCTGTCGACGTCAGAAAGGTCAAATGCGAGGTGGAAGTCGATGCCCTCAAAAAAGATTCGGAGATGTCTGTGGTCGATGTTGAATCGTCTGAGACTGTGAGGACGATGAGGATTTTCGACTCCAACGGCGTAGGCGGCCATGCCATGCTGCTGGTAGGATATGCTGACGACGAGACTGTCGCTGGAGGGGGATATTTCATCATCCGCAACTCATGGGGAGAGGAGTGGGGCGAGCAGGGCTATGGCAAGATTCCATATGCGTACATCGAACTCTTCACGACATCGGCGGCGACGATTCGCGTACCGAAGGACGAAGACGATCCGCAGTCCCTGCCACCGGTAGTCGATGATCCCTTGGAGATGCTTAGGCCCTACCTTGCCGTTGCAGACCGTGACATGAAAGACCGTCACGGGAAAATCTCGATCACAAGAGGAAGCCGGATCATCATTGACGATGATGGTCTGGCGGATCATGATACGTCCCTGAACCGCCGGCTTTTCGCCAAACAGGGATATAAGTGGAGTGCGCCTGACGGTGCAGAAGCCACGTCGGCGGAGGGATGTGACAGGTCTGTCCCTTCTGCGGGCGGTGTTCCTGTCGCATTCGCCAGATATACCGTAGCTCTTGAAACGGCGTTCGGAGCTTCGGCCGGCACCTCCGTCGAATTTCCCGAACTGGGAGACGTACGCAAGGGTGGATTGTTCCGTTTTGCATCCAAGGTTGTGGAATTTGCGAAGGAAACCGATCTTTCGTCCTCTTTCAAGGCTCCGTTGAAGATTTATGCCGTGCACGGGAAGAAGACGACATTCCGCATTGCCGTCGTATCGGTCAAAGATGCGGAGCACGCCGAGATTGAGGTGCTCCGTGCCCGTGAACTTGTCTTCGGATACGTCGCAGGCAGGAAATACAGTCCGTCAAGCTGTGTCATTACCGTGATAGTCTCGGATGAGGATCTCAAGGGGTGCGTGAGACCGCATCTTGCGTCCAATGACGTGCAGATTGTCCTTGATTCCTATTCTACGGAAAGGGGCTGGCGCGTCGCAACGGCGGAAAAGGGACATGATGCGGCATGGGTGGAATGGCTGAAGCGTCTGTCTGCCAATACGCCTGCACAGTGGCGCAATGTGCTTGTATCGGCAGGGGAGGCGATTTCGCTGCAGGGCGGGCACGTTACGCTCGGGAAGATGTCGGCACTCATCGGTTTGCCGGGCGATGTCCTTGCGTCTTTCGTGCGCGATTTCATGTGCGGCTGGAAGGTCGCGGGGGACAAGGTCGTCAAATCGTGAGGTTGGCGTATGGCAGTAAATGACATTCTTTCCGGCATTCTCGTCCGCATGGGCCTGAAGAAGACGGAGATTCAGGAATGCGAAGAGGCGATCTCCATCCATGAAGAGAGGATCAAGGACATCAACGACCAGATCTCCGGACAGATGGCGAAGATAGAGGCTCTGGAATGCAGGCTGCGTCAGCTCAAGGATGCATACGATGCGGCCATTCCGGCCTCTAAGTCGCTGCATGAAGCCAAATTGCGCTCGTGCATGCGCGACTTCAGGCTTGAGAAGGAGCTGCAGGCGCTCAGGATGCGAAACCTCGACAAAGAGAAGCTGCTGCTGCAGAACCGTTTACTTGAACTGGAGAATCTGCGGCATCCGACGGCGGTTGGCGACATAGAGAATGTGCGTGACCGTAAAGAGGAACTGCTTCAGGACCTCGGAGAGGAGGATGGCGAACTTAAAGGTCTGGAGGATGCGTCCTATGAACCGGCGAACTTCGCCCCAGACGCTCAAGATGTGACAGAAACGCGCAAGGCGCAGGCTCTGGAGCGTGATTTGGCGGCACTGCTGGGAGAAAACGAAAAACCGGTTGGACAGACGTCAGAAGCAGATGTCGAAATCGCCTAAAGGCATTGAAACGAAAGGAACGCATAAAATGGGATTCAAGGATCTTTTCAAGTCCACAAAAGAGCTGGAGCGCGAGAAGCGCAAGGCAAAACGACATCAGGAGCGTCAAGCCGAACGCATCATAGGGCGGATCGGCGACCGCATCAAGGCGCAGGAGAAAGAGCGCATCCGCCTGTGGGCGAAGGCGCGGGAACTGCTCCAGGCCGGAAAGAAAACAGAGGCCGCCCGTTGTCTGCAGAGATACAAGGGTTTGGAGGTGATGGTTGCGCGGCTTGAAAAGCAGCAGATGCTCTGGTCCGGCAAACTGAATGCGCTTGCAATTGCGGGCGATGCCAACGAGATAGGCGCCGTACTCTCCAGCTTCGGTGAAATGCTGGATATCGATCCGGACAGGATTGTCGACGACCTTGAACGCATCGATGATGTCGAGGGGGAGATAAAGGAGGTGAACGATGTTCTTGAAAATGCGTACGAAAAGGACAATGAGCGGATTGCGGATGAAGCGGCGGCCCAGGGTGAGATGGCTGTTGATGAAGATCTGATGGCAGCTCTGGAGAGTGAAGCGGCGGCGGACATACTTGGCGGGAAGGTCGTTGACGATCAGAAGAGTCAGGAAGACATAAATTCCGGACGTGACAGGCTGCGCGCACTTCTCGAGGAGAAGTAAGAGGTGTCGAAATGGCTAATTTCAATCTCGACAAGAAGAAGGAACATGAATCTCTGGCCGAACGTGCGCTGAAGGCCAAGGATTACGCCAAGGCGTTCTTCCATACGGCGGAGGCGGCGAAATACACGTATGTCCTCGCCGACAGATGCGAAGGCCGGTTGAAAGTCGCTTACGAGTCCAACGCCAACGATCTGGTGGAGATCGCCGCAAAGCTTAAGGAAAAGGCGAGGATGGCGAAAGGCTCCGCTGCGGATGCCAGTGGCGCTCCAACGGACGGAAACGAGGCCTGCCGGGTTGAACGCCCGACCGTGCGTTTGGATGATGTGGCAGGAATGCAGAAGGTCAAGGATCAGATACGCCTGCGCATGATCGAGCCGTTGAGGCATGCAGACGAGGCGAAGAAGCATGGATTGAAGGTCGGCGGCGGCATTCTGCTTTACGGTCCGCCCGGCACAGGGAAGACGTTTGTGGCGAAAGCCGTTGCAGGAGAGCTTGATCTTCCGTTCTACGCGATCACGCCGGCCGATGTGTTCGGGAAGTATGTCGGAGAGTCCGAGGGCAACATCAGGAGCCTTTTCCGCGAAGCGAGGAAAAATCCTCTTTCGGTGGTTTTCATAGACGAACTGGAGAGCATATTCCGCAAGCGGACGGAGTCGATACATGAAACGACGCAAAAAGTCGTCACCGTCATCCTTCAGGAGCTGGATGGAGTCTGCGATAACCAGAATCCGATACTTCTCCTTGGCGCAACCAATACGCCGTGGATGATAGACGAGGCGTTTATGCGCACGGGGCGTTTTGACGTGTTGGCGTATGTTGGCCTTCCCGATGCAGAGGCGAGGAGGAAGATCGTGGAAAATGCGTTCAGGGATGTCGCCTATCCGATAGACGAAGGGGCTGTCGATCTGATTGTGGAGCGCACGGATGGCTTCAGCGGAGCGGATCTGAAAGGTGTGGCGCAGAAGATCAAGCAGGCGGCGTTTGACGCAAAGGCTATGCGATACGGAAAAGACGTTTGCGAAAAGGTCCTTGCAGATGCCGGTGCATCGTGCAATTCCGAAACCCTTGCCAGAATCGAGGCATGGGAGCGCGAGAACGACATAAAACGATAGGCGGAGGTGAATGCGGTGTTTGAAAGCCTGAAATCAACGGTCGGAAGCATGGCCTCCGGATTGGGGAGCTGGATTTCCTGCAGGAAGCTCGCCTGGACTGCCGCTAAACAGGCGGCAATCCCGACAGGCGCGACCGCGGTGGCGGTGGCAACGGCCGATGAGGTGTCTTTCGCGAGAGTGGCGGTCTGCCTTCTGGCGGTTTTGCTGCTTCCTCTTGTGCTGTTCGCGCCGATGAGAGGGCTGGTTGCTCGGCGATCCAACTTGATAAACGCCGTGCTTCTGGGCGGATACTCGTTGGCCGATGTGGCATTGGCGCTGTGCGCCGTGGAATGGGTTGTCGGCGGCTGGCTGAGCGGACTGGTGTTCGCTGCGATGTCTGCCGGAGGTTTCTTCTACAGTCTGGCGATGATGACGTTTGCTCATCGCCTTGAAACGAAATGAAAACGAAAGGGAAAGAGAAATGATTGTCTATAAGGTATTTGAAAAATTCAACGACAAAGAGTTCGGGAAAAAGTTTAGTCACATGAAGTTGTGGCGAATGACGGGTGTATCCAGCGGGGAATCGTCCGTCTTTGAAGAGATTAGGTCTTTTGAAGAATGCAAGAAAATCGTGAAGTCGAAAGGATTTCTTGTTGACGAATTTCTTGTCGGCATCTCTGCCATTCCATTTTCGGTTCCCTTTAGGAATCTCGATGTGCCGGTCGTTGATGCGGATGGCGTATCTATCAATGTGAGCGGAGCATTTACGGTTGAAGTGAAACCATGTTCCGAGTTCAGGAATGAAGTGCTTCAGAATCGCGCGAACGGCGTGATGCAAATGTCGGACGAAGACATTACGCGCAACTTCAATGCGAGTACTGAATGGGATGTTACGCCTATTGTCCGGCATATCGTCAACAGCAACAATGTCGAGAAGTCTAAAGCTCTCGAGCAGATCAAGCTGCTGTGGAAGCATGGCATAGAGGCGTTTGATGATGCTTCCTTGAAGGAATCTCTTCCCTCTTGGTGGAAGGTGACGGGGATCAAACTGGATGCAGGACCGGGAAGTTCGAAATACATTGAAGAGGTCGAATCGATCTTGAAGGCAAATGAAAAACAAGTTGAAGATCATAACAGCAAGCTGAAAAAGGAATTGGATGAATATCGGAAAAAACTGATTGACGGTTTCAAAACAACTTGGATAGAACGTATTGCGGAATTGTTGAATTATCCCGTCAAGTGTGCCAGAAAAGCGGTAGTCTTCGGTTTGTGTACATTTGTCGCGCTCATTCTTTGCGTCAAGGGCTGCAACAAATTGATCGAATTCGCCGGTGGCGGCAAGTCGAACCTCGTTGACTGCTCTGTTGCGTTTGAGGATGGCGAGAACTCAGATTCGTCCAAGCTGGAGAAATGGCTTTTCGAGCGCCGTCTCTCGGATGAATTGCGCGAGCGGACCGGTGGTGGGTACGGCGCCTTTATATACGGTGAAAAATATGCACTGGAGCGCAGCCAGGCCGAGCAGTTCCTTGCCTGGTGCTACAGCTACGTTCGCGAAAACCGCGGGACCCTTGAAGTAAGGGGCAAGCACCGGCGGCGGGCCGGTCTTCGGGAGGTTCTGCAGATTGGAGAACATTCCCATCATCTTGTGGTTGGGATGGAGGGCGCCTATACGCCCGACCATTGCAGGCTTGTCATTGAAGGAAAGGATACCGGCGGCGTTCTGGCGAAGAGGATGCAGCGGATATTTCTCAGCAAAGGGCGCAAGGGGAAGGATGGCGCGATAGAATATCAGATTGCGGTCCGTGCGGATCAGTTGGCCAAGCTTTATCGGCATCTGCAGAATGACCGTGAATTGATTGACACGCTTCAGCTTGAGTTGGATATGCCCGAGCCGAACGAAATCCGTCTATATGTGAACCGGGATTCGACTCCGAGAGAATATACGCTTGACGTCTCGAAGCTGCGAGGGAAGAATCGTGAATATGTGGCTCACGTCGAAAATGTGTTCCGCTGCGAGTTTGGCACACGGGATACCATTGTCCGTCGCTACCGGGATCGCCAGATGAGCGCGTTTCTCAAGAAGCTTTCTTCAAGCAATATTGTGGATTTTGTTCAGGCACCTGATCGCCTGACGTTCAGGGTCAATCTTGGCTGTATTGCCCCTGACGAATTCAAAGGCAAGTCAATTGAGGAGCTTGAAAAGCTCATCGACTCGTTCTGGAATTCTCCGAGTCAGGAAATGAAGCGGTACAGCGGCATAATCAGTTCATACAACAGGATTGTAGGGGATTTCAAGCCGTATGCAGTACCAGACGCAATTCCGCTGACGGCCGAGGTCGCGGTCTATGAACAGCTTTCACGGAAGATCGAGGCGTTCCGTGCGCCTGTCGAGAAAGGACTTATGGCGACGGAGGTGTTTCTGCGCGATTACGTCACGCATCCATTCTGGCGGGCGGGGCTCTCCGTTCCGGCATATGCGGACGAACACGCCGCCAACCTTGGCAATGTGGCTGCAGGATACAAGAGCCTCAGAAAATCGATTTCCGATCTTTTGGGACAGATCGCCGCTCGCAAGAACGGAAACGAGGCAATGAAAAGAGGCGAAGATATTCGAAAGCATTTCCTTGAAGAGGAAACGAAATTCTGGAAAAAGGTGTCTGAGCTTGAAAGCGAACGTACAGAGACCGCTTCCCGCGTAGCGGTTCTCAGGAAGTTTGCCGCCGATCTCAATTCCGTGCAGCAGATCGCCAGGAACAAGCTGCTCGATATCCGGAAATGGGTCGACTACAAGGAGGAACGGATGATAAAGGCGAAAGAGCGCGGTCGTGAGCTGCGGGTCTATTTCGAGGATATGCTGGCAAATGCTGATTCCGGTCTGTCGATACGTTACGATTCCGTTCTGGGGAAACAGGTCGTTTCTCGGTGTCAGGGAGTCACGAGGAATGCCTTTGATGAAATCAAGCAGCTGGTGGCACGCCAGGAGCAGAAACTCTCAATCCGAGCTGGAGGGCGCTCGTCGAAGGAGTTTCTGGAGGATATGCAGAATAAATCGTTTATCGTGTCAGAACAGCAAGAGGCAAACGCCTACATCAAACAGCTGAGAGGTTGGCTCTCACGTTTCAGTCTTTAACCATTAAACAAAGCAACAAGGAAAACAGAAATGAATAGCACATCAAATACCATCGTTCGCGGCGTTGCGGGCTTCGTGGCCACATGCTGCGTCTTTACGGCCTCTGCCGATGTGCAGACAAATGCTCCGGCAGTTCTCCCGCCGCCCGTGCTGAGTGAGACGGCGCCCGCAGCTCCTGCGCCCGTTGCCCCTCCTGTCGTTGCGCCTGTTGCTCCTCCTGTCGTAGCGCCATCCGTCACCAGCGGCACCGTCGGAACTGAGGTTGTCGTCAGCGCTCAACCGGAGTTTGTTAAAGGTCTCACCGGAAAAGCCTACAACCTCAACGTGTATCCGAGAGGTCAGAGCTGGTTTGATCCAAAGCGTTTGATTGCGGAACTGGCAAATCCGGACAATGCACCGATTGTGTTCACGGACGACAATCCAGTTGCGTTTACGACGCTTTCAGAGAAGTCGAATCCGGCAAGAATTTCCTACAACACGATTCAATGGGATGGGTTTCTGGATGTGAAACGCTCTGGTTCCTATACATTTGTCTTCCGTGCTGTGAATAGCCAGGCACCCATAAAGGATGTCCTGCAACTGTCTGTGGGTGGAAGATATGCAACAGTGTGGGGCAAGGAGGGAAGGATGACAGTTGAACTTAAGGCTGGAATGTGTCCGTTTCGCTTTGTTCATGTAGGTGGTACTGGTATTGTCCGTAATGGTGAAAAACTCTACTCTTTTGCGGATGTTGAAATCTTCTATTATCTGAATGGTGCGCCTGGACAGCCGCGAAAGCTTACTCCTGGCGGAGGCTATCTTTCCCGTGAGCAGAAGCCGGAAACCGTGGTTTGGTAAGATTCGTTAAGCATCATCAGGGAACGGTGATTCGCTCCCTGGTGATGCTTAATCATCTTCAGGTGATCTTTCAAAAGATGGAGAGGTTGGGATGAAGATTGGAGCCATTGCCGCCTTGAGGTCTCTTTCGGTTGTGGCATGCTGCCTGCCGATTGCGTTTGTTGTCGTATTGGCGGGACGCAATGCGCAAAATGAAGAACCTTCGCCTGTTCGTGCCGGCAAGTCCGAAAATTGCCGAAATTCGGTTCAGAACGGGAATGGAATCAATCCTTTCGATGAGATCACGAGTCTGGAGGAGAGCGAGGGGCGGAAGCCGTCAGGCCATGCCGGAGGGCGTTCATCGAAGGGGGGGCTGGAGAATTCGCGAAATAAATCATTTGTCGTGTCAGAATGGAAAGAAACAACCGCCTATGCCAAGTGGGTGAAGAGTTGGTACACCTACCGATCCCGTTTTTACCGGAAAACAAAAATGAACAACAAAGCAACAAGGAAAACAGAAATGAATAACACATCAAATACCATCGTTCGCGGCTTCGCGAGTCTTGTGACCACATGCTGCGTCTTTACGGCCTCTGCCGATGTGCAGACAAATGCACAGGTTGCCATTCCGCCGCCTGTGCTTAGCGATACGGCGCCCGTCGTTCCTGCACCTGTAGTTCCGCCCGCCGTCCCTGCGCCAGCTCCTGCACCCGTCGCTCCTCCTGTCGTTGCGCCTGTTGCTCCTCCTGTCGTAGCGCCATCCGTCACCAGCGGCACCGTCGGAACTGAGGTTGTCGTCAGCGCTCAACCGGAGTTTGTTAAAGGTCTCACCGGAAAAGCATACAACCTCAACGTGTATCCGAGAGGTCAGCGCAAGTTTGATCCAAAGCGTTTGATTGCGGAACTGGCAAATCCGGACAATGCACCGATTGTGTTCACGGACGACAATTCAGTTGCGTTTACTACACTCTCCAAGAAGGCGAATCCGGCGGAAATTTCCTATAACACGATTCAATGGGATGGGTTTCTGGATGTGAAACGCTCTGGTTCCTATACATTTGTCTTCCGTGCTGCGAATAGCCAGGCACGCATAAAGGATGTCCTGCAACTGTCTGTTGGCGGAAGAAACGGAACGGCGTGTGGTCAAGAGGGAAGGATGACTGTTGAACTTAAGGCTGGAATGTGTCCGTTTCGCTTTCTCCACGTAGGTGGCGCTGGCAGAAGGGGAGAACTCCACTCTTTTGCGGATGTCGAAATCTTCTATTATCTGAATGGTGCGCCCGGACAGCCGCGGAAGCTTACGCCCGGCGGAGGCTATCTCTTCCGTGAACCCATGTCAAGATAAGGTTGCAAGGAGATGGCGTTCAGTAAAAATCATCAGGGGGCGATTCGTTCCCTGATGATTTTTACGATCTTTAGGTTATTTCGGCTGTGTCCCGAAAATCTTCGATTCCGTTGTCAGAACAGTGGGGCGTTTTTCCCTATTGAGTTAAAGCAAGGAGGAGATGATGGCTACAGAAAATGAGATAAGAAAAGGGCGCACCCATCTAGCTCTGTTTAATGATTGTAGAATTGTAGGGGAAATGCGCATTCGTGACCAGAAACGGCGCATAATGGATGCCGAAATCCGCAATGTGCATTTGTATGGTGTCGATGCGGAAATGGAGTCGCGTGTAGGTCGGAAGCCGGTTAAGAAGCCCGTTGAAAAGTCGGTTGAGAAGAAAAACAAGAAAAAGTTTAAAAAACCGGTTGTGAGGCCGACAAGGATTGAACGCAAGCATCCGTCGGGACTGTATGATGGAGAACATCGCACAGGCGATTGCATGACGCTTCACATTCCTGATCTGATTGATATAGAGATGGTCTACTGCGGCCCTGGGACGTTTTGCATGGGAAGCCGCCATTTGGGTTCCAATGGTGTTCTGGGGGCTATCGGCGAAGAAACTCCCCATATGGTGACGTTGACGAAAGGTTTTTGGCTCAGCAAAGAACCTGTTTCTGTATTTGACTTGCATCATATGGAAAGAAATGGTGATATCACTGGTCATCCTCTTAGTATATTTGAATGCCCAGCCTTCGACTTCCCGAAGTTTAGGTATCATGCGCGTTGCTCATGGGATGTGTGCCAAGAGTTCATGGCGGTGTTGAATAGATATTCAGATTGTGGAGCGCGGTTGCCGACGGAAGCCGAATGGGAATACGCCTGTCGTGCCGGGAATAATCTGGATTTCTCCCCGACAAATGATTGGGCGCAAGAGATGTTTTTTCCGAAGTCTTATCTTACTCCCAAAAAGATAAGTTTGCATGGAATGAATTTGTCCCGACCGAATGGGTGGGGGTTGTGTCAGATGTTTGGCTCTGCGCAATGGTGCAGTGACTGGTACGGCGAGTATGGCAATGAGCCTGTAACCGATCCAACCGGGGCTGCAGCTTCTTGGGGTAAAGTTGTGCGCGGAGGGGCGTGTTATAAATTCAATAAGCATTTGGAACAGATGTCCACCCTCCAACTCATCAAACTGTACCAGTTGTTGCAGGAAGGAGTGTGCAGTGACTGTTATGATGATAGTTACTTCTACAGGTATGCATACCGAGAGCGTAGAGAGTGTTCTAGGTATGCTGCTATCCGCCTTTGCTGTTCGATGTAGTTCTATAAACAATTCTAATAGAAAGGAATACTTTTATGTTTAACCATTTAAAATCATTTGCTTTGTTGTTGACGGTTTGTCTGGCTTTTATGGCTCAGTCTGCTATTGCCGATAGAATTCGTGTCACATTGGAGGGATCTTCTACATCCAGAACCGATGGAATTTATCTGAGTTGGAATGTTAAACGACAAGTGATTCCAGATGATGGAGGCATTCGATATTGGATACCTGTAATAGGATGTGATTGTCAAATATATCGTGATGGAGCATTGATTGCGACTGTTAAGTCAAGCGGTGAGACAACTCATTATCATGATTTAGATGTCGTGGCAGGACAAAAATATAGCTATGTTGTAAACGCGATGGGTGAAAATAGTAATGCACGTGAAGTGACATGCGAACGGAACAACAGCAAGGATATCTATCCTGAAGTATCTGATGATTCCGGTGTTGCGGGGGCGCTTGAAGGTTCGGCGGACGCGAAGCTCGCTGAGAATATTACGACGGCGGTGGAATATGCGGCATATCGTACTTGGGCGGCAGGGCTTTCGGGAGTCACGCCGCAGCAGGTGAAGGATTCGCCCAATGCCTGGCTTTCGTATGCGCTTGATACTGAGGCACTCATAGCCGCCGCGCCGAAGGAAGGGGATGTTGTCATCGACACCTTTGAAAGCGCGGCGACAGATGGCGCGTTTGAGTTTACGGTCAAGATTGCCGGCATTCAAGTCGGCAATAACGCGCTCGCGGCGAATATCAGGAAGGTGTTCGATATCGAAGGGTCGGCAGAATTGGGCATGGGCAATGAGAGGTGGGATATGGGCAATGTGGAGGTGGATGCTGCCGCGCCTGTGAATGGCAATGTGAAGTTTACGGTCATGCCGAAGGTGGAGAATGGCGAGAAGCCGAATTCCTTCTTCTTCCGCGTTAAGATGAAGTGAAGGAATCGAATCGCAAGTAGCGAGGATTCCGTTCTTCTCGTGCAATTAAAGCAAGGAGGAGATGATGAAATTCATTCGATGACGGATGATGGAGGATTGGATCAGGATTGCCCATTTCTATTGGATGCTGATGGGAAGAAAATCCCCTCAAGTGATTTCTTTGCCTATTGGGAGCGTGCTTGGCGTCCAGCGCAGTTTACCAATTTAGGTCGTACTCTGTATAATTGTTGAATGCGAAAGCAACGATTGCGGTGTATGGGGAAATAAGAAGAGATGTTTTGTCAAGAAATCCATATTTTCTTTTGTGTGCCAGGAATGATTGCGAATGGTACCATTTTGGAGATAGGAAAAAGTTTGAATCGTTGCTGTCTTTACGAAATGTGAATATAGAGCAGCTATTTCCTTGGCCGGTCTACCCTCATGGCGAAGACAAGTATCTTACGACCTACAAAAAGCCGCACCTTTTCCACTATGACGGCAACGTGTGGCATCATTTGCGTAAATATACTTCACCTAATGAGATCATGTGTGCCTATGGCGATACCTGGATATATACATCTGTGCAATCCTTTGAGAAAGCTTTGAGAAAGGCACGTCCCAAGGAGTTTCGTCGGCATGAAGAGCTGGTAAGAAAGGGGCAGGAAAGGGTGTGTCTGGGTGGCCCTCTTGTAGAAAGTTGTACATTTAAGATCTCGGGGATGTATGAGGTGTTCATCGATTCGGAGGATGTCAAGAAGATACATTGAGTTTGAAGATGACATTTATGCTCTTGTATAATGGTATGGGTGCAAAGGCAAGGTGCAGGAAGAGGATGAAGAAAATGGGGAATAAAATATTCACCCGGCGGACAATGTGGATATGCACTTGTTTAATCGTTATTCTGTGCGCATCATGTTCAAATGAAAATGATGAAGTTTATCAAGCACCATGGGAGAATACAAAAACCAAGGTAGGAGTGCATTCGTCAGAACAAATCGAGACGGCAGACCTACACGACGGAAAATGCCTTGTTTACAAATACAGGTTTAAACTCCAGGCTGCGTAGGGCTTATGCACACGCGCTTTTTATGATATAATGGACGAAACTTTTTTATCAAAGGAGTAGAAATGAAGATTCTGGCCGCGGCTTTTGCCGCTTCTGTTATGGCAGGGTGCGTAGGCGCGCCTGTCGTTGACTGCAACTACAAGACTCAGCCGTGCGAGGCGGGATCGTGCAAGGCGAAGTCGAATGCTGATTCCGAAGGGTTCGTGTCCCTTTTCAACGGTAAGGATCTCACCGGATGGATTGGCGCCACCGAGACGTATGGCGTCGATCCCAAGGAGCCCGGCGTTCTCCAGTGCTTCCCGGACCGTGCCGGGGGGAACGGTGGCAACCTCTGTACAGAGAAGACGTACCGCAACTTCGTGCTCCGCTTCGAGTTCTGCCTGCCCACAAACGGCAACAACGGTCTCGGCATCCGCATGCCCAACACCAAGCAAGACGCTGCCTATCACGGCATGTGCGAGCTTCAGCTCCTTGATGATGGCGGCAGCCACTACTACAACGCCAAGGGCGGCCTTGATCTTCTCCATGCCTATCAGTACACCGGCAGTGTGTACGGCATCGTTCCTAGCCGTCGTGACAATATCGGCATTCAGACCTGGGGTAAGGAGAAGACCTTCACCGGAGGCGGAAGCTATGTCAAGAAACCTGGCGTCTGGAACTTCGAGGAGGTCCGTGTGATCGGCAGCGAGATCGAGGTGTACCTCAACGGTGTTCTCATCACGAAGGCTGATGTCTCCAAGTTCAAGGGTGACGGCACCGATACGCCTGACGGAAAGGCCCATCCCGGGCTCCACCGTACAGAGGGCCACATCGGATGGCTTGGCCACGGGCACAATGTGAAGTGGCGCAACATCCGCATCAAGGAGCTTCCTGACGACGCAAAGATGGGCGATGTCTGCCCTTGCGCTGTCAAGAAGTGCCCCGAGGGTTTCACCGTGCTCTTTGACGGTAAGCCAGAGCAGCTCAAGGCGAACTGGAAGGGTGTGACCACGTGCGATAAGCTCGACAATCCCATTGTCCGCCAGGAGCTCAGGAAGAAGAATCCCCGCAGGGCCGCCGATAGGCAGAAGTTCGCCGACGAGCACATGGTCAAGCACTGGTCAGTGCGCAATGGCGCTCTCTTCTTCGATGGACTCCGCGGCGGCTACTCCCTTGCCACAAAGAAGGACTACAAGGATTTCGAGATGCTGGTAGATTGGCGCATTCTCTCCCCCCACGGCGATTCCGGACTCTACCTCCGTGGGTCTCCGCAGGTTCAGATCTGGGACGCTCACAACCAGTGGCACATCGGCTCAGGAGGTCTCTACAACAACAAGAAGAACGCCGACAAGGCTCTTGTAATTGCTGACAATCAGGTTGGCTCGTGGAACACGTTCCGCATCAGGATGGTTGGCGAGAAGGTTACGGTTTGGCTCAATGGCAAGCTGGTTGTTGACAACACGACGCTTGAGAACTATTGGGACCGCACCAGGCCGATCTTCCCTGTGGAGCAGATCGAGCTCCAGTGCCATGGCGATCCTGTCGAGTTCCGCAACATCTTCATCAAGGAACTCTAATTGTGATGAAAAAGGAATCGAGTCCCTTCCTGAAAAAGTCGGCTGGCGGCAAACCGCCGACGCGCAAGGAAATGAAGAAGGGCGGTCTTGGAGGCCGTGGCGTCCTTGCGCTTGTCGGCACGCCAAAACCGCTCCAGCCCGAGGTGCGTGTTCCCGCACTTCAGGCTTCGGTTCCGCCGCCTGCCGATTCCGTCCCCGCTGAAAAGGGCGTGGTGGAGGTTGTTGCCGTCGATATCGAGCGTAGTCCATGGCAGGCCCGCTCTGAGTTCGACGAGGCAGCGCTCAAGGAACTCGCTGATTCTATCCGTGCGAACGGCATAGTGCAGCCTCCGGTTGTCCGTCGCCGTTCGGACGGCAAGTATGAACTTATCGCCGGCGAGCGCCGCACACGTGCGGCGATAATGGCTGGTCTCAAGAAGATCCCTGTCGTTCTCGCGGACGCCGACGACCGCAAGGCTGCTGAAATGGGTGTTGTCGAGAACATCCAACGCAAGGACCTGAACGTGATCGAAGAAGCCGAGGGCTATCGACTTCTCAAGGAGCAGTTCGGGATCACGCAGGAGGATGTTGCGGAGCGTGTCGGCAAGAGCCGTCCCGCGATCGCGAACGCATTGCGCCTTCTCGAACTTCCTGACGAGGTGAAGCAGCTCCTTTCCCGCAACATCCTTTCCGCGGGGCATGCGAAGGTGCTCCTGTCGGTCGAGGGCGAGCGAGACCGTACGCTTCTTGCCCGCGAGTGCGCCGAGCGTTCGCTTACTGTGCGTGAACTGGAGAAGCGCGTCGCGCGCATGAAGAAGCCTGTCACCGAGCAAAGGAAAGGCACGCCGGACCTGCCCGATTCCTATGTGCGCACGCTTGTCGAGGTGCTGCACCGCCATCTTGGCTGTGCGGTGCGGCTTACAAGCGGCGTCACCCATGCAAACGGCAAACATACCAAGGGCTGGCTGGAGATCGATTTCTTCGACAATGACGATCTTGATCGTGTGCTGAACATGATGGGCGTCAGGGTCGACTGATTTTCCGTTTGTCTTATTCGTGCATGGAGCCGGGAGCGTCATGCAGTTTTCATAAACAAGGAGAGACTAGCAATATGCGTAGATTGTTGATAGTGGCGGCGGTTGCCGCAGTGTCGTTGGGTGCCGTTGCGCGTACGTTTGAGTTGGCCGCATGGCGTGGCGAGAGAGTCGCCGCGGTGGTTCCTGATTTTGTGGAGTTCGGCGAACTTCCTGAAGGTGTCGACATCAGGTTCGGCATTCTGCGTCCCGTGAAATACGCTCCGATGCCCAACAGCGTCCAAAGGCTTGAATGCATGGACCGCGTGGAATGGGAGGAGAACCCGTCATGGTTCGGCAAGTGCTTCGGTTGGATGAGCCCGTCTGGTGCGGATGTGAAGGTCGGATGCCAGCGTGTTGTCGAGGTTACGGTCCCTGCGGATGCGAAGCCCGGCGTGTACAAGTGCGGCGCCATGGATGTGCGCGTCGTGGACCGTGTTCTTCCGCCTTCTAGGGATTGGAAGTTTTTCCTCGATCTCTGGCAGCATCCGTGGGCCGTCTCCCGCTACTTCGGTGTCAAGCCGTTCTCCTGTGCGCACTACGCCGCCATGAAACCGGTGTACGAGATGTTGGCGACGGCGGGTCAGAAGGCGCTTACGGTCACGCTTCTCCCGGAAGCCTGGGACCATCAGTGCCGCGACGCCTACGGAACGATGGTTGGGCGCGTCAAGAAGGCTGACGGCACATGGGAGTTCGACTACTCGATCTTCGACGAGTATGTGGAATTCGGCCGTGCCTGCGGTCTTGGTCCGGACATCGCCTGCTATACGATGTGTCCGTGGGGGTATGTCGTCCGCTGGAACGACGAGGACGGCAAGCAGCACAGCGTTGTCGCGAAGCCTGGTACTCCTGAGTTCAAGGACTACTGGGGGGCGTTTCTCGTCGATTTCGCCAAGCATCTCAAGGAGAAGGGCTGGTTCAAGGATACCTTCATCGCCATGGACGAGCGCTCCATTGAGGATGTGAAGGAGATCGGCTCGTTCATCCGCGGTCTCGTGCCGGACATGAAGGTTGCCATGGCCGGAAACCACCTGCCTTCTGCGTATGGCACGACGATCGACAACTTCTGCATGATTCTCGGCAAGAAGATCGATGACGCATATCTCAGGGAGGCCGCCGAGCGCCGTGCAAAGGGCATGACGACGACGTTCTACGTGTGCTGCGGACCGCTCTATCCGAATACCTTCATGTCAAGCGGCCCCGGCGAGGCTTTCTGGCTCGGCGCCTATCCGTCCATGTGCGGACTTGACGGTTTCCTCCGCTGGGCATGGAACAGCTGGCCTCAGGATCCGGTCAAGGATGCAACTTACGGGAACTGGCGCGCGGGTGACACGTTCCTTGTCTATCCCGACGGCTCTCCGTCGCTCAGATTTCTTGAACTCCGCAATGGCATCATCGCATCCGAGAAGGTTCGCATCCTCAAGGAGCAAGGGCTTTTCAAGGATGAGCTCGACAAGCTTGCGGCTCGTTTCAAGCCGCTTGAGGCCTCTCAGGGCAAGAGCAACTATGTGAAGTTGCGCACGGATACGCTCAATATCGTCAACAAGTGATCGTGTTCCGGTGACGGAACGGGTGGTTGCTGATAGAATGAGTCATTTGGGGACAGGCTTTGGCCTGTCCCCAAAATATTGATGCTGAGTTCTCTCCAGATTGCAGACAGTGTCATTTAGGAGGTTGATATCGGAATACAGATGGGTTGTGTCCGAATATGGTTTTGAATCTGGTGTTCAGATGGCTGGCGCAGCAGAACCCACATCTTTCGGCTATCGATTGCATCGACATATTGGTGTTGGATATCAGTCGCACGGCCTCGTTGAGCCTGATCCTGTCGATTTCCGCCTTGAGCGTTGTCCCCAGAATCAGATTTGCCTTCATCTCAAGAGTGCGCTTTGATATTCCGACGGCCGACGCAAGTTCCGCAATGGTGTGCGTAACGGAAAGGTCTTTCCTCACAAGGGCAAGTGCCTTTGCAAGGAAGGCGTCGGGCACTTGCATTTCATCGGTGGATTGCCGGGTTGCGATTCTGGGGAACGCCAGATCGACGAGCGGTTCGACCTTGAGTCCGCGCATGTGGGCGTCCAAAAGTTGTGCGCAGAGCGTTCCAGCCGTGCATCCGTCGAGGGCGATGGAGGACAGTGAAGGTGATACGGATTCGCACAGCACTTCGTCGTTGTCGGTGCCGAGAATTGCGATAGAGCCGGGCACCGATATGCCGGCATCAAGGCACAGACCGATTATCTGAAGGGCTCGTCGATCCCAGGGCGCATACAGCGCAGTCTGAGGAGGCAGCGATTTCAGCCATGCGATAAGTTCAATGGATTCCTTGTCGAAATCAGACGCTACTTCGGGCGAAGAGGCTGAGAATGAAAAGCAGTTCAACCCTTCACCGAGCAATCTGCGGCGGAAGCCGTACAGACGCCGCTCGCACCATTCGGCAGGTTCACTGCAGGGAGTTCCCACAAAAGCGAAATTACGGTATCCTCTGGAAAGAAAATATTCGGCGGCGGTTGTACCGACATTCTCCTGATCGCGGGTTACGAATGTTGCCCATTGGGGCGGTTTTCTTCCTTTGGCGTTCTTCATTACCGGTGGATTGATGAATACTGCCGGTATTTTTGTGCCGATAAGTTCTGCGAGCTGCTTTGCTTCGCGAACCATGGCGATGATTCCGGTGCATCCCCACCGCCGCCCTTTGCCGAGACCCTGTTCATAGCGGTCGCCCGTCTCGAAATGGAACTGCCACGGACCGCGTTTGCTTCCGTAGGCTAGGATTCCCTCCAGTATCTGGCGATGCAAAAACTTATCGGAAGGAAGAATGATTAGAACCTTTGCTTTCATGGCTTGTTTATTATATTGTTTTTGCGCATTTCTGTCCATTCGATGTTGCAGCAAACCGCAATTTCCGGCAGAGGCAACATGTCTCTTGCAAAAGAGTTCTGTTTTAGGTATAATGGGCGAAAATTTTTTGAAAGGAAGAGAAGAAAATGTCGATTCTCATAGGATTTCTTTATGTGATTGAAGTTGTCGTCTGTCTGCTTTTGGCGGGTATCGTCCTGCTCCAGAAGCCGAAAGAGGGAGGTTTGGGCGGTGTCATTGGTGGTGGAATGGCTGAGGCGGCTTTCGGTGCCGATGCCGGGAATGTGCTTATCAAGGGCACTATCATCCTCGGTACGATTTTCCTGCTCAACACTCTCGCTCTCGCCCGTTTCACATCGACGGTACATTCCAGGAGCGTGATGAGCGGTGTTGAAGCGCCGGTCCCTGCGCAACAGGCTCCGGTAATGCCTTCTCCTGAAATGCCTGCGGCTCCTGCGGCTCCTGCTCCTGCTGCTCCGGCTAAGTAACGGGATGGTGGAGGAGTGGGAGGCTCCCGCGACAGCCGGTGAAGAGGTCGCGAACTCCGTTATTCACATTGTCGGTTCCCATCTGGGTGCAGCCATGATCGCACTTCTGGTGTGGCAGGCTGTTCATTCAGGCGTTGATCTTGGTTGGAAGATTACGTCGGGGTGCATCTTCGGTGCAATGGTGATTCTTCTTTACTCAATATCCAGTGCGTACCATGCGGTTACCTACATGCCGGCGAAGAATGTGCTGAACATCCTCGATCACATGGCGATATATTTTCTCATTGCCGGAACATATACGCCGTTTTGCTTGGTAACGCTCCGCGCCAATGGCCATGCCGTTCTCGGTTGGACGATATTTGGCATTGAATGGACCGCCGTCATAATCGGTGTCCTTGTGAAGGTTTGGAATACGGGGAAATGCCGTTACTTGTCGACGGCTGCCTACATTGCGATGGGATGGTTTGCCATTGTTGCCATTGTGCCGTTGGCGAGAATCCTGCATACGGCGGGCTTGATGTGGCTTGTTTTGGGTGGAGTGCTGTATACGTTCGGTTGCGTGTTCTACCTTTGGAAGAATCTGCCGTACCACCATCCCATATGGCACCTCTTCGTCCTGTCTGGATCGCTATGTCATTTTTTCTGCATACTTTGGCATATAATGTAGTCCAATGGATGGCGGGCCCCCATTATGCTTGATTGCAACGGATGGATTTGGTAGAATCCGCGCAAATTTTCAACGAAAGAAAGGACAATGACATCATGAAGAGACTTATTGCGTTTTCGGTCATTGCGGTTGCGCTGTGCGCTGCTGCTGACAAGGTGGCCATCAAGTTCGAGATCCCTCCGCCCCACTCCAGCGGTACGCCCAAGGAAGTGAAGAGCGACAACCTCGAACCCGATCCGGGCCCCGGCAAGTATCGTGCGCCGATAATGGTACCCTCCGGTTTCGACAAGAAGATATCTACCGAAGATACGGTCGTTACGACGTCCGAAGAGGCGGTCACGGGCGATAACGAGTTTGTTGTCGATGCGGACAAGACCCCTGACGCGACCTGCATGCTTCAACTCCCCGGTGGCGTTCAGTGGGTGCAGCTCGATCTTGGCGCGGAGAAGACTGTTTCAGCCGTCTGCGTGTGGCATGATCAGGGCGATGAGCGCGTATACAAAGATGTGATCGTCCAGCTCTCCAATGACGCGAAGTTTGCGACGGGTGTCACGACCATCTTCAACAACGACCACGACAACTCCTCCAAGCTCGGCAAGGGCACTGACAAGGAGTATCGCGAGCGCAATGACGGTCGTCCAATCGACGGCAAGATGACCAAGGCCCGCTATGTGCGCTGCTATTCGGCGGGTTCCACGTCTGAACCCGTGAACAACTACGTTGAAATCGAAGTGTTCGGCAAGTAAATCGGGTGTTTGGCATGGCGCGGATTTCCGAGATTGCCTTGGAGTTCTGTGGACGCGGCGGCAAGCGATTGCGGCCGCGTCTTTGCAGGGCGGCGTATCTTTCCGCCGGCGGAGATCCGTCATGCTGTCGCATCGATGTCATATGCGAGGCGGTGGAATGTTTTCACAAGGCTTCGCTCATACATGACGACATACAGGACTGCGACGAGGAGCGTTATGGACGACCGACCGTTTGGAAGGAACACGGCCTTCCGGTCGCGATTGCCGCAGGCGATTGGCTTGTCGCACATGGTTACGAACTCATAGCGAATTCCGGTTTCACGAACGCCATTGACATGGTGAAAGCGACGGTGGGTTCGCATATCGCGCTCTGCGAAGGACAGGGCGATGACTTGATGGGCGTTGCGCAGTCGGTGGGCGAAGACTACATCTCGGTGTGCGAACGAAAGACCGGCGAGGCGTTCGCCCTTGCCGCGGAGCTCGGCGCCCTTGCCGCAGAGGCGGATCCCATTCCATACAGGCGGTACGGGCTGGATTTCGGCGTTGTGTTTCAGATTCGCGACGACATGTCCGACGGCGAGACTCCAGGCTCCGTCGGGGAAGTTCTGGAAAGACTGGAAAAGGAACTTTCGGGATCTGAAGTCTCCAAATCACTTGGACAATGGTACAGGACATGAAAGCTAGAGGACTTAGCCTGTTGAGCGGTGGTCTCGACAGCCAGCTTGCGGTAAAGGTGCTTCAGGATGCCGGAGCGTATGTCGAGGGTGTCTGCTTTGAGACTCCGTTCTTTGCCGTCGGGGCGGCAAAACGTGCCGCAGAGGCATTGGGTGTCAAGCTTCACATAGTCGATTTTACGGAGGATGAGTGCAGACTCATCGAAAATCCACCGCATGGTTTCGGCGGCGCAATGAATCCCTGCATCGACTGCCATGCCACCATGATCCGTCGCGCAGGGGAAATGATGGTTGAAATGGGATTTGACTTTGTCGCTACAGGAGAGGTGCTTAACCAGCGTCCCATGAGCCAGAACCGCCAGTCCCTCGGGGTCGTGGAGAAGTCCAGCGGGCTTGCCGGACGTCTTGTGCGTCCGCTATCGGCGCAATTACTGGAGCCGACCATTCCCGAGCAGGAGGGAAAACTGGACAGGTCTCGACTGCTTGGACTTTCCGGTCGCCGCCGCGAACCTCAGTTTGAGCTGGCGAAGAAATTTGGGGTTGTGGACTATCCATCGCCGGCAGGTGGATGCAAACTTACAGAAGAAGGTTTTGGACACCGTCTGAAGGATCTTCTTGACCATGAAGGGCTGCGGGATCGCCGTCTTGTTGATCTGCTTGTGATTGCGCGACGATTCCGCTTGCCGGATGGTACGGGTGTGATACTTGGACGTGACGTGCGCGAGAATGCAACACTCAAGGCCGCTGGAGACGTCGGTGCCCTCGTTTACACAGTGAATTGTCCGGGACCGACCGCTCTTGTGCCCGGCACCCCTGGCAGGGAGTCCCTTGAACTGGTGTCTTCGCTTGTTGCCGCATGGGCGAAGTACGATAAGCTTCAGGAGCCGGTACGTACAAACATATGTACTGTGCAGCCTCCTTATGACCGGACCGCATTTCTTTCGCACCAGATTCTCTGATTTGCCTTCACATTGCTTCTTGTCGCTGAAATGGTGCGCCTCAATGACGAGGAGTGAAGGACGGAGAGGTGAATCCGGCCATGGACGCCATGTCGGATTCAGGTAGATTTACGTGTTATGAGCGGGGCATCGAGGAGTATTTCCCGAGGGTCGTTCTGCGGGTAGCGGATACGGGCGAGAAGGGTCTTGAACGCCGTTTTCGCAATTAGTCCGGCGGGTTGGCGGATTGTCGTCAGCGGCGGCACAGATGAACGGGCAATGGATTCGTCATCGAATCCCGTGACCGACACATCCTCCGGCACGCGCTTGCCTATGGCGATCAGGCTTTTCACAAGCATGGCCGCAGCCCTGTCGTTGCCGCAGGCGATTGCGTCAGGATGCCGCCGGGAACGGAAAAGGGTTCTCAGCGCATCGGTGTCGCCGGGATGGAACCGCAGCGTGCTCACGCCATCGTCCAGGCCGCGCACCGCCACCTCTCCTGCTATTCCGAATAGCCGGTTTTCCCAGTTGGCGTTTGACCCTATTTCAACTCCAGACATCAAGAATGCGATCTTTCTTCTGCCCGAGTCCAGAAGATGGGCTGCAAGGCGCCGTCCGGCGCTTACGTTGTCCACAGCGACAAGATCACAGTCGGACCGGTCCGGTCGCGGTGCGATATCCGAATCAATAAGGACAACCGGAGTTCCTGTGTTTCGGAATATGCTCAGGATCTCCCTGTTCGCTTCGATGTGCCTTGGATTGAGATGAGGACGGAAAATCACTCCCTCGACCCTGTCCACGGCGAGCTTTCTTGCCGCCTTGCGGATGGTTGTCACCATCTGGTCGCCTGTCTTGTGCCGAGAGGTTTCCTGACGGATCCTGTAGCCGAGTCTGGCGGCGCTGTTCTCAAGTTCGGATTTCAGGGAAGAGAAGAAGCTTGTGGAGAAGAAATCCGGTATCAGCAATCCGATGACGCCGGTTTTGCGTTCGCCCTTTTTGGTTATGAACGCGCCTTTGCCTTTTATCGTTTCGATCAACCCTTGTCTCTGGAGAAGGGTTAGTGCCTGCCTGACGGTATTCCTTGCCGCTGCGAACTGGCGGCACAGTTCGGGTTCGCTTGGAATGCGGCGGTCGGGGCCGAATTCCTGTTTCGTTATGCTGTTCCTCAGCGAAGCGTATATTTCCAGATATTTCATGCGCCGAAGTATACCATGGCGCAGATAGCCTGTCTATACAGGAATTGTTTCGGCGGTGGTGTTGTGGTATCCTTCTGCGCATACGGGAATTCACCCATAAAAGGAGAACCTTCTATGACATCAAAAAATCGAGTTTGCACCCATCTGGCGGCGATGGCGTGTGCGGTCTTGTCGTTTTCCGCGGAAGGCGCCGGGGAGACGTACTACGTGAAGGACGGGGCATCTGACTGGACCAAGCCGGAAAACTACTGGAACAACGCGGTTCCCGGAGCCGATGACATCGTGGTGATATCCAACAGGTCCACTGTGACCGTTTCGAGCACGGACGCCGCGAGCTGGGCGTTGGTCTCCAATCTCCGTTCCATCCGTCCGCTTCACACCCAGAGCAGGATCGTCTTCAACGTCGCCGAGGGGGTCGAACTCACCAATAACGCCGCCGTCTATAACCCGGAAGGCTCCATAAACGGGTTCTGGGGCGAGATGGTGAAAACCGGCGACGGGACTCTTGTTCTCGGCTCGTCGAACCGCCATCCGTCGGGAAGCGCCAGTTATGACTACAAGGTCGGTACGATCACCGTGTCGGAGGGAACGCTGAAGTTTCCGCAGAACATCCCGAAGTGCGAACTGCAGTACGGCAATCTCCACGTTGAGACTGGGGCGACCGTCGAGCTGTCGGTTTTCGACACGACCGTCGGCGCGTCGACGATGATGTTCTGCGTCAACGGAACTCTCACCGGCGGAGGCCTCATCAAGAACGACAATCTGGGCACAAGGCAGCTGCGCGTTTACAAGGCATCCGAATTCTCCGGCACGCTCACGGGGCACACTCAGCTTTTCATTTCCGGGCAGGTCGATTTCACCGGAACCGGGAGCACTGTTTTCGGCACGCCCACCGCATGGTCGCTCGCGGACGAGACTCCGGGCGTGATCGGCGTGAAAAAGTTCGGCATGAAATCGGATGCCGCTTCTTCGATAGGCGTCAGCGGGGGTTTTGCGATAGACTACCGCGGCGGCGGGTTCAGATATCTCGGCGCCGGCAGCGAGACCACCGACAAGGAGCTCAAAATCTCGCCGACCACCGACAATCCGGCCTCTATGGACGGCGGCGAAAACGGCGGTCTGGAATTCACCGGCGACTGGTACATGAACGGAAACCCCAACCAGATGCACGTTCTCGAACTGAAGGGATCCAACCCCGCAGCGTGCGTTCTTGCCAACGATATCCTCGACTGGGCAAACGGCGGCGTGAACTACGCGTTTCAGATCGTGAAGTACGGAACGGGGAAGTGGAGGTTCGCCGACCTTGCCTCAAGGGGCTGGTCAGGGGCGCTTCACGTCCGCGAGGGCACGGTCGAGTTCGAATCGCTCGCCGAGGCGGGGGATGTCTGCTCGCTCGGCAAGGCGACGACTCTCGCCGAACCTTACATGGGAGTGTACGACGAGGCGAAGAAGGTCGATTACGCTGTTTCGCTCGGCGGCGAAAACGAGGCGGGGGAGGTTTCGTCTGGAACGCTTGCGTATGTCGGATCGGGACGCGCCTCGTCCGTATCGCGTCCGATCGCGCTCGACGGTCTCGGCGGGACGATCAAGGGCTCGTCGGAAGGTGAACTGGCCGTTTCAGGCGTGAGTGCCGTCGGCTCCGGCACCCGGACGTTGACGCTCGATGCCGCCGAAGGAACGGTCAACTATCTCGAAAACGTCGATGAGGGCGATGCTTCGCTTTCGCTCGTCAAGACGGGAGCCGGTAAATGGGTGCTGCAGGGCAAAGCGGCGGTCAGCGGCGGTCTGACGGTTTCCAACGGCACGCTCGAGGTGAGGAGCGTCTCAGACAAATACGAATACTTCAGGTTCACGGTCAAGCGCGTCACGGGCGGGGGCGACAGGCTCAACGCCGTGGAGCTCGCCCTTTTCGACGAGAACGGAGTGCAGCAGTTCTTCAATCCTGTACGCACCGAGCCGGTTCCGCGCTCCAGCAACACGTGGGTGTGGTGCGAGGGCGATTACCGCTCGCTCGCACCGGGAGAGGTGTCGTTCGGCCGGCCCGGATGGTACAAGAACACGTGGTACATTCCTTCCGACTTCCGCGATTTCGCGGTGCTCTTCAACGGATGGGCGTCCACCAGCCAGCCTTCCGTCGAGATCTATTACGGCGGCGACGGAGCGAGCGCCGTTCCCAGAAGCTTCGCGGTGTCGTCCCCCGGGACCTGGCTGTCGTTCGTCATGCGCCTGCCTGAAAACGCCAACAGGATCGTATCCTACGATATCATGACATCCAGCGATTACGGTCGGCAATGGAGGCCGGGGACATTCGTTCTGGAAGGAAGCCGTGACGGGATTTTCTGGAGGAAGCTCCATGAGGTCGTCGACGGAAACGGCGTGATCGGCGGGGGTGACGGATCCGACGGCCAGTATGAATGGATGAGCGACGGGACTGCGGGGACCTGGGCGAAATCCGCCCCTGTCCAGAAGGAGAGCGCGGGCTGGCTGATCGACACGTCCGTTCCTTCGGATGAAACGCAGTTCGAAAATCTAGGGCAGGTATCGGTCGCCGCCGGGGCGAAGCTCGTCGGTGACGGAAGTCACGTGATTTCGTCGCTTTACGTCGACGCATCGGTCGGCGCCGGCGAAATCGTGAATTTCAGCTTCGCCGCGTCCGGAACGCTTGAGATCGGCAACTACGTGAAGTCGTCGGATCCCTTCGAGCTCGCATCCGTCTTTTCGGACGTGGACGGGCTTGAGAATCTCGCCGCATGGACGGTTTCCGGCGAGGGTACCGAGCGCAGAAGACTGAAGGTCCGTGACGGCAAGGTGCTTCTTGTGCCCTACGGGATGACCGTTACCGTGCGTTGAACAGAAAAGGAAGAAAAGGAGTGACAATGAAATTTTTCGGATCGGGAATTCTTTTTGCGGCCATTGCGTCATGCGCGACCCTTACGGGATGCGAAAGACGCGCCGAAGCCGTTTCGGGGGAATGCGACAGGTTCACCTCTCTGGCCAAGTGGATTTATTGCGGCCCGGCGGACAAGCCGGCGACCAACGCCTGGCTGCGGTGTTCGTTCACCGCAGACAAGCCGGTCAAAAAGGCATATGTCCGCTACAATCTGGAAAAGGGCGGAGACATCTATTTCAACGGTGTGAAGGCGGAAGGCTCCATCTGGCCTCCGTGCAGGAAGTTTTTCGGGCACATCAAGGCGTCTGAGATCGATCTTACGGGGAAAATCAAGCCGGGCGTGAACGTAATCGCCGTGAAACTCAACGACAGCAGATCCGCGGCGACGTGCCGGGCCATGATCATGCGCGGCGAGATCGTTTTCGCGGACGGTTCACGAAAGGATCTCTATTCCTCTCCGGCGACCTTCAGGGCCGTTTCCGGCGAGCGGGACGGCTGGTACACCCCGGGGTACGACGATTCCGCCTGGCCCGCCGCGATCGAGGTGGGCGACGTGTTCTGTCCGCCGTGGAGCCGGTGGGGGAATATGCCGGAGTGCTTCTGCATCGGAGAGGAGCTCGACCGCTACCGCGGCTGGACGGAACGTGAGCGTCAACGGCTCGAAAGATCGTCCGTCGCCGCCGGCAACGAGAATCCGAACGCCAGAATCGTGTATTCCGGCGATATCCCCGGCATCGAAATCGACGGGAAGGCGTATGCGCCGGTCATCGACATGCACGTCGAGCTTTCCGACAGCTCCTGGCGGAGAAAGGATCTCGCCAATATGCGCAAGGCCGGGGTGAAGTTCATTTCGGTGGAGGGAATCAACCGATTCCGGCTCAAGGACGGCACCTACGATTTCGACATCCTCGATCAACAGATGATGGAGATGATCAAGGCCTATCCAGAGGCGTATTTCTTCTTCTCGTACGGAAGCGGCGTCTACGATGCCAACTGGGCCAGGGAGCATCCGGACGAATGCGCAGGGTTTGCGGTCCCCAGCAAGGAGCAGAACATCTACAACTACTGGTGCACCAAACCCGCGCCTTCGTTCGCGTCGAAGCTTTACCGCGAGCGCGGTGCGCATATCATCGGGGAGTTCGCCAAATACATACGCTCACGCCCGTGGGGACGCCGCGTGGTCGGGGTGTGGACGGCCTTCGGCGGTTCGGGCGACGGGATGCCGGCGGGATGCTATTCCATGCCGGACACGGGCGTGGCGATGACGCGCGCGTTCCGCCGCTACCTTGCCGACAAGTACAGGACCGATGCCGGGCTGCAGACCGCATGGGGCCGGGATGACGTGACGCTTGCGTCCGCCAAGGTCCCCGGCAAGGTCGAACGCCAGGGGTGGGGCGGATTCATCCGTGACCGGTCTCTTCCCTCCGACAGGATGGTCGACGACTATTATGACTGCTACCACCGCGAGTTCTCCGATTACATCCTCCATCTCTGCAAGGCCGTGAAGACCTCGCTTCCCGGAAGGCTGTCGGGAGCGTACCACGGATACGTGGTCCTTTCCTACAACCCCGAGGGGTCGACGGCCAGATGCGAGGAGATTCTCGCATCGCCTTACGTGGACATGCTGTTCGCGACGACGCGCGGCTACAATCTGACGGACGGTCTTCACCGTCATCTCCACAGTCTCTGCCACAGGTACGGCAAACTGTCCACCATCGAAGGCGACATCCGCACGCATATCTGCTACCGGCACGGGCAGAGCATGGCCCATTGGAGCTGCAAGACCCCCGCCGAGACGCGCGCGACGTATTCCAAGATCGTGGCCAATTCGTTCATGTACGGTTCGGGCTACCACATTGTGGCATTCAACGCCTACACAAACATCAACACCAAGACGCTTTGGACCGACTGTCCCGAAACGCTCGAGCCGGTCGCCGCCGGCGTGAAGGCGTGGGAACGGCTTTTCGCCTCGCCGCCCGAGAAGTCGGCCGACGTAGCCGTGGTGCTGGATGCGGATGAGGTCTGGCGGGATGGACATCCGGCATACTGGCCGTCATCCAGGACGGCCGACAACCTCGTGGTGTATCCCCTGCAGACGCTCAACTTCTGCGGCTATGCGTATGACCTGCTTTCGCCGGAGGATTACGCTTCCTCGACGCGCGACTACAAGGCCGTGGTGTTCCTCAACGCATTCCACGTTTCCGATTCCATGCGGAGGAGGCTGATCGCCAGGACGCACAAAAAAGGAGTCTGCGCCATCTGGAATTTCGCGCCGGGAATCCAGGGTGATAACGGTTTTTCGTCCAAAGCGATGACGGAGCTCACCGGAATCTCGCTGAAGTTCCGTCGGGAGCCGTTGCCTGTGGACGCCAAAAACGACGTCGGGGGAATCTACCGGTTCTGGCAGGCCCCCGCCGGATACAGGGAGGGTCCGAGAGTCTATGCCGACGATCCGGCGGCGAAGGTGTCCCAGCGCTGGATCGACGACGGAACCGCCGCATTCGTCACGAAGGATCTGCCGTGCGGCGCGAAGGCTGTCTTCGCGGGTGTGCCGACGCGCAGCGCAAAAGCCTGGGCGAAGCTCTTTGAGGAGGCCGGCTGCCACGCCTTCACGAAGCCGGGATTTCTCGTGCGCAGGAATTCCGGTCTTCTCGAGGTGTTCTCGGGGAAGGATTGCACCATTCCGCCGGAAAGCGCCGTGCAGAAGGGGCAGATCGACCAGTCCGGAGTATGCGAGGTGCGGTTGGAGCGCAAGTACGGTCTCGTGCGCGATGTCCTCACGGGAGAGGTCGTCGCCCGCGACACCGACAGGTTTACGCTGAAATCCGAAACGCCCGCGTTGTGGCTGCTTGAAACGAAATGAATCCGGTGTGTGGAATGAAAAGAACATTGCCTTTGTTGATTGTCCTGTCGGTGCTGCTCCGTGCTCAAGCCTGGGAGTTCGCCGACCCCCGTGTCTCCACCTACGTCCGTCCCGTGCGGATAATGTGGATGACGCCTGACGGTGAAAAGCGTTCGATCGCGAACGAACGAGCGCTTGTCTCACGCCGCTATGCCCAGATTCCGGAAGGAAAATTCTGGAAAGGGGACGGGGCCTTGTTCACGAACAACGGCGAGAACCCGGCGATACTGCTCGACTTCGGCCGTGAAATACACGGCGGGATAGAGATAGGATGCGGGCTTTTCACCGAGGACAAGGCGCTTACGCGCTCCACCGTGAAATGCCGCATCCGTCTCGGGGAATCCGTCACCGAGGCGATGAGCGACCTGAAGGAGAACGGCGCATGCAACGGACACGGTATGCGCGACATGACCGAGGATCTTATATCGAACGGGATGCGCTTTTTCGGCGACATGGGATTCAGGTTCGTCCGCATAGATCTTTTGGAGCCGGGAACGCTGCAGCTGGAATACGTGATGGCGGTGTCGAAAATGCGTCCGTGGAAGAAGGCGGGTCATTTCCGTTCGAGCGACGAAAGGCTGAACCGCATCTTCGACACGGCGGCGCATACCGCCCATCTCTGCGCCCAGCGTTTCATCTGGGACGGCATCAAGCGCGACCGTCTCGTATGGGCGGGCGACATGTATCCGCAGATTCTGACGATCCTTGCGGTCTACGGGGCGGACAAGGTCATAACCGATTCGCTCGGATATCTTGCAGACATCACTCCGCCGGACGAATGGATGTGTATCCCGAGCTATTCGATGTGGTGGCTGGCAGGGGCATATGAACATTACTTCTCTTCGGGGGACGATTCGTTCCTGCGTTCTCGCAAGGAATACATCGCCGGGATGTACGAAAACCTATCGCGTCACATCGCCATTGACGGTTCATGCACGATCTCGAACGCCGTTCTCGACTGGCCCACGCGGAAGACCCCCCCGGCGGCCAGGGCAGGTCACCAGGCGCTTTTTTCGCGGACTTTCAGGATCGGTTCGGAGATCTTCCGTGCCCTCGGAGACGAAACCGTTGCCGCCGATCTTGCGGCCAAGGCGGAAAAGACCGCTCTTAAGGGCCTTTCCCACCATGACTCGAAGGCCGCTGCGGCGATGCTGGCGCTTTACGGCCTGCGCGATCCGGGCGAGATGTTTTCGCAGTCGCTGGGCAAAGACGGCCTTAAGGGGATGTCCACGTTTTTCGGCGGCTTCATGCTGGAGGCCATGTTCAAGGCCGGCGAACGGCGGCATGCGCTGGACTCGCTGCGCGACTACTGGGGGGCGATGCTCGACATGGGCGCGACGAGTTTCTGGGAAGGTTTCGACGTCTCCTGGACGAACAACGCCGTGCGGGTGGATGAAATGCCCGTCCCGGGACGTCCGAATGTCCATGCCGATTTCGGGGATTTTTGCTACAAACGCTGCCGTAATTCGCTTTGCCACGGCTGGAGTTCGTATCCCGCCGCGTGGATCATACGCAACGTGCTCGGCGTAAGGCCGTTGACGCCGGGATGCGGCGAGGTGGAGGTGCGGCCTTTCCTCGGAGATCTCGAATGGGCCGAAGGGGCGCTTGCGACTCCGCTCGGGCCGGTCGAAGTGAAGGTGCTGAAAATGCGTGACGGGACGTTGAAAACGGAGATCTCGGCTCCGGATGGCGTCAAGGTTCGGCGACGCGTCGAATGAGGTTTCGCCGTAGTGCCCGCGCCGGTGTCCACGGGGATCATCAGCGGCGGCACAGTTCGGGTTCGCTTGGAAGGCGGCGGTCGGGGCCGAATTCCTGTTTCGTTATGCTGTTCCTCAGCGAAGCGTATATTTCCAGATATTTCATGCGCCGAAGTATACCATGGCGCAGATAGCCTGTCTATACAGGGATTGCGACATAAATCGTCCTCGTGATATAATGAAACGAAAAAGGAGGATTGTATCTATGCAAAAAGAGCACAACAATTTGACGAAGGGTCGTTTTCCCGCAATAGATATTCTTGCGGAGGGCATGTCATGAAGAAGCAGCTTGCAGCATGCCTTGTCGGGCGCTTCAATATCTCGTACATGAAGATGTTTTCAATCCTTGCCGCGGTTTGCGCATGGAGCGCGGCGGTCTCGGCGGCGGATCTTGCGTTCTATCCGTTCACCGATGGTGAGAACGGCGCGGATGCGGTCTCGGTGCCGTTGCTGAACGAAGTGAACGGTGATTTGTGCCCAGGTTCCGCCACTATAGTTGTCGGGGAGGGGGCGAGCGCGAGTTTTATGGACGACATCCCCGGCCGTTATCTCTACACGAATTCGACCTGGCGCGCCGACTGCGTCTACCGGACAGACCTGTACCGGTCGCTTAAAACGACATGGGTCACCAACGCGCCTCAGAAGATCGTGTCCGGCGTGAGGACCGTGTTTCCCGGTTTGGGCAATGAGCTCAACCGGCTCGACGGCTGGACGGTGGAGTTCTTCTTCAAGTTCGACGAGCTTCTGATGGCTGACGGCCTCCAGAATATCTCTTTCGGCGACAGCGAGAACATTACCGTATGTCTCGAAAACAAATACGAGAACGGCACGAACAAGACGGTGCGTGTGTTTTACGGAGGCGAGTACAGCAAAAATGTGATGCTCGATATTTCCGGCGGCGGAGCGAGCGGCAAGGCGATTCTTCCCGGCATTTGGCATCATCTTGCCGTGAGTTACACGGCCTCGACGAAGACGATTGCGGTAATTCTCGATTATAACCATTCCGGTTCCGTTTCCGTAGTCTCTCAAACGCCGAATCCGGGGGCGGGTGATTTTGTTCTCGGCCATAACAACGGCAATTTTGCCGCCCGGTTTGCGGCGTTTCGCGTGACCGACCGCGTTCTTGCCGCTTCCGAACTGATGAGGGCTTCCGCCATGCCGCCGGCTCTTCCCGAGACGCGCTTCCATTGGTCGTTCGAAAAGGAAAGTCCCGGTCAGTCCCTTGGAACCGTGATGAACGAGGCTTCGTGGCGTTCCGCCGTGGAAGGGGACGGGACGAACCAGTATACGTATGCGGTTGACGGCGCCCCAGCTTTCGCACCGACCGGAGACGGTGTGGTCACGCCGCTGACGTGGTCGTATTCCGACGCATCGATCGGCACACTCACAATGGACTGCCATGCCTCGAATGTCACCCATCGAAAGCAGTCCGCGGTGAAGTTTGCCGATGGAAAGATGCGTGCAAACACCGTGTGCGCGTTCGTTCAGGCGGGACCGAAGAACGCCCCTGGAGATATTTTCGGGAAAGGCCCTTCGTTTGTCATGTCCGACGCGAAAGCCCTCTCTTCCTCCGACTTCACGGTCGAAGCGTACTGGCGGCCCGATGTTGACGGATGGAGAGTGGTCCTCGGAAACGACGCGGGCGGCCGCTACCGGACGTCTGTATTTGGGGTCAAAGGTGCGTTCGTCAGTGATGTCCCTGGGTGGATCGACACCTCGTATGCGTGGAGTCTCGCTTTCAACATGGACAGGTTCGATTTCAACCTCTACTGTGTCGTCGACAAGGCGGACGGGAGCGGTTTTGCCAAATGCGAATACTGGAACATAATGCGTTCCGAGTATGCCGACAGATGCAACGATGGTGCGATGCACCATTACGCCGTCGTATATCGCGAATCGGACGGCGGAAACCCCAAGATACGCATTTATATCGACCATGTCGAGGCTAAAGTTCTGGAACTGGACGGACCGCTCGTCGACTGTCCGTCCCTGATGAGGGATGTAGCCTTCTCGCTTGGCGGCGAGAATCTCAACAATCATCCGATGCAAGGCTGGTTCGACGAAGTCCGATACACGGCGCGCGCACTCGATCCGGAAGATTTTCTCGTATATGCGAAATACGGCAGATTCAGCATTGTCGTCCGCTGACGCGCGCATTCGCAGGCGCGTGCGCCTGGCGTTGATTGCGGTTTGTGCGGCGGCGGTCGCGCATCCGGTCTGTGCGGAGGATGTTTTTGCGTCGCTCGACACCGCCGCCAGCGTTGAAACCTTGGAGCTTGATCGGTTTAAGCCGCGTCCGTATGCAGGCGGCTTCACCCTTGAAGACCGCGAGTACGTCTGCCGGCCGCGAAGCGGCGAAGAAACGAAATGCGACGTCATGTGGAGCGTGCCGCTCGACCAGAAGGTGCCGGAGCCGGTCAGAATCAGTGCGGACGGCAAAGTGGAAAAGTCCGGCGGAACCGGCGAAGTGCTCATACACGTCGATGTGTCGTATGCCGACGGCGACCATCTCTGGGGGCGCAAAGCGTTTTTCCCGGCGACGCCGTGTGAATGGACGGGCCGCACGGTGACGCTGATTCCGCCCAAACCCGTCAAGCGCCTGTTCGTGCATCTGATGGCGCGGAACGATCCTGCATTGTGCGTCCGCTTCCGTTCCCCGAAGGTGGAGCTTCTGGGGACGGACGGCAGTTCCGCCAACTTCGACGGCATTCCCGTGAAGACGGTTTCCGCGCCCGATTCGCCTTGCTTTCTCCTGCGCGACGCCAAGGTCGGCGGAGGGTTCTGCCGCGTCGCCGACGCCGCGAAGGGCGTGCGCCTTGACGTGAAGCGCACGATGCGCGACGGAGCCGAGTTCTTCGACGTTGTCGCAGAGTCCGTGCAGGGCGGCGATCGTGCGCTCACGCTTGTATGGGCCAAGCCTCTTGGCGGCGCGAAGCGCCTGTACTTCGATGCGCCGCGGTCCCGGATTGACGTGACCGACTCCGTTCTCGACCTGCGCGACGTCTCCGCCGCACCCTGCGGCGCCGGCTCTTTCTCGCGCTGGCCGTTCATCGCCGCATCGGTTGACGGGCAGGGTGTCGCGATCGCCTTCGATCCGCGCTGGCCCGCCTTCTCCCGCCTCTCCCTGCACGGCGGCATGCGCCTTATGTATGCCGCATTCGACTTCGCCCTTGTGCCCGAGAAGAATTCCGCCCGCTTTGGCTTTGTCGTCTTTCAGTTTCCCGCCGCCGACGGTTTCAGAGGGGCGCTTGCCGCCTATCAGCGGCTCTTCCCAGAGTACAATCAGGTCAAACAGACGAGACAGGGCAACTGGATGGCGTTCAAACCCATATCGGGAGTGGCGGGCTGGGAGGACTTCGGCTTTGCCGTGAAGGAAGGCGATGGCGAGACGGATTGGGACGACAAACACGGCATCACCACCTATCGCTACACCGAACCTACGACATGGTGGATGCCTGTCAAGGGACAGGATGGACGCAGTCGGGCCACCATGCAGGAGTGCATTGCCGAGGCCCTGCGCATCGCCGAGATACCGCACGGACAGCGCGGATACAATCCGCTGGCCCGCGCCTGGAAACGTTGCCGGATTCTCGACAAAGACGGCAACCCTTGCGGACGAATCCTCGACACCCCCTGGTGCAACGGAATCGTCTGGAACATGAACTGCGCACCCGGACAGGGGCCGGACTGCGAGTTTGCCGCCAAGATCGGCGACGGGAGTTTCGCCGCTCGTTACCGCGGCGGGTTTCCGGAGGGGCTTGACGGCGAATATGTGGATTCGGCCGAGCTGTATGTCACCGCGCCGCTCGACTTCAACCGCAGAAACTTCGCAGGCATGGATACGCCGCTCGTATTCTCGTCAGGCGACTTCCGGCCGTGCGTCTTCAAGGGGATGATGGGCTACGAGTACGTGCGCGGGGCATGGAGCCGCGCGCGCGCCATCGGCCGCCGCACGATGGCGAACGGCACGCCTCTTGCGTGGTGGTGGCTTGCGCCGCACCTCGATGTGATGGGTACGGAAATCGACTGGGGGCGCAACGGGGGATGGACGCCGTGGACCGACGCCGCCTTGATGTATTCACGCTGCCTTGCCGGAGCGAAGCCGTTCTGTTTTCTGATGAACACCGACTTTGAAGCGTTTACCCCGGATAAGGTTGAAAAGTACATGCAGCGCGCTCTTGCTTACGGTATGTACCCAGGATTCTTCTCGCCGATCTCGTCCAGCAAAAACCACTATTTCGCCAATCCTGACTGTTACAACCGCGACCGGGGGATTTTCAAAAAATATTTGCCTCTGTGCATCCGCGTGGGTGAGGCGGGGTGGCGGCCGGTGAACAGACTGCTCGCCTCCAATAGCCCCGATATCGTGACCGAACAGTTCGGAGAGCGCTATGTCACTGTGTACAATCTCTCCGCCGGAAAGAAGTCCGCCACGCTCACCTCGCTTTCCGGTAGGACGTGCGCGAAGGAGCTCATTGGCGGCGTCGAATGGATGTTTGACGGTGGCCGGCGTCTCGTGGAGATTCCGGGCGAGACAGTGCGTGTTCTTGACTTCGCCCCGTGACGAGGCTTGTATCATTCTGAAATTTGTGAAACTCCTCTGTTGCGTGGTTGGTGGGCTAAACGGTTGGAAAACCCGGCTTGACATCTTGTCTATACATGTGTTGCGGGGGATTCTGCCGATGTGATACAATCAGCGGCATTGAAAAACAGACAGCGCTTCTGAGCAGAAAGTTAAATGGAAGTGGTATGGATAACCTAAAAGCGATGGCGGCGGTTGCGGTTTTGCTCTGCGGTGAAACCGCTTTTGCGGCCGGCGTGTCGGCCGGATGGGGTGATTCGAGCGGGGAGCATGGCGATGTCCGCAGGGTCGTTCAAAGTGGAGCGGACGATCCCGCGTTTTCGCCGGCATATTTCTGGTTTTGGAACGACAGGCTCGATCCGGTCAAACTCTGCGCACAGCTTGAGGATATGCATGCGCACGGATTGCGCAATGTGTGCATACATCCGATGCCTAAGGCTTTCCGTCCGGTGTGGTGTTCCTCGAAGATGGAGCCGGACTATCTTACTCCGGAATTCATCGATGTTTACGCGAAAGTGGTGCGCCGGGCGGGTGAACTCGGCATGCATACCTATCTCTACGATGAGGGCGGCTGGCCGTCAGGCGGCGCCTGCGGGCTCGTTGCCGCCGCAGACAGGGACGGCAGTTTCGCGCCTCGCGAAATCGTGCTTGGCAAGGATGGCGATGCTGGTGTGCGCAAGCGCCCCTACTCGCCCGGATACGCCGCGTATCCTTCTGTCGTGGAGAAGGGCACTACGCAGAAGTTCATCGAACTGACCCACGATGCGTATGCAAAGAGGCTTGGAAAGGATCTGGGCACCACATCCCGCATCGTATTCACGGATGAACCGAACCGTCCCGCGAACCGGCCTGGCGTATCTCTTGGATGGACATCCGATTTCCATGAAGTGTTCAAGGACAAGAAGGGCTACGACATAATGCCGCACATGGCGGAACTCATCAGGAGGTACAACGACACCGACGACAGGCTCGCAAAGTTGAGAATCGATGTGCAGGATGTCATGGCCGATCTGTTTGCGGAGCGTTTTCTTCTCCCGCTTCGCGACTGGTGCCGGGCGCACGGCGTCCTTTCCGGCGGACACCTCGATGGCGAGGATGTTCCGGAAATGGCGGCCGAATACGGACATGGAAGCGTGCTTCGCAGTCTGCGCGCGATGGATGTTCCGGGTGTGGACACGATTTGGCGCCAGCTTTTTCCGTCGGTTGCGGGTATGCCCGCCGTCACACCGCCTTTCCCCCGGTATGCTTCTTCCGCCATGCATCAGAACGGCGGGCGTTTCGCGCTTTCTGAATCCTTTGCGATATACGGTGATTCCGTGACCCCTGCGCAGATGAAGTGGGTGGTGGATTATCAGATGGTGCGCGGCATAAACACCTTTGTGTTCGGGGCATACGCGCAATCGAATGCCGGGCTGTGGATGACGGCGTTCGAGCCTCATTCAGGGCCGGTCGTCCCGTACTGGGATTTCCAGCCGCACTGGTTCAAGTATGTCGAACGATCCTGCAGATTCGTCTCGCAGGGGCGCCCGGGGGCGGAAATCGCCGTGCTGTATGATGTCCGCGGACTTTGGGCGGGAGGAGTAGACCGCGAGACGGCGGCGTGGAACCATCATGCGGTCGCGAAAACGCTTGATCGGATGAACTGCGACTACGATTTCGTCGACGACGATCAGCTTGCCGCCGCAGAGCTGCTTCCCGGCAGGAGAATGAAGATCGGCGAAATGACGTACCGCGCAGTTGTCCTTCCCACATCGAAATGGATGCGGGCCGATGCCAGGAAAAAATGCGAGGAGTTCAAGTCATCGGGCGGCATTCTGGCGTATGCCGACGATCTTTCCGCAGTGCCGCGCACACTTGCGCTGTCGGGTGCGTTCGCCAAGGATTTCCGCGTTATGAAGCGCAAGGACGGCAATCGCAACATCTATCTGGTGATGAACGAGTCGGTTGATCCGCGGCCGGTGACGATATTTTTCCCGGAGAACGGAGCTGCGGTACGTTACGATGCCGAAAACGACCGCTTTGAACTGGCGTCTGACAGCGGCAGACTGTTCCGGCGGTTCGGCGGCGGCGAAGCGGCGATTTTCATCACCGGCGATGTGCCGCATGCGGAGCGGCCGGTCGCCTACGACGGAAAACGTGTGGAAATTTCGGATGGCTGGACGCTGAAAAAGCTGGTTTCCCATGTGGCGGGAGACTCTGATTTCGAGATCAAGTCGTGCGATGGAGAGGCGTGTCCTGCGGCCCTTGGAGACTGGAGACCGTCACTCGGGGTCGATTTCAGCGGAAAGGCCTTGTATCGTGTCGAATTTGATTCCCCTGCTGAAGGCCGGGCGAAGCTTGATCTGGGCGATGTCAAATGGTGTGCCGCGGTCAGGCTGAACGGTAAGGACTGCGGTGCGCGTTTCTTTGGTCCGTTTGTGTGGAATGTTGAAGTCAGGAAGGGAAAGAATGTGTTGGAGGTGACGGTCGCGAATCTTCTGGCTAACCAGACGGGCGACGAGTCGTTACGGGATCGCGTCATGCGTGATTTCCCGCCGTCGAGTCCCTATGACGTGAAGCAGCGGGTGTTTGATCGGGAGAACCATGATTCCGGTCTGTACGGACCGGTGGCGTTCCAGTTTGAAAAATAAATAACAGCAAAGGAAATACAATGAAGAAAGTTGCAGACAAGCAGATTCTTATGGCGGCGGACTTTGCGGGGTATCCGCTCAAGGAGGCGATCAGGGAATACCTTGAGAAGAAGGGTTGGACGGTGACGGACGTCGGCGTGAAGGCCGATTCTGATCCGAATGACACCGAACTCATGTTCCATCGTATCGGGCTTCGGGTCGGGTCGATGATAACGGAGAAAGAGTTCGAACGCGCTCTCATATTCTGCGGAACGGGCATGGGCATCCATATCGCCGCCTCGAAGTGCCCCGGTGTGCATGCGGGCGTCGTCGAGTCTGTTCCGGCAGCCTTCCGCGCAATCACCGGAAATGGGGTGAACGTTCTCGCAATGGGCGCGTTCTACGTCACGCCGGAGCTCGGCAAGCAGTGTGCCGACGCGTATCTTTATAACGATTTCGGCAGTGGCTGGGAATGGTGGCCGGACTTCGACAAGTTCCACCAGATCGCCATTGACGAGCTTAACGCCTTTAACTACGAAGAATACAAGGCGAACGGATTTAAGGTGAAGCATCTCGGCGACTGTCACTGCGAGCTCTACGACCGCCCGGAGGGCCTGTCCCCGGTGCCTCTGATGTGCAATCGCTGAAGCACTCAGACGACTTGCCGGAATATTGCCGTAAAAGCGGCCACGGCTTCTGTATCTTGAATGGCGTTTGCGGTCGTCGGTCTGGTGTGGTATAATCGCGCTGTTTAAAAGAAAAACCGGATGGGAATGCTTCCGGAAGAACAAGGAGAGATGAATATGGCCAAGGTCAAGTATGTTGTGATCGGTTTCGGCGGAATTGCCGAGAATCGTGTCGCCAAGGAGGGTTATGCATGCGACAAAGGTCGTTTCAAACCGCTCAAGACGGCACAGCTTGTAGGTGCGATGGACATGAATCCGGCACGCAAGGGCGCGGCAGAGTCGCTTGGGCTCAAGTGGTATTCGTCGCTTGACGAGGTGCTCGCCGACAAGTCGGTCGATGGCGTGTATATCGCTTCCAACAATGCCTCTCATGCCGCTCTTGCCTGCGCAGCGCTAAAGGCCGGCAAGCACGTGATTGTCGAGAAGCCGATCGCCACCTCCATTGCCGACGCGAAGAAGATGGAGGCGCTCGCCAAGAAGAAGGGCCTGTCCCTCAGCGTCGACCACATGATGGTCAACAACGCATGGAATATCGCTGCCGCGAAGGCTACGCAGGGCGGCAAACTCGGCAAGGTGAACGATTCCTGCTTCCACATGGAGTTTGCGTACGGATACGATCCCGCAGAGGCCGCTACATGGCGATGCAGCAACGTCGCCGAGATGGGCGGTCCTATCGGTGACGTCGCCAGCCACTGTTTCTATGTCGCGGAGTTCGTGTTCGGCAAGAAGATAAAGAAGGTCGCAGCGGTCTATTATCCGAAGGTGATGAAGATCAAGTCTGAGGATGGCGCGTATATCAAGTTCTTCTTCGAGGATGGAACTCAGGGCAGCGTAAACGCGGCGTTCTCCGAGATGCGCGGAGGTCTTGCCGGTACCCTCACCAATCTAGGCTATGAGATATACGGAGACAAGGCCGCCCTTCGTGGCTATGGCACAATGTTCCAGCTCTCCGGATATGAGGATGAACCCATCCGCATCCGCCTAGAGCTTGACGACGGCAAGAAGACCACCGAGGTCAAGCCCGCCAGGATACAGAACATCTATCAGGCAATCATCGAGGATCACGCCAAGAGCGTGGCATCGAAGAAGCGCCTCTCCGCCGCAGATGCTATTCACAACCTCGCACTCTGCGCGGCCGCACACAAGAGTGCTCAGAACGGAGGAAAGATCATCTCTGTCGCAGACTGAGCGTAGCGAGAATGTCTGCAGTCAAACTATTGGAAAACAAGGAGAAAAAAAAAATGATTACACGCCGCAACTTCTTCGCAACAACATCGCTTGCGCTTGCCGCCGCCGGATGTCAGACCGTCGCCAAGCGCGGACCCTGCGCCGCAAAATGCTCGAAGGCCAAGTTCAAACTTGGTATGGCCGGGTATTCATGCAAGGGGCTTTCCCTCGATGAAACGCTTGCATTCCTCAAACGCATTGACGTGAATTACCTCTGCATCAAGAACTTTCACCTTCCGTTTGAGGCTTCGGATGCCGAAATCGCCACGTTCAGGCAGAAGTGCGCGGACAACGGCGTCACCGGATACGGCATTGGTCCGATATACATGGATTACGCCCAGAAGGACAAGGTGAGGATGTATTTCGACTTCGCCAAGCGCGTGGGCGTTAAGACGATCGTCGGTGTCCCCCTTGAATACAAGATGTTCAACGGCAAGAAGACGCGCTTCGAGTCGCGTGCTCTCTGTGAGTACGTAAGCGGTCTATGCAAGGAATACGACATGTACTACGCCATCCACAACCATGGTCCGGATACACCGTATCTCTTCCCCACCGGCGAGACGACATGGAACATGGTGAAGGATCTTGATCCTCGCATGGGGCTGTGTCTTGACATCGGCCATGATTTCCGTGCGAAGGCGAACCCCGTTGATTCAATCCGCAGATTCCACACCCGCATCTTCGACATGCACATCAAGAACGTCAAGTTCGACCCTGTCAAGAACATTGCCATGCCAATGCCGCGGGGTGACATGGACATGTGGTCGGTCGTTAAGGCTCTTGCAGAAGTCGGCTACGAGGGCGTCTGCTCGCTCGAGTACGAGTCCTTCCCGCCCAAGGGCTCCAAGCCAGGCATCAAGGCCGAAGAAGTCGCCGAATCCATCGGCTACTTCAAGGGGCTTATGAAGGCGGCTGAGTGCTGAAGCGCTGGAGGGCGGTTCGTTGAAGCGGATAATTCTGCTTGGTGCGACCGGCTCGATCGGCACAAGTGCGTGCGACGTGGTTCGTACGCATTCTGGCGAATTCAAGGTCGTTGCGCTGGCGGTGAGGAATAATCTCACCGCCGCCGAAGTTCTTGGCCGAGAATTCGGCGCAAAGGTCTATTCCGGCGAGGAAGGGGCCCTTCGCGCCGTCGAGGAGAACGAGGCCGATGTTGTGCTTGTGGCGACGGTCGGCCTTTCCGGTCTCAAACCTACCCTTGCGGCGATCCGCAAGGGTATGGATGTCGCGCTTGCCACGAAGGAGGTGCTCGTCGCCGCCGGAGAGTTCGTCACCGGCGAGGCCGCCGCCGCGAATGTCCGCATGCTGCCGGTGGATTCCGAACACTCCGCGATATTTCAGTGTCTGCAGGGTGTTGATGAACATCGCGAAGTCTCCCGTCTTATCCTGACGGCCAGCGGAGGACCTTTTCTCGACGCCCCTGTGGATCTTGACGCCGTGACTCCGGCTCAGGCACTGATGCATCCGCGTTGGGATATGGGACAGAAGGTGACGGTTGATTCGTCCACCATGATGAACAAGGGTTTTGAGATCATCGAGGCCAGGTGGTTGTTCGGCATGCCGATGGACAGGATAGACGTGGTTGTCCATCCTGAGTCGATAGTCCATTCGCTTGTCGAGTTTACCGACGGCGCAACGCTCGCACAGCTTTCGCCGCCGGATATGCGCATTCCCATTCAGTACGCGCTTACGTGGCCGCGTCGTCTGCCAGCCGAACGGGCCGTTCTTGATCTCGCGACGCTATCATCGCTGACATTCCGCGCCCCCGACGAAAAACGTTTCCCGGCGCTTCGCCTTGTGCGCGACGCAGAAAGGGCGGGTGGCACCCGCACTGCCGTACTCAGCGCTGCAGACGAAATTGCCGTATCCCGTTTTCTCGCCGGTGATATCCGCTATACAGACATGGTGCGTCTGGTGGCGGATACGGTCGAGCGGGCTCCGGAAATACCGTGCGATTCTGTCGCCGCTGTGCTTGAGGCGGATCGTGTTGCGCGGTCGCTCGCGCTCGCTTGGACATCTCCCGGCCCGTGTATCGTGACTGCAATGGGTGATGCGGCAGACTCCAAGATTTGAATGTACGGACACCATTGGGAGATAACCCAGAATGAATAGAGGAAGATTTGGAATGAAACGGGGAATTCTAGTTGCAATTGCGGTTTTCTCATTTATGGGTTCGACTGTATCTGCCCATGCGGCTATGCCATCTGCGATGTCGGATTCGGCCTTGCCCGGACGGAAGTTCAGTATTGAACGGGACATCTCGTATCATACACCGGAGACATTGGCACGGGAAGGCGAATATGCGCGTAACCGCTGTAAGCTCGACATGCGCTTTCCGGTCGGGGTGACGAACTTTGCCACGGTCATATATTTTCACGGCGGCGGAATCGTCAAGGGGGCGAAGGGGTCTTTCTTGTGGCCGGCGGAGGCGTTGAATCACGATCCTGTGGCTCTCGTCTCCGGCGGATACCGGCTGCTGACCAATGCCACGCCAGAGCAGGCGATAAGCGATGCTGCCGCAGCTGTTGCGTGGACGATCAGGAACATATCCCGCTATGGTGGCGATCCGAAAAAGGTGTTCGTCACCGGCATTTCCGGCGGCGGATACCTCACGGCAATGATCGGACTGGACTACAGATGGCTGGCGAAATACGGCTGCAAGCCCACGGATCTGGCCGGCATCATGCCTCTTACCGGGCAGATGACCAAGCATTTCAATGTCCGCAAGGTCGGATTCAAGGATAGTGATCCGCGGTTCACGCCGAAGGTGGACGAGTGGGCTCCTCTGTACCATGCATCCACAAACGCTTTGCCGCCGTGCTGCTTTCTGACCGGCGGTAGGGACATAGAATTGAAGGCGCGGGTCGAGGAGAATGCGCTTCTGGCGGCGTCACTCAAGGCCTGCGGACACATGAACGTCGAGTTTCACGAGACTGAGGGGAATCATGGCGGCGGCGTGTATCCGAGTCGATATCTCATGCGTGACTTTGTCATGAAGAACTGCAATGCCGGTGGCGTTCCGCGGTTTGTCGGCGGCGAATGCACCGTATTGACAGGGAATCGGGTGTTGGATTCTTCGGTCGCCCCCTGGCTGCAGCTTTTCTGGTGCACCCGCTATCCGGGTTCGGACGCGAAAGTCATTGCAGCTGCGCTGGAGGATTGCAGGAACAGGAACGGCAGCCGGGGATTTAAGCCTGATCGTGTCCTGGTGTTTTCCGATGGGGCAGATGCGTCGGTCGATTCCAAGGCGTGGGCTGCGTTAGGGTCGAAACAGTTGCTCCGTCTGACGTCGACTCCGAAGAGTATGGATGACGTCATGTTCAATCCTGGACGCTATGTGAAGAACGCAAAGGATGCATCGTCCAAGGTTAAAGGCCTCTTGACGGCCATGCTGCTGGTTGATGCCATGCACATTAATCCGTTTGTTGCGCGCGTCGCGATTGATGCGAAGAGAGGTGTTGCCTTTGCCGCAAGCAGCAAGAAGCACAAGGACGCTAAAGGCAGGAAGCTTCCGGACTGTTTAAATGTGGTGGTGCCCCGTGTCGATGTTAGAGAGGATGGCGTGGCGTTCACGTATGCTCCGAAGGCCTTGCCTTTCCCTGTGACATCCGACTACAAGTCTGCGGATAAGCATTATCCCATTACAGAACGTTTCAATCAGGAGATATTCATGGTGGAGATGCTTCACCCCGGCACGTACGAGCTTGCGTTTGATGGAGTGAAGGTCGGTGAGTTTACCGCAAAGGAATTCAGCAAGGGCGTAAATGTCGCACTTCTCGATACGCCGAACCAGTGCAAGGCGCGTTTGCTCGCAAAGCTTGCCGAGTCGCTGCGCGATAAATGCGCCGTATGGCGCAGAGACCGCACTGCCGCCGCCATGGCCGAACTGGATGATGTACGTGAAATGCTTAACGCCGTCCGTCCTTCCGTGTCTCGCGTGACCATTAGACAGAAGACCCGATGAAGTTTGACTTGCATATCCACTCGTGCCTTTCTCCATGCGCGAACCTTGAGATGTCCCCAGGGGAGATCGTGAATCGCGCGTTGGATGCGGGAATGGGGGGCATTGCGCTTACGGACCACCAGTCCGCACGTAATACGCCGGCGATTGCCGAATGTGCGAAGCGGGCGGGGCTGAAATGTCTGTACGGACTGGAGGTATGCACGGCCGAGGAGGTTCACTCGCTTGCCCTGTTTGACACTGTTGAGCAGGCGATGGAGATGACTGAATGGGTTTATGCCGCGATGCCGAAGCGTGTGAACGATCCGGATGTGTTCGGTGACCAGCCTGTCGTTACCTGGGATGACGACATCGTCGACATGGAATGGCGTATCCTTGCTCTTGGCTGCAAGTCGGATCGTAGCCATGTCGTTCTGTGAGCCAAGGAGTTGTGGGCTTGGATTGTCTTCCTAAGACCGCTTGGCCTCCGACTTCGTGTGAACGATCCGGATGTGTTCGGTGACCAGCCTGTCGTTACCTGGGATGACGACATCGTCGACATGGAATGGCGTATCCTTGCTCTTGGCTGC
>JAZOAC010000016.1:0-19009 GCA_045595285.1 Kiritimatiellia bacterium | reverse complement strand
TCACATCCTTGCGCATATACAGGGGAAACAAATACATTTCCGCTTTTCAGCCAAATCGGGAAAAGCCAATGATCTCCGTGTTTTACATCTGCCTGCATTAACGGCCATGCGAAATTGAATTCATCCCATGGTCCATCCTTGCCGGACTGCTTCCATTGCGAATAGATCGGCCTCAACGCAAAATGTTCGTCCGAAAACGTGACAAGCGGCCACGCCACAGATCCGGCAGGATTGCGCCAATAGACCAACGGCCAAAGATTTACGCGATCCGCCGCCCTTTCTGCACATTCTGCATTTTCCCCTTCATAGAACGGGGTTGACTTCATCACCGCCGTTTTGCAACCGGTAAAGACGGCAAATGCAGACAAGACAATCAGACAATATTTCATTTGTCGACCTCCGACTTTGTCACAATACTGCACGGTGAAATTCTAGTGAAATATTCAATCCCTTTCCCTTCCTGCCCATATATATATAATTTCCCGATGACAAGAGCCTTCCCGGGCTGAAGAGGCCAGACCGCATCGGCAGCATCTATCGTCCAATTGGATTTCGCCGAAATAGTACCGTCACAACCGGCATTTCCAAGCATACGCAGAACAGATTCGGTTACATCAAACTCTTCGGCGGCGTTCTTTCCGTATGCCGACACCGCCACGATCCATCTCCCTTTGCGTTTCCTGCATTCGACATTTTTATCACTCCAACATCCAAAACATTTTAATGTGCGAATAGCCCTCTATCGGCAGTTTTCCGTCGTTTGAAGGTTTGAAGGTCATGCCCAAGCGATTTCTGCCACGGAATCTGGTTACATTGATGCCCAGTAATTTCGGGAGCGATGTTTCCTGTTCCCCATGTTCACGGCAATGCTCTTCTATGCCCTTGCGCAATCCGGCCGTAAACGACGGGCGATACCAAACCGTAGGTTTTATTCCAAGATAGTCAAGCCCGTCATTCCAGTTTCGGGAATATCCGTCCTTTCGTTCCCCCGGCACCAGATATCTCCAGGCTCCCACAATGATCTCAGCATCACGGTTCGAGATCATAGCATCAGATTTGATGATCACCTTGCCGCCATCAAGCAATCCGTTGCGCTCCAATGCCGCCTTAAGACGCCGTTCCTGATTCCATACCGGAACATCAATGATGTTAAACGGCGTCAATGTGAAGATCAGACTGGTCACCGCAATGAACAGGAACAATCCCTGCGGATGACGCCTCAGCGCCGCCCTGAAAAGCGCGACAATACCGAATAGAAGCGTTATCATTCCAGCAAACCGCGGAGTCGTAAGTCCATAGGCATGATATCTGATTGCTATTCCTGTTATCTGCGCCGCAAGCACAGGCAGAAGCAGCATCCATCCCCAACGCACGAACATCTTGAAGAACCTGTGCGTCAGACCTCTCAGCGACAGCCAAAAGAACACATAGACGGCAAGCGCAGCCGAACCGAACCAATTGAGTTCTCCGCTTGGCATCGACATTTCGAACACACTTTTCCCGATATAAATGTAAAGAATCAGAAGCAGCAGAAGCGAAGCGGGAAGAAGAAGCCAGAAAAGAAATGCCGCCGCCTTGTCCGAAGTTCCGGCATCATCATGAGCCTTTCCGTCAGGAAGGAAAGACAAGAACCCGATCGACATTGTCATGGCATATGACATCATCAGCAAGTCGGCATAAATCCTACTTCCGACAGATGCAACCAACTCGGAAAACGCAACAACGCAAAGTATCAGGCTGAGAGCGAGAATTATGGCGCAGGCACCCGCTCCGAATGCATTCACCGCAAGGCGCGCAGCCAGAGACCGTTCTTCACAATATTGAAACAGCACATATACCGACGCCGCCGTCAGAGAAACGACAGTTCCGGAATAGAGCATTACCAAAAAACCATAACGCGGGGAGTCTTTCCCGACAAAAGACCAGAACCAGCAGCCAAGCACCCCGACCAGCACCGTAACGATTACGGCAAGAAGTTTGCGCGATTTCCAGCCTCTCCATTCACCAAGCAGTTGAACGAACAATCCTGACAAAGCCCCCCAACATACACCTCGTATGAGATTTATCGCTGTCGATGAAGAGGTGATACCATGATTGCCCTGAATGGAAACAATTACGGCAAGAAATACGGAAAGATGGACAATCCAAAACCTCTCGATTCCATTCTGTATCCGCTCCACAACCTTGGCAAACGACAATATCTTGAACATGAAAACCTCCTTTTATTATGCCGACCTATTCCTTTGAGCAAAGGCAACCTTGCGCTCACCTCCACAAAACGAATCGAATAGTACCACTTTCCGCCCGTATTTGCAACACAGGCCCTATCGCATCAAAAATTACAAATGACCCGCGTGTCGCGTCTAAAGCCGCGCCCCGTGGCTCATTTGTGATATATTTTTCGTCGCATCCTGTGCTAAGCCTTCTATTTTAGGCAATGCTACGCCACTCGACAGGAATCTGTCGAGACTTGCCTGAGTGGATTTTACAGGCCACCCAGCCGCCCGTTGCTTGTTACAATCTCAGAAATTCTCTTGAAACATACCGCTGTGGCATCTCGTCAATCGCAAGAGGAATACCTTTTTTCAATATCATGAAATACAGCAATTCAACCCACTTAATGTGTGTCATATTCCGATATTTCTCATGCTTCTGCAATGGCAATAGACAACCGCGATTAAATAATTGCCACAGATTATAAGCAATCTGCATCAAAAGATAGATATTTCTGCTAACACGGGGATTGTTGCAGAAATTATGTTCCAGATTGTATCCTCCGTGCTTTTCCACATGAAAACTCGACTCAATCCCCCATCGTCTTCGTCCCCACATTCCGATTGTGTCCGCTTGCTTGACATCTTCTATCTCAAAACTTGTCGCAAATTGTCCGCTGTATGCCGATCCATTATTATCATTCTCATCTACCTTTACAACATTAAAGGAATAACCTTCTTTTGTTCCACGAGAAATTTCCACTCCTTTCGCCCAAGATACCATGCCACATACAATGCGTTTACCGTGCTTATCATGTCTGACAAGATCGCCCGAATCCGATGGATTAAGTTTCATCAACTCCTGCGCTTCCGCATAAGCTTTTGGTGCTCGACCTTCCTTAAACGTAAAGATATACTTCCAATGATACGAATCGCAAAGCTTCATTAAAGGCGTGCAGGCATAAAGACCGTCTCCAAGAATGCAAATCCCCAAATGCGGAAATGCCTCCTTTAATTTCGGTGCAAGCCTAAGAAAACCATGATATTCACTATCCTGCTTCTCTTTCTCGTCCCCTTCATGCCAAGGTTTAAGTGGAACAGACATCAGCGAATACGCATTGCCCCAAGGTGTTATGAGCTTTGCTTCAAGAACATACCTGTTCGCACGATTTCCCTTCCATTTGCAACAACGAATCTTCTCGTGCTTCGTAGCATCAACAGCAATAACAAAAAATTCACGTAGCCGCGCATAATCAAAAAGTTTAAGGCGTATCATGTATGACATCATCTCAACGAGGGATTGCTCAAGAACCGCTGTACATCCTTTTTCAAGGTAATTACAGACGCTGAGCGAACAAGGAGTCGTTCTTTTCTCGTTGTCAATCCACCAATCCTGCTGCGAAAGTTTATGTACAGCATCTGAAAAGTTCTCGTCGCAACGCCGCGCGTCCATAGCGTTACGGGAACCCATTCGGACAAAAAAGCCTAATATGAACGTCCAGAGAAACGTTCGCCCGTCATATAAACATTTTTTAGGATCTCGCAAATTCTCAATCCTGCTAAAAACAGGATTGAGAACCTTACAGAACCGTGCAATAAAACCTATCAGTTCCTCGTACGCGTCTTCACCGTCTGGCGTTTTCGCCGGCCTGCGGCCTGGTCGCTTTTGGGGATGCAGGTTCTGCGCCCCGTCCTTTCGGTTATCGCCTCGACAAGTTCCTTTCTTGCCAATTCGCTCATCTCCTTCATCAGGTGCTTCGCCTGCGCCCACCTCGCCGTCCAATCCGCTACCGTTGGCGCAAAGTCCATCGGAACGTAAATGTTCCTGAACTTCCCGGTCGCACGGTCCGACAGCTGATGACGCGGTGTGTTTCCGCGATCCGCCCTGTACAATGAGCCCTCGATTATCCCGCCCTCCGACAGAAGACGCTTGAGTTTGCTTGACACCTCCCTGTAGGGAGCCGACATTTTTCGTTTTTTTATCATAGGTATCATATTATAGATACCTTTTCGACAAAAGTCAAGAGGAAAAATCAAAAAAGTTAAAATTTCTTTTTCAGCCCAATGCCTGTAATACGGGAAATCCAAATATAACGACTGATTCTAAGCGCACTTGTTGCGCGAAGAATCAGTCATTTGTAATTCGTGTCTTCCGGCAAACCGTCGCCGGACTGCGCATCGCCGATCTCGCGCACAATCTCGCCCAGACCGACATTGCCTTCCATGCGCGGCATATCGCAATGTTTCCCGACATATACGTTTTTCTTCGCGCCTCGGAAGACGTTGTTCTCGAAGATGTTGTTTGCGATGATGATGTTCTTCGGCTGGTTGATCCAGCTGCCTCGTCCGCCGTTGCGGAAGATGTTCCCCACAATGGTTATGTTCTCCGTCGACTTCTCGACGGAAACCACGCGCGAACCGCCGGTGCCGAGTCCAACCTACACCCCGAATTAATCTCCAAAACCCCGCTATCTTCCAAAATCCATTCAAAACCACTCAAAAACCCCGCCCCGATTAGGGTCCCTCCCCACTGAATTCCCCTACTGAATTCCCACTGAATCCCGATCATTTCGATGGCCACAGCGCATCCAGTTCATCATAGATAGCGTCGCCTTGGGGCTTGAAAGCAAGATAGTCCCTGCTTATACTCATCATATAATCGCCCTTGGGCAGTTTCGAATGGTCGGATATCCACTTGCGCACCTTGGCGAGTTTGCCGGAGTTATCAAGGGAATTGTCGCGGACCACGAGAAACTCCGCGGAGTTCACAGACGCAATCTTCCGTGAAAGCCTGTCCCACTGCAGCAGCCCTGCAGAAGCCGCCTCTTTGTCGCGAGTCTGCCAGGAATCAATCTTGAATCCCTGCGCGGAAAGAAAGGTCTCCGCCATCCGCCAATGTCCACGATCGTCCGGGTGCAATCGGTCGGAGTTGAAAAGCCTCTCCCCCTTGTCCATGGCCGCCTTCATGGCGGAATAGTCGTCCACGCAGGGAAGATTGTTTCTCCTCGCGCACCCGCGAACGATCTCGGAAATGCGCGCATGCGAAGAATCCTTGTGACGGGCAAGTATCCCTCCGGTGATTGGTACGCCTTCGCCGAATTCGTTGAACGGAGTCGCCGTCTTGAGAATCACCTTGACGCCACGCGAAAGGATGCGCTTGACGAGCGCTTCATACCGTTTTCCGAACGCCTCCGCCGCCGCATCCACCCGGCGGCGTTCGGCCTTCGAATCCGTTGCGGACGCATTTGGCGTCAGGTTGCGCGAATCGTTCACGCCGAAGGCCAACACCACATGCGTCGGCCTTCGCGGCATGAGCACGGTGTCGAAATACATTTCGGCCGTGCCGACGCCGCCGCCGGACATGCCACAGTTGTAGAAGCGCACGCTCCTCTCCGGGAACGCCTTGCGGTAGTGGGCGGCGATACGCATCGCGAAATTGCCAGCGGCGGTAATCGAATCGCCGTAGAACACAACCCGTGCACCATCCGGAAACGGCTCCAAAGCATCTGCCGCAACAACGGGCGCAAACATAACGGCAGCAGCAAAGATTGTCCGCCGCACCATCGCTGTTAATCTGCCGAGTGTATTTCGTTTCGTCATTACTTTGATCCTTTTTTGCTGTTTTCGTCAAAATGTAAACCTTACGGCCAGATCTGCCGAGCCATCGGCGGAGGCATCCACGGTGAAGGTCAACTGTCGGCAACCGGGGGTCGGGGAATCCCACTTTTCAGGCCCCTGTCCATCCAGTACAATCCAGCGTCCCCTCTGCGATCCGCACTGCGTAAGGGTTATCTTCCGGCCACTCTGCCGCAGCGTAACAGAGTTGCCACTCACTTTCGGCTCCGCTCCAGTCATCATCGCCCAGCGTATCCTGGCATTTGGACGGACTCCGGTGAACCTGTCTCTGAGCAGGTATCCACGACCGTTGCCCTGCATGGTTCCCATGCGCACGACTGAAACCGCATTCGTATAGAGGGTGGAAAGATCAAGCGCTGCCATTGAATTCGGTCCCTTGCCCTTCACTTCGAGCACCTTGGCAGTTCCATTGACAGCCTGCTGGCAGCCATCGATCATTGGCACATTATGCGACGACGTGCCAAGGCGGAACACATCCCATCGCTGAGATGTCTGATGTTGGGGCCACAGATCCACCCCCATCTTCTCAAGCCTCTGATACGGCTCCAGTCCAAGATCAAGCGCCCAGCGCACGCCTTCGCTTTCCAGCACAAACGAACCTCCGTCCATGTGTCCGTGCGGATCCGATGGAGACCCGCCCTTCAATCCCACGAAAAGGGCTTTTTCGTCATTCCACGAAGAACGCTGGATCACGATTGGAACTTTACCCTTGGAATCCCAGACAAGAGGAGCTGGACGTTTTGCGGCGGAAGCAGCCTTTCCCATCCAGAAAAGCGCATACGGCAGCAGATTGTCATGGCTACTGATGGCTGAAGGTCTCTTGGAATCGGTGAAAGTGTCCCAGATTTTCTTCTCCTCAAAGTGCGTGAGCATATCCGGACAGCCAAAACGCATGGCAAACCACCATGTCGCCATGCTGGAACGACGACGACGGGCGTCGGCATCGACATAGTTGTACATAAGTCCGCTTGGACCCGTGGTCAGATCGAGATAGTAGCCCGTCTCCTTGAAGCCGGGCAAAGAAGCAAGACCGAAATCGTCGCCAAGCGCACTCTCGAGAATGGCTATCGCCACCACATTGAACTCGGTACCGTAATACCAGTAGCCCGGACCTTCCGGGTAGTTGCCGTTCGGCGCATAGGATTTCATCGAAAAAGGGATGCAGTCAATGCACCTCTGTACGAAACGGGCCGTACAGTCCGGATCATCTTCCGCAACGGCCAATGCGGCCGCCAGAACGCCCGCGTGGCAGACCTGCCCCCAGTTATTGTATCCCCTCACCCAATGGCACCATTTCAGGGATGGATCCATTCCGAGTCGGCGCAGCGCTCCGGCTATGGTCTTTCGATCCTCGGCTCCCATGTCGCCATGAAGCCAATCGTAGCCGACCGCGACGGCAAGCGCAAATTCCGCCGTGTTGAGATATGTGCACGGATTCCAGTCCTTGAACGAGCATACCGCACGCAACTCCGCAAGCGCCCGGTCGAGGTGCCGCCTATCGCCATAGAGACGATAGGCGAGGGCCAAAGCGTTTATCCTGCCAAGAACCGGTGCTGTGACATTGAAAAACCTCAACCCGTCATCCCCTTCATGGATGCGCACAGCCTGATCGTACCTTACGGGGTCGGTGTCGAGAACCGCATCCGCACGAGCCCGGACGAATTCGGTGCCGGCCTTCAGCAACCTGTCCTTCTCAATCCGGCTCTTGAGCGCTGCGAATCCGGCGGAGTCCGCAAACAGACGAGGGTGCGGCCTTGCGGCGGCAGACGAAACCGCCGCCGACACCTCCGCCCGTACTTTCACCGGCATCCCGCAGCGAGTCATGGCCTTTTCGTCCATCTCGCCAAAGACGGGAAGAACCACGACTGCCGTTACAGCAAACACAGCGGCCATCCCGGAAACAGATTTATGGAACAAATGCAATCTCATCACCATACTCCCTCTTTTCTATCTGTCAGAACCTGACTTCCAAACCGGTGGAGAACACGACGATCCCATTCCTGCTCGTCACGGAGCCGCGGGTGTCGTTTGCGCGACGCGCCCTTTGGTTTACTATCGTGTATCCATCCAGCTGCATCCAAAGCGAAACGCATTCAACCAACCGGCAATTCATGCGGATGCCTGCATCCATCGCCGAAACCCCGCCGCGAATGTGTCCCTGCGATTGCCCGTACTTGAAATCGAACAGATTCCCGTCGCCCCAGTCGAGATACGAATACGGCATGACAGAAACATCCTCGCCGAGAGCGAAAACCCTTTTCAGCCCGGTACGCCAATAGGTCAGAGAGTACGGAATGAACGTCTGGCGCAGAAACACATAGGGCGTCGCATAAGGCGCATCCAGTTCAATGCGGACGCGCCATTCGGTTTCATGGCTGGTGGGCACGTTCCTGAACGAACGGTACAGAACCCAAGTCGGCCCCGTCTCGCACACAAGCCGCCAGGACGGCGCAAGCTCGTATGCATTGCGGAAATAGAGCGAAGGATCCGTTTCGTTGAAACACCGCTTCATCAGGTTGTCACGTGAGGAGGTCAGGTGGTTGCATGTCCATACGCGCACGCCGACGGTATTAATCCCTAACAGGTCCCCGGTCTCTCCGAGACGGCCTTCGATTCCTCCGGTGAAACACTGGATCGGCTCCGGATTCACGATCGACCCCCTGGTGATGTTCGCAGAACACACATCGACTCCGCCAAATATCGACGTGTCAAATGCCATCGCGAACATCACCGGAAGTATGCTCATTGCTTTTCACCGGCTGCGCCGGAAACCGTACAACTTCTCTACTCAAGTCCAGCGGTGCAGACGAGACGGAAACCTAGGTCTTTAGCAATGTTGAGATCCCAGGCGTTATCGATAGTGGTGCCCAGCTGCGGATATCTGCCATTTACAAATGACGCACGGCAACGTCCCGCGCCCATCTGCCACGAACCGCCCCTAATCGAGCGCGACCCGGAGATACCGTTCCCAACCGTAGCACCACTCAACGCTTGGGTGGGATCTTCCGGATCGATGTTCACCCTGCCCGCAAGCAATTTTCCTTCAGAATCTGTCAGGGTCGAGTAGTTGCCCTGATTGTAGTCGAGACAGAATTCAACTACATTGCCGTGCATATCGTACAGTCCCCAGGAATTGGGGCGATACGAACCGACTATTGCCGGTTCCGATCCCGAGTTACCCTTATAATGCCCTAGCTTGGCGAGATTTGAATCGACATCCGTGTTCAACACCTTCGAGCCATCGCCCCAGCATCCGAATCCATTCCCCGCACGGCAGGCGAATTCCCACTGGGCCACAGACGGAAGGTCGAAGTCCAACTTCGTCTTTGAACGGAGAAGTCCAAGTACCGAGGTCGGACAAGGATCATTCGGCCACGAATATTCCCTGATTTGCTCAGTAGTAGGTATTGTCGAGCGAGCCGTTGTCTCAGGAAGTATCCTCAACCTGTTGTAGTCGACCCCTCCACTAGTCATTTTATTCGCTCCACCATCGACTGGGAACATGTCATTTTGAAAACAAAAAGTCGATAACCGGCCCATATCACCGGCGATATAGGCGTACTGCCGTTGCGTCACCTCAAACACGCCGATATAGTAGTTGCTGTCAAGCGTGGCAAGGTGTGGGGTTTCATTAGACTCGTTGTAATCGCCAGAAGTCTGAGTCATTTCCACACTTTTCGGAGCGCCCATCGCCCACTCCACGCCGCGAGCCATGATTTTGCGCATGAGGAGCTTCGTGGTCTTGTAGTCCGGGTTGTTCGTGACGGCCGCGCCGGCCTGGGCGAAATTCTTCTTCGGAAGGAAATCTACGCCCGGATAGTAGCGCACGACATCCTCGGCGGGGACTCCCGTAAGATCGACCACCATGTAGTCGGGGGTGTTGTTGGTAGCCCATGCCGTCACGACCGCACGGACGCGGTTGCCGTCGATCTTGTGGTCCGGCCATGTGTGGTCGGGACGCCACGTGATCGTCTTTTCTCCGACATCCACCTTTCTCCATACGTCGCCCATTGCGTTCCATACGGCCTCGCCTCCGATCGAGGTCCAGCCGGTGTCGTCGGCAGCGGCGTCGGCGACGGCGTTCGTCTGCACATCGAGCGTAACAACGGCGGGCTCGTCGGACAGCGTATATGTGACGGTCACGCGGCGTCCGTCGTCCTGGGCCATCGCTACATTCGAAACCTGTGGCACTGCCGCCGGAAGGGCCGAGGCCGATACAACCGCCAGTGATGCAATCGTGTGTTTAAGCGTGTTCATGAATTGCTCTCTTTCTTTTGTTACCTGAAGATGATGAAAGTCCCGATTCCGTCCGTGCGGATCGAAATGCCGTCCGACTCGTCCCATGTCAGACATCCGGCCTCCATCCGCTCCACCGGTGTGAACCTCGCACTGGTGGCCGATTCGAGAGGCATGGACGGCGAATGTCCCGAATACGACGGGTTTGCCGCCGGATAGCCGTCCTGGATGAACTCGGTGTACCCGGCGGCTGCGGCGCCTGCGGAAATCGCCGCCACCACCGCAAACGCCGCATTCCTCATTGTTTTCAGTCGTTGCATGTATCTTCTCCTTTTCATTTGACGGTCAACCTTTTCTCGATCCCGGACGCACGATCACGGCAGACGATCGAGTAGAATCCTTTAGCGTCATTTATGTTCGTCAGCACGGAAAGCTCGCATACGCCATTGCGCGCGCAGGCAAACCCGGCACCGTCCAATTCACGTCCCGATGCATCATAGACCCGTATCTCCACAGGAAGCAGAGCCTGAACCGGCGCACCCGCCGCATCCTTGACCGTCATCTTGACTTTGATCCGGTTTCCCGATCTGGCGGCCCATGCGCCAACATGCGCGATCCGGCGGGGAAGGAACATCAGAAGCCGTCCGTCGTTCGTGTCGAACTTGAGCGGAACTGATATCCGTGAATCCGCATCTCTTGAAAAGCGAACCTCTCCGCCACGCGAGAGTTCATACACCGCCCGTATCTTCTTCGACGCATCTTCGAACGTAACGACACCTTCAAGCGGCATTCCTTTTTCCATCATAACGCCCCACTGTCCCACGTAATCGCCGAATGTGCGCCTGTCATTGACTGCGAAAAGGTAGGGGGTCCCCTTCCATGATCGTGAATAGACGGCGATCTCGCCCGAAGAACGATCCGCCTTCGGACGATAGGCGAACCTATCCCGGAGCGTCGTCCGCAGCGATTCGGCGTCAGCAAGCATCTTCTGCTTCTGCGCAATAGTATGCCTCTGCGCCGAAGTCTTTACGATTTTTCCGGCCTGGACGCCGACATCGGCGGCATTGTCCAATTTCGGCGGCACAAACGCCATGACCGGCACCACGACATCCGCTTTCAGTGCCGGAAGAAGCCTGCGGTCGGCGACGAGAATGCCGCCGCCACGCTGGAAAGCCTTTATCGCCTTGACAGTGGACGAGGGGAGAAACGTGCATTCCGGCGCGTAGAGCACCTTGACGTCGCCAAGCCCGTCACGCGCAACCGTATCCTCGTACACCACGCGCGGATCAAGTCCCGCCCTCTGAAGGAATGTGAGCGGCAGAGACTTCCATCCCCAGGAGCCGGGGCCGCCGAATGCGACCGTCGCGAAACTCTCCAATACGGCGACCGGAGGCTTTTCACGTCCGAGATGCTTCAGCATCGGTCCAAGTGGCAATACCACATCATTGAGAAGTCTGCGCATCATCGCACCTGTCTCCGGCGACGTATATGCATATTTGACAGACGCGGTATCAAAGATATTCCCCCAACCGTAGAACATGATGCCCTTTACCGGTTTGGAGATCATCGACCACAACGCCTCCTGGAGCGCGTCCGGGGGGATCGCAGGCAGGAGGGCGTTGGGGATGCGTCTCACCCATTCCGGCTGCGGCGACACCTTGATGTGCGCGGGCGCCAGCTGCGAGCGGTAGCAGATTAGCTGCGTCATGATCATCGGAATCTGTCCCGGTCGGCCATCTGCCATTGCGATGACCTCTTCGGCGGGGCCGGCGACATTCATCGGCTCGGGCTGAGCATAGACCCATTGGCTGAGAGCCGAGACGGTTCCGCCGCTTCCCCATATCGGAGGGCATCGCACCGACGGATCCCAGAACGAGAACCATTCGCGGCCATCGTTCTTCGTGTAGGAATCCGCAATGGCACTTACGTATCCAGGCCATCCGTCGCCGCCGCGCCAGAACCAGCGGTAGTACGCCAAAAGAGGATCGTCATCAGGAACGACGCCATCGGGGAACCTCTTGCGTGCGATATTGAAATCAAGCACTGGGCGTTTCACCTCCAAAGGAACCTCCCGTCCGGTCTCCTTTTCGTATCTGCGATGTTCGGTGTTGAATGAAGGGAACGTCCGGTCGCGCACCTCGGAACACGGCAGCACGCCGGCGAACGCCGGATGCCCCGCTATGATCGAATTCTCACGGGAGGCGACCTTGCGCGCGAAGTCAACCATGTCCTGATTGGACACCTCCGGCTGCGGGAATGCAAACAGATGTTTCCCGTCGCGTGTCCTTCTGTGGTACTTGTCGCGGCCGATGCCTTCGGGATAAAGGAAATGCGAATGCTTCATCATCCTTATCCCGGCCGCAGCGGCCCTGTCGAGCTTGCTTACAAGACGGCGTGCCTCGTCTGTACCGGAAAGGTCCGTCGAGGCGATCCATGCGTCGCGATCAGACTTGTGCGTGAAGCCAAATCTGGCGACCTCACTGTCATACCCTTCTACGCCCCACATCACGACAGGCATGCGGTCGGCGAAAAGCGGAGAGACGGCCATCTCCACGATCTGTGTGAACACGGAGCATCCACCATCGCTCCAACAGACAGACGAGACGGTCTCCAATCCGTACTTTCCGCACGACAGACGGGTCTCGACAGGGACTTCAAAGTCGGCGAACGAATCGGCCGTGATCGAATCAAGGCGCACCGTCGAAGAGATATGGGATTTGCCGTTACCGTCGAGTTGCCGGATCGAGACGTCCACCCGCGCAACCGGACGCGATGCAACGCCTCTCAATCGAACCGCTGCATTCCCCTCCCACCGTTCAAACGCCGTGCGTCCTGCGGCCTGGACCGCGAACGGCCTGCGAGGACAGGGAACGATCCTTACGGAACGGATGACGGCGTTCGCCGGCAGGAACGGCGCTGCGGCATTATCTCCAATCACCGCTTGCGCATTTACAGAGTGTCTGACACCGCCTATTTCATCAAAAAACGATTCTTCTGCAAGCCCGGCGAAATTCCATGACGCATACCCCGTCCCGTCGAATGAAACGCTCAGACGCAGGAATCCGCCGGGCTTCGGCTCGGCGATCGTGGGCCCCGAGAGCCTTACAAGCCTCTCGCCCACGTAGATGTGCATGCGGGGAGTCCACCTCTTGTTCCACCCTTCCTCGCAGAAAATCCTGAAACCACACGTCTCGGCTCCAATGGAGTCCCATAGGACGTGTCGGCGCGTGAGATGCTCTTCGATGTTGGATTTCGCTATACGCTCCGCCACATTGCGGTCCTTCGGATCGCTCCACTTGAGATAGGGGGCGAATTCCGCCTCGAACACAAACGCCCCCCTGGGGATGGCGAAACCATGGACCACGGCGCCGGAAGGACAATCCCCGACACTATGCAGCTTCTTCGGAACAAGCCCCGTTCCATCCAATGCGGCCGATCCGCGCAAAACGCAATCCTTCGGAATGCCTTTCGAAAAATCCCATCCCGCGCCAGAAACCTGCGATGCCGCGACGGACATCTGCAATGCGACGGCCGAAGCGAATACTGCCATTTGCAACATCTCTGCAAATCTGCATCGGACATCTGATTTCATCATTGTTTCAGTTCCCTTTTCTCAATGGTTTTGCGACATATCCAGACCCTTTCCATCACGGCAGACTGCGCGGATTCGGATAGCGGCCGATGGCCTCGACAGGCGGAAGCGGATCCCACAGCATGACGGAGTTCCTTTCGCCGGAAGCCTGCCGGTTGTCGAAATACAGCCCCTCGTCCGGAGCGCCGAACAGGACGCGCTCCGCGCCGACGACCAGGTTGCGGCTGACGGTGTTCGCGTTGGGCGCGGTGCGCAGCCGCGCCAGCTCGGGATAGCGGCTGGTGTACGGTTCGGCGGCCACATTGACGTCCTTGGTGATTTCGCGGCGATATCTCCCGTCCAGCCATTTCTCCCAGCGTCCCTTCAGCCAGGGCGCGAAGCTCACGCCATAGCGGCAGCCGACGAAGATGTTGTTGTCCACCGTATTGAACTGACCGCCGTGAATCTGAACGCCCCCGAAGATACCGCTTGAGCAGCGGTAGAACCGGTTGCCGTAGATCACAGCGCCGCTGATGGCGTCGTCTAGGCGGATGCCACCCTGCCAGTGCGCAGGATCGCCGGATCCGAAGTCCTGCCAGATGTTGTGGCGCATAACGACTCCGCGATAGGACGGATCGCCGAACACGTCAATGCCGCCCTGATCGTCCGACCGGAGAACCATCCTCTCGACAAGATTGTACTCGATGACATGGTCGTTACCCTCGGGACGGATGGCGGAGGTGGGGCCGTGGTGGAAATGGTTGTGCGCCACCCGAACACCGCATCCGCCGATGTTCACGCCGAGGTTGTAGGTGTCGGTGTTGCGACCGAAGCGGAAAACCTCGTTGTTCTCGATGTTTATGCCGCTTGGCCTGAGCGTCCTGCGGTCGCCGCCGGAAACGTGGAGGGCGGTGGCCCCGACGTCTGATATTTTGTTGCCGTAGATCTGGACATCGGAGCATCCGGTCGCCACGATCCCCTTGCCGCCCAGGTTATGGAGACGGCATCTGGAGATGACGATGTTCCGGCCGCTCTCGACGCTTATGCCGTCACCCTGACCGTATTCAAGAGTCAGTCCGTCCAGCACAATATGTTTAATCCCCTTGGCGGAAACAAGTGGCGTGCGCAGAAGGCTCAGCGCATAGACCTTAGATCCGCTCTTCTCCCTCGGCCAGAAGTAGAGTTTGAGGTTCGGCCGGTCAAGCACCCACTCGCCGGGGCGGTCAAGTTCCGCAAGAGCGTTGAACACATAGAACGGCATAGCCGGCTTGACGCCCCAGAACGGCGGTTCGGAAAGCCTGACGGTACCGTCCCGGGGATTGATCTCCGCCACCGGAATCGAATTGTCCGCCCATGATATCGACCAGTATCCCGACATGCAGACGTCCGGAGATCCGGCCCACTTGGAAAGGCGTTCACGGTCGAAATGGAACATGGTCTTGCTACCCTTCGGGACGAGTCCCGTATAGGCGAAACCATCGTTCGGCCAGCGGGCGCACGTCATCTGCGCACCGTTCTCGTAGAAGTCGACGATGGTCTTGCCGCGCATCGTGAAGCCAAGCGCCACGGGCGGCACAAGATTAGTGACGCCCTGCCGCTTCAGGTCGAACACCAGCACATTGCCGCGGGATCCTTCCGGAAGGCGCTTGAGGACTTCCGGATCCGAAACCGCTGCCGCATCCGTGAGAACCGCTCCGCCGCTAAGAATCGGCCTTTCGTCCCCCCATGCGCGATACACCACCGGAGCGTCAGGGCTTCCTGAATCCGCCGCCGTCAACTTGAATGACTCTGTCATCGCATAAAGGCCGCCGCGAAGATGCACGGTCACGCCGCCGAGTGGAATGGCGCCCTTTCCGTCACGAAACGCATTGACCGCGCGGCGCGCTCGCTCCAACGTTGCAAAGGGTCTTGTCGATGAACCATCTGCATCATCGCTCCCGTTGGGCGACACGTAGAACTCCGCACCCGGCTTTGGCAACGGAGCGGGAGGGTGGTGTGTCCCAGACGGGTCGAATTCCGGCTTTCCGTCCGCCAGCCGCAAACAGCGTGCGGACCCCGTTTCCGCCAGCCATTTCAGATGAGGTGCCTTGGCACAGAGCGCCGCAGCATTCTTGAACTCGGCGATGGCCTTCCCGTACTCTCCGGCGAACTCATGTACCCTGGCGGCCGAAAGTGCTGCCATGCCGCGGCAGTAGAACGCCACGCCCGGCAGTGAGCGTATCGCGTCGAACTGTTCGCGCGCCGCAGACAGATTCCCCGACGACAGTAGCGTGTCGGCAAAGTTCCAACGTATTTCCGCCTGCCAGGCGTCGTTGGTGCACGTGGAGACAAGTCTGCCAAAAAGCCTATGGGATCTGCCGCGACCGCCCTCTCTGGCATACGCCTTGGCAAGGGCAGTCTCAAGCCGAAGCCGGTCCAACCCAAACATCTCCTTCATTTCGTCGGATATCCGTTCCAGCGTGGATGCAGGCAGCGGCGGCTGACGGTCGAACTGGCGAAGAAGGCAGTCGGTGGCTTCGCTGCGCACTATCTGATTGAGGGATCTCTTCCGCAGAATATCGGCAAGGGACCGCACGAGGCGGTCAGGCTTCTCCCGGGGGATCTTGAGGTACGCCTCAAAGTCCGCTATGCCGACTGCGCCGCCAAACGAGACGTCACGCACCTTCTGTGCGTCCCACGGAACATTGTCCGCAACCAGCCGCCGTACCTGCATGCGAAGCGACCCGACGCCATGACCAGCGTTGCCGACCGTAAGGACATCCCCCCTATACGGTGTAATCACGCCCTTGTACACACCCTCTGCGGCCAAAGCACCATTGACGTAGATGCTGATCTTGCCGCTGGCGCGGTCGTATGTAACGCAGACGACATTCCATCGGGACGGAATTATCGGCAAGGGCGAACTCAAGCCCCATCCCCCAGCACCGGGACGACCGATGACGATCGAGGGCGTTTTCCTTGCCCAGTTCGCAAGGACCAGACGCCATCCATCGAACCATCCCGATCCCGCCGACACAAGCATGCCCTCCGTAATATCAGGATTGGCATACACGATCCCCTTGTCGAACGGACGGAAGAACAGCGCGACCGAAAAGCCCTTCTCCCCAACAAGCCCGGGACAAGTCCCCTCGAACTTGCCCTCGTCGATGACCGGCAGCTTTTCGCCTGAAACCCATCCGCTTTCCTGCAAGGAACAGTCAGGTCCTTTGTAGCGAAGACTGGAATCCTTTGTGAACAGTACGTCCAGGGATACATCCGCCATGCACATGTTGAACGCCGCTGCGGCAACCATGTAAAACATGGAGGCGATAACTTTCATCCCCGTATTTTCCATCTTCACCGTTTTCCCGGTCATGTTCTGTATTTTCCTTTCTCTGTTACGAACCTATTGCTTGTCACTTTGTTTCTCAACATATCCATTCCTCACAATCTCCACTCACCGGTTCACAAGACCGATCATCGAGTGGCGGATCGACAGGAAATTGACCTTGTGTCAACCGCCTTGAAACGGGCAATTGAAATGCCGTTTTGAAATGAACGGTTATTGAAGCCCTGATGTGCAGACGACTCTGATACCACACATATAATTATTTTCACCGGGTATTCGGCTAAAGCGGTAGCTCGAACGGAGTCGAGGCGCTCCGTAACACCAGGCGCCTCCTCTAGACACACGGTTAGCGCCCGTCTCTCCGGAAAGGGTTTTGGACGGATCAGCTGGATCGATGTTCACCTTGCCGTCAAGTTCGCTGTTGTCACCAGCCCAATCCAAACAGAATTCCCAGACATTTCCATGCATATCGTAAAGTCCCCAGCCATTCGGCTTGTAAGAACCGACAACCATGGTTCCCTTGTTTGTATCCCAAGATGAAGAAACGTTTGCAGTGGATCTTCGATAGCAGGCAAGGTTATCTAAATTCGCATCCGCGCCGTTAAACGCGTCCGCGTGTGTATTGAGCACTTTCGAACCATCATTCCAATACCCAGAACCATTGCCGGCGCGACAGGCGAACTCCCATTGAGCGTCTGACGGCATATCGAAATCCAGACCCGTTTTCGCGCGGAGTTTCCCGAGAAACGAATCGGGATGAGGCTCTTTTGGCCAGGAATAGCTGCTGATCTCCTCCGCTGTTGCTTCGCGGTTTGAGGCTGTATATGCACGCAGACGGAAAGCGTCATAGCAAGGATTGTCCATAGGTCTCATTTCCCAGTTGACCTCCTTGAAATAACCGTGTTTCTGTCCGGGAACCACATACCAATACTGCTTCTGGGTGATCTCAAACACACCGATGTAGTAATTGTTGGTCAAAGCAACCAGATGAGGATCTTCCGACGTACCGCGTTCGTATGGTTCATCAGCCGCCACCGATCCCATGGTCCACTGTACACCACGCGCCATGATCTTGCGCATGACGAGCTTCGACTTCCTGTAGTCCTCATTGCCGAGGATCGCCGTACCTTTCTGATCGAAGTTCTTCTTCGGGAGGAATTCCACGCCAGGATAATAGCGCACATTGTCTCCACCCGACTGTACGGTCAAATCCACTACCATATAGTCAGGCGTGTTGTCCAATGCCCACGCCGTGACGACGGCGCGCGTGTTGTTCCCCTCGATCTTGTGGTCGGGCCAGGTATGATCCGGACGCCACGTAATGGTCTTCACCGTTTCACCAGCCTCTACCTTCTTCCACACATCACCCACGGCGTTCCAGAGTGCTTCGCCGCCGATCGAGGCCCAGCCGCCGTTGTTGTCGTTCGTCTGCACATCGACCGTGATGACGGCCGGCGCGTCCGAAAGCGTGTAGTTGATCGTCACGAGGCGGTTGTCCGCCTGCGTCATTGTGACATCCGTCACGTTGGGGACTGCCGCCGACACAAGAAATGCGGCTCCGGAGACAGCAACTGCGAGTGTATTCATGATGTTGTAGAGTAGAGCGGAACGCCTCGAATGTCTCGGGACGCCCGCCCCCTCGTCAAACCGTACGTGCGGATTTCCCGCATACGGCTTTCCTTGCATGACTTTCTCTTTCACAGTTATTTGCCTTTCACTTTGCGCGTGACCTTATGTGCCGTAAAAAAAAACTGCTGCATAAGATAACACATTTTTTTTTTCGTCAAGTTCGGATTCCGCGAGTTCTGCCTATGCGGCACGCCGCCCGCCTGCCTCGGCTCTGCCGCCGTCCGCGCATTTCCTCGCGGAGACGGCCTTCCATCAGAACTTGGCTTCGGTGATTCCACGGGAGCGCACCCGCGCACCCGCATCGGCTTTCGCCGCGAGTTTCTTCCAAGGACGAGCGCGGTGCACAGCACCTACCATAATCACTTTCTGGATACATGGTCTTTCTCCTTTTCGCGT
>JAZOAC010000015.1:0-27833 GCA_045595285.1 Kiritimatiellia bacterium | reverse complement strand
ACCTCAAAGCCGTTGCGGTAGTCGACCAACCTATCCACATGATCATTGATCTCATCCATTGATGCGCACATATTGAAACCTTCCCGTTCGAAATATGCTGGCAGACGATCCTGCCATACAACATGTATCCGCTCGATCTTACCCTTGGACTCTGGTGTGTTTGCAAACACGAATGAAACGTCGTAGAACTTCAATCTTCGTCCCAGCTGCGTCAATGATCCGTCATCGCTACGAAAGAATCCAGCTTTATCCACATATATCTCCAATGGCAGCCCATATCGCGAAAAAGCCCTGTAAAACAGGTCCAAATACGATGTAATGCACTCCCTGTGATAAAGACGGCATCCAACCTGCACACGACTGCAGTCATCAATCATGTCTAGAAGCTGATAAGTCCCGCCGACCGTTCCGAGAAACCGATCTGGAGTCGCATCCAGCTGCCACAACTCTCCTATGGCTTTACGCTGCCAACGACGGACATGAGCCAGAGGACGCGGCCTGGGAACGGCAATCTTGATGCCATGATCCATCGCCCAGTGCCGTACCTGTCCCCTGTCAACAATATGTCCGAAGCGTCTGCCAAGTTCGCTCGCAGCAAACGCATAGGAATATCGCTTTGCGCATCCGTCGGGGCTGAGAACCCGTTTGAGGAATCGCTGCTCCGCCTCCGGCCACGGCGCGGCATGATCTCCGCCCGACCGTCCTGGAATCCATTGATCAGCGATGCCCTTCGCCCTTGCGGCAAGATAAGATGCTTTAAGTTCATAAAGACGTGTCTTGCCTATCTCAAGCGACTCCATCGCCTGCTCTCGGGTGATTGAACCTGCGACCAATTGAATGATCGTGTCGCGCACATGGGCGACACCCAACCTGTTAGCTATCTGATGTTTCATGGGGCGTATAATACGCCTAAATTCCGCTTTTGCTCTCCACACCGGCGGCCGCCCCCCATGGGGGGCTTTCATCTTATGCCTTACCCCTGTAAACAGGGCATGAAACCTACTTTGTCCTTACTGAAAAGCCATTCCGCTTTTGCTCTCCACAGCTGTCCGCTTTTGCTTTCACCGCGACATGGGAAATTAGATGGTGACGCGCCATGACATAGACAACCTGGACAATTGGATGTTTTGATATAATAGGCGCATTGCTATCCCATAGGCGGGATAGCAATGTGTCATAAGATCATATCACCACTCAATAAATGCGAAGGAATTGGGCTGCATACGTATAATGCCTTCGCCGCCAGGCTGGATATCCAACGGAACCTCCGTATATGTGCGCACTGCATCCGTCAGATGGCAACGGGCGTTCACAAGCGAAACACCCGGCACGACAATCTTCACAGTTGCCGTATCGGTAACGTTGTTGTCTTCCGAGTAGCGAACTACAAAAACCGCCCCTGATCCGTCTTTTTTCTTTGCCGCCACCGCCCGGAAACTTCCGACCGGCTTGCCAATGTCGCTCTTGAATACAGTTCCTGTATTAGCATTGGATTCCTTACCGCGCCCTTCTTTCACCGAGCATGCGACCTGAGTACCGCAATCCAGAAGTTTAGACCAAGCATAGAACGGATAGTATCCTTTCATAGGATGATATGTCGCGTGAGTGAACATATTGTTCATTCCCGAATTAATACGCGCATCATAGAACATCAACATATCGACAGGTACAGACTGGCAATCTACAATCGTACCCGCAATGAACGCCGCGCCCTTCTGAGCAAACCTTCCAGACTCCACCTCAAGTGAATACGGCCAGTCATCAACCCAGCCCTTGACGTAATTCCATTCATTCAGAATTGACTCCGACTTCTGGAATCCATGCTTGTCCATAAGACCTCTAACCCAAACCACTCTGTCAGCAATCCGCTTCGGCTCAGTGGCGTATGTATGCCATGAAAAGAAGTCGAGCGGAACGTCATTGTCGCGGCAATACGCAAGAAACCGCTCTCCCCAATCGAACCGTCCGCAAAGCGCAGGGCCGCCGATCTTCAGGTGAGGAAACTTACCCTTCAAGTGCTTTGCCGCCGTCTCGTACAGATTGAAGAAATTCGTCACCGTTCCGCCCCAACAACGGGGATTCTTCGGCAACCCGTTGTCAGACGGATCCAGATCCGGCTCGTTCCATATCTCCCAGTAGACTATGTTGAACTGATTGGACCACGCAATGTTCACGGTCGTATGGGCCTTATCCACTCCCCATCCCCAACCTTCATTGTAGTGTCTGATCACATGTTCGCAGATGCGCGCCCACTTGGCATAGTCTTTTGGAGGCAAGGCACCATACTTCTTGGGCCCGTGCTCAATCGTCTGCCCAAGCCGAAAGAACACTTCCGTCCCTGCGCGACGGATATTGTCGAGATAGTGATCCGTGAACACGAAGTCGTAGTTCTTCGGATCATTCTCATCCGCCTCGAAGTCTGGAAATATGGCGTTGATGTCACAGGTGTGCGCACCGCCAGGAACACAATTGACAGAGTCGTGAGTGCGGGCGAACGGGATCCGCGCAGCCTTATAGTCCTCGAAGTTTCCGGCCTTCTGGTCTCCTCCCGGTTTCTTCACGGAAGGTCCGTTATTGACCGCATGCATCGGCTTTATGGCACCAAGTTCCTTTGAGAGATCAACCAAAACCTGAGCCGTTGCTGCTGGTTGCGCGGCAAAAAGCGAACTGGCCGTCAATCCAGCAACAATCCCCGCCACAAGTGATTTTGTCATCGCTTTATTCCTTTCTGTGAACATTACAGGCAAATTACAGCAGATACAATACCATCAATCCGCTTCTTTCGGTTATATGCACCCTTCACGCCGAACACAGGGCGCTTCTTCTGCTGTTGCATGAATTCGTAGATCTCATACCCAAACGGCAGAAGATACATCTTCAGCAGTTCCGAATCGCGGTCAACACGGCATTTGACCTTCCATTCGGCAGGTGTCGTCCGTGCCTTCAGCATTGCCGAGAGCAACGGCATCGACGTTTTATCAACCTCCGCAGGATTGGAAGTCATGAAGAGCCTCTTCGAGAAACCCGACAAGTCCTGTTTCCAGTTCCATGTGAAGCACCACGGACCGACAATATCATAGGCATCGTTCTTCGGATTGTCGCCAGGAGCACGCTTACCGATATTGGCGCTCTTGGTCAAATTCTCATCCATTATTCAAAACGACATTATTTTACTCAAAACAGCACTATTAACCATTTTGAGTAAAATTATCGATATTTATACCATAACTGCAGATCAGACTATGCGGGCCAGCTTTTCTGCAATGCCGATGTAGGACGAAGGCGTAAGCTTCATAAGGCGAGCCTTGTCTGTCTTGGGAAGATCCAGCCCCTTCACAAACTCCTTCATGATTTCGGCAGTGACGCGACGTCCGCGGGTTAACTCCTTCAGACGCTCGTACGGATGGTCCATGCCAACCTTGCGCATGACGGTCTGGATGGGTTCGGCAAGAACCTCCCAATTGTGATCCAGGTCCTCTGCGAGACGCGTCTCGTTCAGCTCAAGCTTTCCCAACCCCTTGATGGTTGAACGGATCGCTATAAGCGCATATCCAAAACCGACACCCATGTTGCGGAGCGTAGTGGAGTCCGTAAGGTCTCGCTGCATGCGGGAGATCGGAAGCTTGCGCGCCATGAAACCGAGAACCGCGTTCGCAAGACCGAGATTCCCTTCCGAGTTCTCGAAATCTATCGGGTTGACCTTGTGCGGCATTGTTGAGGAGCCGACCTCACCCTTCACCGTGCGCTGTTTGAAATATCCCATCGACACATACATCCACACGTCACGGTCGAAGTCAAGAAGCACGGAATTCCAGCGGACAACGGCATCAAAAAGCTCCGCAATGCCGTCGTGTGACTCAATCTGCGTGGTGAGCCTGTTCTGGCGTAGCCCCAGAGACTCTATGACACTGCGGGAAAGCTTCTCCCAATCCACCATGGGGTATGCCGAAAGATGAGCGTTGAAGTTTCCGACTGCGCCATTCATCTTCGCCGGCATCACAAGCCTGTCAATCTCCGCCGCCTGACGCTTCAGACGGGCCGCGACGACGGCAAGCTCCTTGCCGACGGTCGTGGGGGAGGCTGGCTGACCGTGCGTATGCGCGAGCATCGGAACCTTCGCCGTTTCCTTTGCTATGGCAACGATCTTTGCGGTGACCGCGTCCATTTCGGAACGGAGAATCCGCTGTCCGTCACGAAGCATGAGGGCGTGGCTCATGTTGTTGATGTCCTCAGAGGTGCAGGCGAAGTGAATGAACTCCGAACGATTCTCGAGCGACGTGCCGGAGACCTTCTCCTTGAGAAAGTATTCAACGGCTTTGACGTCATGGTTGGTTGTACGTTCGATCTCCTTCACACGGCAGGCGTCCTCAACGGAAAATCCTGAGGCTATCGCACGGAGAGCCTTGCGCTCTGCGGCCGTCAGCGACTTGCACTCACGGATTTCCTTGGCATCGCAAAGAGCCTCAAGCCAGGCGCATTCCACAAGCACACGCCGCTTGACAAGGCCAAACTCGGAGAACACCTCGCGCAGTTCGGCGCATTTCCCGGCATAGCGTCCGTCGATTGGCGAGATTGCGGTCAACGCATCAAGTTCCAGGAGAGATCCATTCATTTGCAAATCCTTTCAAATTCGTTTGACAATGAATTATACCATAAACCATTGTCGAAATAAACCCTGCGGCCTAGTGCTATCCCTCGGCCGGCAATGTGACGGAAGAAAGGCCGAGTCGCACAATTTAGAGTATCACAGCCCGACAAGACCTTTGAGGTCATCAAAGGACATCTTTGAGACGATGGCGTCATCCGTCGCGCCTACCGTCGCATCGATGACAAGACTCTTCTTCTCCTGAAGCCTGAGAACTCGCTCTTCCACCGAATCCTCGGATATCAGCTTGACGACGCACACCTTCTTCTTCTGTCCGATTCGGTGCGCACGGTCCGTAGCCTGATTCTCGACGGCCGGATTCCACCACGGGTCGAAGTGTATGACGGTATCGGCCCCGGTAAGGTTCAGTCCCGTACCGCCCGCATGCAGGGATATGAGGAACACAGGTATGTCGCTCTGGTTGAACCTCCTGCACTCTCCGAGGCGGTCCTTCGTGGCCCCGTCCAGATAGCAGTGGCGTATGCCCCTTGCGTTCAGCTCCCTGCGCAGGATCGTCAGCATGGACACGAACTGGGAGAACACCAGCGCCCTGTGTCCGCCGGCCATAGCCTCGTCCAGGACCTCGAAAAACGCCTCCAACTTCCCTGATGCATTCTCGGCGCCCTTCTCGACAAGCGCCGGATGGTTCGCTATCTGACGCATCCGCATCAGCACGGCGAGCATCTCGAACTTCGTGTTCGCCGCCTTGGCGCGCATGCGCAGTTCGTTGGTGAGCCGCTGCTGCTCCGCAGTCATCGGACAGTAGGACACGCGCACTATCTTGTCGGGAAGATCCTTCGCGACATCCTTCTTCAGGCGGCGGAGGATGAACGGATGTATCTTCTGGCGCAGTTTCTCGAGGGCCGCCGCCCCGATCTTCCCGCCCGACTGCACAGGCTGTTCGGTTGTGTCCTTGAATGTGGAGTAGTCTCCCAGATAGTCAGGCAGGAGAAAGTCGAATATGCTCCACACGTCTGACACCGAGTTCTCGACGGGAGTGCCGGTGAGAACAAGTCTCTGCACGCTCCGCAGCGATTTCACCGACTGCGCATTGCGCGTGGTGCGGTTCTTGATGTGCTGCGCCTCGTCCAGGACAACGACCGAAAACTCCTTGTCCAGATAGGCATCCTCAAGATCGCGCTGAAGAAGCGCGTATGACGTTATAACGAGGTTAGCGCCGGGGATTGCGGCGAACGCCCTGTGTCTGTCTGGTCCGGAAATTACAAGCCGTTTCATCCACGGGGTGAACTTGGCGGCCTCCGCCTCCCAGTTGCGCACGAGCGATGTCGGGCACACGATCAGAGCAGGCTTGCCCGCTGCCTCCGGATCGGTACGGGACAGCGACAGCCACGTAAGGGTCTGAAGGGTCTTTCCCAGCCCCATCTCGTCAGCGAGAAGACCGCACAATCCGCTCTTCTCGAGAAAACGCATCCAGTACACGCCCTGCTTCTGGTATGGACGCAGGGTCGACTCCAATGGGCCTATGTCCACCGGCTCGTATCTGGCGTTCTCGTCACGGTTCCGAGCGGCGGCGGTTTCGCGCCAGGACGGGGCGAAGTCGTCGTCGAGGCATATCGCATCCAGCGATTCTATCGCGCTCTTCACATACGGTGCGTATATCCCCGCGACACGGAAGAAACCTTTCTCAGCCTCACCCTGAACCTTGGCGCAGTCGTCGAACACCGCACGCATGGAATTTATCGCCTCGGTGTCGAGCAGAAGCGTTTCGCCGCCGTTGAGGACATAGCTGTCGCCGCGGTTGAGCGCATCCTGGACGCACCGGGCGTCAATGGGCTTGCCCTCAACCTCAAACGCGTAGCCCACATCGAACGAACCGCGCGGTGCATCCTTCACGGTGACGACGGGCACGACCATCGGCATGGCGTCGGAAATGTCGAGTATCCGCCCCTCCAGAGTCACGCGCCAACCCTGCCGGCGCAGATACGGGATTCCAGACCCCAGAAAGTTCAGTACCGCCCTTTGATCGACGGTGAAGAGTCTCGTTGTGCCCTCATCGAATCCATAGCCCTTCAGGAGGCGGATCGCGCGCTCCTCCGCGTCAGGGTTGCGCACATAGTACAGATACGGATCGTCGGGATCGGCAATGCACACGGCGTCAACATCGGCATGGCCGCCGCAGGGAATCTCGATGTCACCGTACTTGGCGATCACCTCTACGCCCAACGACGCCCGGGACCCCTTCACGTTCATCTTGAACTGCGGCTTCGCCGGCACACGCCTGGCATCCGGAGGAATGCCGCGGGCAAGCGCGTGGGACTCGCCTTCCGGCGTGTCGTCGAACTCCTCATCCGCGTCGTCCGGCATATACGACACCATTTGATGTATGCCAAGCGCAACGACATGCGGACACACCTGGCCGTACATCTGGTTCATGCGGCAGGGACAGTGCGAAATGATGGTGCCGTCATCGAGCACCTCAAGCGACACCGGCATCGGATAGCCGGTCGGCCCGGCGATCTTGCCGCGTATTACGTGCTCAATGTCATCCCACTCAGCTTCCAGCACGTTGCCGTGCTGCGCAAGGTGAAGCGCCTGGTTGAATATGTCCGATCCGCCCCAGCGGATCAGGATGTCGTTTGTGAAGTCGGCAGGCGTCACTAACAGAGACTTTCTGAATCAGTAATTCACAATACGAACATCCTCACATCACCACTTGGATGGTTTAGCCGATCATGCCGCCGTTGACGGAGATGATCTGCCCGGTGATGTACTCCGCGGCCGGAGAGACAAGGAACGCGACGCAGTTGGCGATATCCTCGGCCGTGCCGAAACGCTTGAGCGGAATCGTATCCATGTAGGCTTTCTTCACGTCGTCGGGCAGTACGTCAGTCATCTTGGACTGGATGAAACCCGGCGCAACGGCGTTGCAGCGGATATTGCGAGAGCCCAACTCCTTTGCCGTCGTCTTGGTGAGGGAGATCACACCACCCTTCGAAGCCGTATAATTCGCCTGCCCCGCATTGCCCATGATACCCACGACAGACGCAAGGTTGATGATTGCTCCGCCGAGCTGCGTGCCGTCCTCGGCCTTGTTCTTCATCATGGGTCGGGCCACCGCACGGGTGAAGAGGAACGTGCCCTTGAGGTTCACATTCATGACCGCATCCCAATCATCGTCGCTCATGCGCATGAGAAGACCGTCCTTGGTGATTCCGGCGTTGTTGACCATGATGTCGACCCTGCCAAACTTCGCGATGACTTCCTTCACGCAGCCGTCAACCTCCGCAGACACAGCCACGTTGCATCCGAGGGCAAGGGCCTCGGAGCCGGCCGCAATAACGGCGTCAGCCGTTTCGGCACACCATTCCGCCTTGAGGTCGACAACCGCCACTTTCGCACCTTCAGACGCAAGCTTGACTGCGATCTTCTGACCGATGCCGCGCGCCGCGCCGGTTACAATTGCGACCTTTCCATTTAAACTGCCCATGCTGTCATTCCTTTCAGTCTGTTGTTTGAAAAATTCTCCCGATTATACCATGTATGGCCTGTCAAGTATATGAGAAAGCGAAACCCAACCGGGGTGTTGGAATAACGTCTTCGTCATTTTCATGCCGTCCGCATCGCGGAACGCAACGCCATTTACGTAACTGGCGTGCCGGCGAGCGCAGAGTCGAGAGGTGAAAGCACTCCACCGCTGATGCCAGGTTCGCCTGCATAGAGAATCATTCCTTCGGAAACGCCGACACTCATCTTGCGGGGGGCCAGGTTCGCAACAAACAGCACCTCCTTGCCGACAAGCGCCGCTGGATCGGCATATGATCCGCGTATGCCGCTGAATATCGTACGCTTTCCGAGCGAACCGGCGTCAAGTTCAAACTTGAGAAGCTTGGAGCTTTTCGGAACGGTTTCACAGGAAAGCACCTTGCCGACGCGAAGATCCACCTTCTCGAAATCACCGAACGCGATCTCTGGCTTGAGCGCCGGCACCTCGACAGATGTCGCGGGAGCGGACTCGGCCTTAGCCTTGTTCTTGCTCGCGCGCGATTCGTGCGATACTTCTCCCGAATCGCCAGGATTGACCATTGCGGCGGCAATCATCGCCTCAACCTGCTTGCCGTCGATGCGGCTCGCAAGATATTCGTATTCGCCGAGCGCGCAGTTCTCGCACGCAACGTTTATGGAATCCCACGTCCATTCGGTCTCGCCGAAAAGCTTCATCGCCTTGTCCGCATATGCAGGCAGGACAGGCTTGAGGTAGATCGCCATGATGCGGAATGCATTCAAGGCGGCGGTGAGCGTCACACGGGTGGCATCCGCATCCACCTTCACCGTCTTCCACGGTTCGCGTCGATCAAAATATTCGTTGGCGGCATCCGCCAGACGGCATATCTCAACAAGCGCCATGTTGAAGCGGCGGGCCTCGTAGTGCTTCGCGATTGTCTCGGACGCATCGCGGCACTTCGCGACAAGCGCGGCGCCTTCTTCGTCCATCGTGCCGAGACGGCCCTCAAGCTTCTTTTGGAGCATCTGGCCTCCGCGTGAAGCGATGTTCGTAATCTTTCCGACAAGGTCGGAGTTCACGCGCTGCACGAAATCGGCAAGATTGAGATCCATGTCGTCAGTCGTACCACCGAGTTTTGCGGCGTAGTAGTATCTAAGAGCCTCCGGAGGAAGGTGATTGAGATAGGTGCGGGCGTTGACAAACGTGCCCTTGGACTTTGACATCTTCTCGCCATTTACCGTGAGGAAACCATGCACAAACACCTTGTTCGGCCCCTTGAATCCGGCGGTGTGGAGCATGCCCGGCCAGAACAGACAATGGAAGCGGATGATGTCCTTGCCTATGAAGTGGTAAAGTTCGACATCGCCCTCTGTACCGTCGCTCGGCCAGTAGTCCTCGACATTCTTGCCGTTCTTCTCGCACCAGTTCTTGAGCGAGGCGATGTAGCCGATGGGGGCATCCACCCACACATAGAAGAACTTGTTCGGATGACCGGGGATCTCGAATCCGAAATAGGGTGCGTCACGTGAGATGCACCATCCGCGCAACGGCTCCTTGAACCATTCAAGCAGCTTGTTCGAGACATCGCTCGTGGTGTGGTCTGGGATCCACTTCTCCAGATACTCGTGCTGCGGCTCGAGCTCGAAGTATAGATGCTCGGAGTCTCGGACCACTGGCGTTGCGCCGCAGGTCGTGCAAACCGGATGACCAAGCTCCTCTGCGCCATATGTGGCCCCACACTTGTCGCAACTGTCACCGTACTGTCCGGCGGCGCCGCACTTGGGGCACTCGCCCTTCACGAAACGGTCAGGAAGGAACATCTGGCACTTTTCGCAGTAGAGCTGCGGAGAAGTCTTGCTCGTGACGGCGCCAGACTTCTCCATCGCCGCATAGATGCGTTCGGAGAGTGCCTTGTTCTCCGGCGCGTTCGTGGAATGGTAATTGTCGAACGCTATCTGGAAATCGGTAAAGTCGCGGAGATGTTCGGCATGGCTGCGCGCAATCAGCTCTTCAGGCGCAATGCCTTCCTTGCGCGCACGGATCATTATCGGAGTGCCGTGGGTGTCATCCGCGCAGACGTAAATGCACTCGTGTCCACGAAGTTTCTGGAAACGCGCCCAAAAATCGGTCTGCAGGTACTCGACCAGATGACCAAGATGGATATCCCCGTTTGCATAGGGGAGTGCGCTTGTAACGACGATTTTCCTTTTTTCCGACATATTTGCCTTGCTTCCTGTAAATTGAGGGTGTAATTATACCATAGTTCAAGATTCCATGCCGATCGCACTATTTTCCATGCAACTTGAGCTTCCTTATCTGGTCGCGGAGATATGCGGCGCGTTCAAACTCCAATGCATCCGCCGCCGCCATCATTTCGCGGCGGAGATCGTCCAGCACCGCCTGATCTACCGTGCCGCCGGCAACGGGCATCGCCACCGGCGCGGCTCCGCCAATATTCTTTCCGGCAGTGTACACATAGACGGACTCGTTGATCTTGCGCTTTACGGATTTCGGAACAATGCCATGTTCCTTGTTGTAGGCCATCTGGCGCTCACGATGATATTTCGTTATGCCGATCGTTTCGCGGATTGCGTCTGTCTCATGGTCGGCGTAGAGGATTACGCGGCCATTCACATGACGCGCACAGCGTCCGGCAGTCTGTACAAGCGATGTCGTGGAACGAAGGAAACCTTCCTTGTCCGCATCCAATATCGCCACCAACGCGACTTCGGGAAAGTCAAGGCCTTCACGAAGAAGATTTATGCCCACAAGCACGTCGAACTCGCCCTTCCTGAGCCGTCCGAGGATTGCAACGCGCTCAAGGGCGTCGATGTCGCTGTGCAGATACTCCACCCTTATGCCCGTCTCATGGAGATATGCGGTGAGATCCTCGGCAGAACGCTTCGTGAGCGTAGTGACAAGCACCCGGTCGCCGTCGGCCGCCACCTTGCGGATCTCCTCCATCAGATCGTCCACCTGGTTCTTCAGCGGACGCACCTCAATCTCAGGATCGAGAAGCCCCGTCGGACGTATCACCTGCTCGGCAACCGTCCTGGACACGGAATATTCGTAGTCTCCGGGAGTCGCCGAAGTGAACACAATCTGATGAACCTTCTGTTCGAACTCGGGGAACTTCAGCGGACGGTTGTCCTTCGCGCTCGGAAGGCGGAATCCGAAGTCCACGAGCTTCTGCTTTCGGGCCTGATCGCCGTTGTACATCGCGCGCAGCTGGGGAACCGCCACGTGCGACTCGTCGATTATCGTCAGAAAATCGTCGGGGAAATAGTCCAGCAGGCACTCCGGCGGTTCACCGGGCGCGCGGCCGGTAAGAGGACGCGAATAGTTCTCGATCCCGTTGCAGTAGCCGAGTTCGCGCATCATCTCGATGTCGTACTCGGTACGTTCGCGGATGCGCTGGGCCTCAATGTACTTCTTCGCGCCCTCAAAATACCTCAGCCGGTCCGCAAGCTCGTCCTGGATGCGTCTGTACGCCGCCTCCATCTTGTCCTTTGGCATGACAAACTGCTTTGCAGGTGTGATGACGACCGCAGGCATGGACACGCCGGTCTTGCCCGTCACCGGGTCGAGAGCCCGGATGGAATCAACTTCATCCCCGAAGAATTCCACCCGCACACCCTCCACGGCATACGCAGGGAAGATATCCACGACATCACCCCGAACGCGGAAATTGCCCTGCACGAACTCCATGTCGTTCCGGGCATACTGCGCCTCGATCAGACGCGAAATCAGGTTGCTGCGCCCCGTGCCTTCACCCACCGCTATCCTGACGGCTAGGTCTCGATACTCCGTCGACTCGCCGAGTCCGTAGATGCATGACACGGAAGCCACGACAATCACGTCCCTGCGCGCAATGAGCGCATTGGTGGCCGAAAGCCTGTAGCGTTCTATCTCCTCGTTGACGGCGGCGTCCTTTTCGATGTACGTATCAGTCTGCGGAATGTATGCTTCGGGCTGGTAGTAGTCGTAGTAGGAGATGAAATACTCCACGGAGTTCTCCGGGAAGAACTCCTTCAGCTCCGCGAAAAGCTGCGCGGCAAGCGTCTTGTTGTGAGAAAGGATCAGGGTGGGTCGGTTCCACCGTTCGATGAGATTTGCCATCGTGAAGGTTTTGCCGGATCCGGTGACCCCCTGAAGGACAAGCCGGCCTTCGCCGGCTTCGAGTCCCTTTAGAAGCTTCGCCACAGCCTCGGGCTGATCGCCCGTAGGCTTGAACGGTGCTTTCAATCTGAAAAGTCTTTCGCTCACAGACCAAGTTCGGCCTTGAGAGATGCGACGAGCGCTTCATACTCGTCATCGGATAGCGTCGTGCGCTTCGGGTTCATCTCGAATGTACCGCCCCACTCGAACCCGTCCGTGTACTTCGGCACGAGGTGGAAGTGCAGATGGCATCCGGTATCGCCATACGCGCCATAGTTCACCTTGGCGGGCCTGAACAGCGCATGGATTGCATTGGCTACCTTGCACACATCCTCCATGAACGCATTGCGGTCAGCCTCGGAAAGGTCGACCATCTCGCTGACGTGGAACTTGCTTGCAACGATGCAGCGTCCTTTGTGGCTCTGCTCCTTGAAGAGATATACCTTGCTTGAAGGAAGTTCGCCAATCTTGATGCCGAACGCATCAACCAATGCGCCTTCGGCGCAGTATGCACAATTCATGTCCATTTTCATTTTCCTTTCACTACTGGTCTTCGGTTACGCGCATGATTTCCTTGACGGACGTCACGCCCTTGAATGCCTTGTGCCATCCGTCCTCGCGCAGGGTCTTCATGCCCTTGGAAAGCGAGAGGTCGCGTATCTGCGTGGCGTTCTGGCGCTTGATGATGGCAGATTCGATATCCTCGTCCACCTCCAGCACCTCGAAGATCGCACGGCGGCCCTTGTAGCCCGTCTTTGAGCAGAACTCGCACCCGACCGGCTCAAACACCGTCTGGCTTTCGGGCGGATAGGGAAGATCGTAGTACTTCATGTCCAGCGGAGCCTGCTTCATGCACTTCGGACACAGCCTGCGCGTAAGGCGCTGCCCCATGACGCCGGCCACGGCCGATGCGATGAGGAACGGCTCGACACCCATATCGGTAAGACGCGGGAACGCGCCGGCGGCATCGTTCGTATGGAGAGTAGAGAACACCATATGGCCCGTCAGAGATGCGTTGATGGCGATCTCCGCCGTCTCACGGTCACGGATTTCTCCGACCATGATCTTATCCGGATCCTGACGCAGGAACGCGCGCAGAGTGCGGGCGAAGTCGAGTCCTATATCCTTGTTCATCTGCACCTGGATGATGCCGTCCATCTGGTATTCGATCGGATCCTCCGCCGTGAGGATGCGCACGTCCATGGTGTTCACCTCATGCAGGAAGGAATACAGCGACGTGGACTTTCCGGAACCCGTAGGGCCAGTCACGAGGAAGATGCCGTTCGGACGGCGGATGATCTTGTCCACCACCTCGAAATCGCGTTCGGAGAACCCGAGATCCTTCATCTTCACGAAGTTGCCGCTCTTGGCGAGAATGCGCAGCGATATGGATTCGCCCCACGCGCCGGGCATGGTTGAAACGCGGATGTCGATATCCTCTCCGCCGATGCGGATGCCGATGCGGCCGTCCATCGGGAGACGCTTCTCCGCGATGTCTAGATTTGACATGACCTTGATGCGGGAGATGATGGCGGATTTGAGCCTGTTCAGCTGCGGCGGCACATCGACCTTGTGCAGCATCCCGTCGATGCGGTAACGGATGCGGAGTTCTGTCTCCTGCGGCTCGATATGGATGTCGGTCGCGCCCTGACGGTCGGCTTCGGCGATGATCCTGTTCACGAACTTGACGATCGATGCCTCTTCGCCCTCGGCCCCGACATCGATCTTTGAAATGGCGCCGTCCATGTCGTCCACGGAATAGCGCCCGTCCTCAAGCATCTTCTCGACCGCTTCCGCGCCTACACCGTAGAACTTCTTGACAGCCTTGTCGATCTCCTCCGCAGGCGCAAGCGCAATGCGCACGGGGCATCCCGCCGCCAGACGCAGCCCGTCCGCAATGGCGGTGTTGAACGGATCCGCCGCCGCAACCGTCAGTGCGGATCCATCGAACCTTATCGGCATGGCGTTGTACTGGTACACCGCGGACGCCGGAAGCTTGGCTATCACGTCAGGCCTGGGCTGGAGGTTTGCCACATCCACATGTTCAAGACCGAGAACATCGCCGATCTTTTCGAGAAACAGAGCCTCCTTCTCTCCGCCAAACTTGAGGACACCCTCTATCAGCGGCATTCCAGGATTGGCTTCAAGCCCGTTTTCTATGCGCTTTAGCGCCACATCAGAGTAGAGGCCTGTCGCTCTCAAGAGATTCTCTGCCAGGGTGGATACAGCTTTCATGGAGGTTCGGAACTATCCAATATTTATATTTGAAGCGCAGCGGCACGCCGATACCGCTCAGACGGAGATTTGGCCTTCCGCCTTCTTCACGTTTTTGTCCTCAAGGCCCATCTTCTTGAGATCGATGTCAATGATGGGCATCGGCTTGTTCGTACGCCACGCGCCACGAGTGAAGTCCGGGATGTCGTACGCACTGGAACGGCGGTCCGCAGACTTCTCCGTCAGCTCGCAGATGCAACTCGTAACCGCAAGATCGTACACGTCCATATCGAGCGGCAACCCTTGCTGGAGACAGTACACCCAACGCGTATCCATGATGAAATCCATGCCGCCATGTCCACCGACACGCTTGGCTAGTTCACCCACCGTCTTCCATAGGGGATGGCGGTACTTCTCGCGGATTTCCCGGGCCTTCTCCGCTGCGTACCACCTGTGCGCACCAGAACCCGGCCTGTCCTCAAACACTACACGGAAGGGATAGTCGCAAATTGCCCCCTTCGTGCCGGAAAGAAACTGTATGCGCGAATACGGACGCGGAGAAGAGACGTCATGCTGGATGAGAAGCGATTTGCCGTTCGCAGTCTTGATGAGGGATGAGTTCATGTCCGCCATCTTCACCTTCACCTTGCGACGGGGATCATCCACCGAAAGATTCGCCTCCATGTAGGCCTTGAAGTTCGCCTGGTTGGAGTCCAGCGATACGAGATAATCGAGCCTGTCGCCGCGGTTGATGTCCATCGTGAGGCAGAGCGGCACAAGTCCGTGCGTTGGGTATCGGTTGCCGCCGTTGTCCCGGTTCTCCGCGAAGCGCCAGTATTCGCAGTCCGGCCAGTCCGTTTTGCACATGCTGCGGAGGTCATGGATGTAGGCCCCTTCGCCATGAACAAGTTCGCCGAGCATGCCAAGCTTAGCAAGGTTGAAGGTCAGCATTTCTATCTCGCCATAGCAGCAGTTCTCAAGCTGCATGCAATGGCATTTCGTTTTCTCGCTGGTCTCGACAAGCTCCCAGCATTCATCAACCGTGAACGCCGACGGCACTTCGGTGAACACGTGCTTCCCTGCGCGCATCGCGGCGAGCTGCACGGGGACATGGAGATCCCACGGCGTCGTATTGTAGACGACATCCACATTGGGATCCTCACACAGACGCTTCCACGCATCGTCTCCGAGATACTCCTTGGCGGCAGACTTCTTCTTGTTCGACAGTATCTTCTGCGCACGGGCGATCTTCTCCGAAACATTGTCGCAGACCGCTGTGACCGTTATTCCGGGCAGATTGCATACCCGACCGACTACGCCGCACCCGCGGCTGCCCATTCCCACGACACCAAGCCTGATGTGCGGGATCCTCGGCGCCGCGAAACCATGCATCGGTGCGCCAGATGTGCAGCCGAACAATCCCCGGCGGGAAACGCATCCCGCCGCAAAAGCAGCGGCCCCCATTCCGGCAGAACCTCTGAGAAAACCTCTTCTTGTCATCGACATATCTCTATTTCCTTCTTTCTTGACCGCCTACGTCAGGCGATTTTTCAATTCTGCGATCTGATCACGCTGCGCACCAACAGACCGCCGCTCCGGCCCGATTTTCAAGCCCCCGTACTTTCTGGCACGATTCGAATCTCCATCAGACGTTCAAAGCCGCCTTGTCCTTATCGACCTTATCGACGCCAAGATCGCCAAGTTTGGAAAGATCGACCGTCTCTATGCCGAACGGCTTCTGTTTTTTCCATTCACCCTTGGTGAAGTCCGGAATGTCCATGGAGCAGGAACGGTTGCGTACCGACTTCTCGGAAAGCTCGCCGATACAGCAGGATGCCGCCAAATCGTATACATTGGTATCTAGCGGTATTCCGTTCTGCAGACAGTACGCCCAACGGAGATCCATGAGGAAGTCCATGCCGCCGTGTCCACCCACCTTCTTGGCGATGTCGCCGGCCTGTCTCCAGTACGGGTGCATGTACTTGGCGCGCATATCCTTCTGTTTCTGCTCGTCGAAGTAGCTGTGCACGCCCATGCCCGGTTTGTCCTCCCACCCGAAACGGACTGGCCATTCGCATGTAAGTGAGTCGGAACCGTACACGAATCTGCCACCCGTGAAGGAGCCCTTCGTACCGGTGATCTTATTGATGCGGGAATATGGACGAGGCGATGAGACGTCGTGTTGAATCATTATCGAACGCCCGTTCATCGTCCTTACCAGCGTCGTGTTCATGTCGCCCATCTGCACCTTGTGGTCGTGATGCCAATCGCCGGCCGGATACTTCGCCTTGCCATATGCCTCGAAGTTGAACTGGCCAGACTCAAGGGACACGAGGTAGTCGAATCGATCGCCGCGGTTGATGCCCATGTTCTGCATGAGCGGAATCAGACCATGCGTAACGTAATGGTTGCCCTTGTGCACCGTATTCCAGCGAAGGCGCCAATGATTCCAGTATGCATACCCGTCTTTGTCCAAGTCGTTGTAGTTGTGAACGCGAAGATCATGAATGTAGGCACCCTCTCCATGCACAAGATCGCCAAGCAGACCAAGACGGCACATGTTGAGCGCTAAAAGCTCAGCCTCGCCGTAGCAGCAGTTCTCAAGCTGCATGCAGTTCATGCGGGTCTTTTCTGACGTCTCAACCAGTTCCCAGCATTCCTCGACCGTGAAGGCGCTCGGAACCTCCACTAACGCATGTTTGCCCGCGCGCATCGCATAGAGGGCAATCGGGACGTGCAGTTCCCACGGAGTGGTGTTGTACACGCAGTCGATGCCGTCCCAGTCGCACATCGCCTTGTACGCATCCTTGCCGAGAAACTCCTTGGCCGGTGGGCGCTTCGCATCCTTCAGCCACTTCTGCTGCCCGTCAATGGCACACTGCCTTACATCGCATAGCGCAGCCACCTCAACTCCGGGAATGCTGGCGATGCGATGCACCGCCCCGCGTCCGCGCGAACCGATTCCTGCAACACCTACACGTATCTTCTTCATGGGTTTGGCCACAAAGCCAAACATCGAGCCTCCGACGCCAAAGCCTTGACCCGACTTCGCGCTCATGCAGCCGGCAGCCACGGCTGCGGCGCCCATCCATGCGGTCCCTTTAAGAAATTCACGGCGATTGGTCTCCATCTGCATTCTCCTTTTTTTCACAGAATTGAAATGCCAAAAACTTTTATCAGATCACGCTGTCATTACCCGAGCACGGAACGGTAGAACCTGAGATCCGTCGCCGCACAGCGGGAAGCGCCCTTCACGTCCGTAGGAAAGTCATAGTCGAAATGGACGGTGTACCGAGGCCTGATCGAATACTGCCGGAGTATGCCACGGTACCGCTCCCATGGAACAATCCCCTCTCCGGCCGGACAAAGGTGGCGACGCCACATTTTCGGGTTCCCGGGATTTGGCTCAAACCAGAAATCCTTCAGGCAGAGTATGTCGATCCACGGCGCGACAATGCCCACGGAATGCATCCATGAAGGACCCGTCTCCGCCTGTGCATGCATCACGTCATACTGCACACCGACATGTTCTGGATCAAAGTCCTTCAATATATGGGCGAGGTCCCACACCACACTGCCGAAAAGCTCGATTTTAGGATTGTAGGTACTGTGGTTCTGATAGCACGCCTTCACACCTGTCCTGCGGGCAAGCTTCTCCAAAGACTCAAACCCCCGCTTGACCCCGTCAAGATTTTCCTGCATGGTCATTTTGGGGTCATACCTGAAATACGCGCCACGAAAACTCTTGAACCCCGCGTCTGCAGCTGCGGACACGATATCATACGCTAGAGGATCATCGCCGCGAAGGAATGAAACGACCAGAGATTCCGCCTTGAGGCCATTTCGCTCCGCCGCAAGCTTGGCGGACTTGAGTTGCGTCGGCGCAAGAGGCGGATCTATGAAGCCCTTGGGCCGCACCGTCCATTCAATACCGTCATATCCACAGGACTTGACGACGGCGGCAGCGCGATCGCAATCCCCAATGAACTGGAACACACGCGAAAACACATGATATTCCGGCTTCATCGCCGCCGCGACGGTAGGCTTCATTGCACAGCCTTCCATTGCGAAACCTGCCGCGGCCGTCGCAGCCGCACCTAGAAAATCTCTTCTGTTAAGCTCCATTTCCGCCTCTCATCTAAAATTCATGCGGCGATTATACCATACACGGACAGTACAGGCAATCTGGAAGGAAAGTTCTACAATTATCCCCAAAAGGAAGTCCCCCTCGGTATTTCAAGTCCCCTTCATCTTAATGCGCCGCATCTCTCGCCCTTAACAAAGGGCTCCATCATCTACTTCTGGTTCAGCCAAATGCGCCCATCCCGCGGCATAAGCGAAACCTGCGCGCGTTCGCAATTCATATCCCGCGCATTCACGAGAATAACGAGAGCACTTTATTTTATTAGAATAATATACCTTTAGCACACAAACCCTGCAGCATGACGCGCAGTTATACCATCTCGCGTGATATTTTTGAAAGACATTTTGCGTGATGCACCCACAACCCATACTCTCCATAGAGCGTCTTATAAATGACCGTCTGCTCATCGCTCTCCGAAAAGCGGGCGAACCCCAACAGCCGATAATGCCCGTCTTTGAAATGAACTAACTCGCGCCCGATCAGCGAAGTATCGTATTCCTCGGCATAAACCGCCCAACCGCCTTCATTACAACGCAATTCAATAATCTCATTTTTCATAAGAATCATATCTCATTTTATTATATAATATCCGCACTTGTATCAAATAAAACAATCTCTCATAACTTATGCCTCTTGCTCTGCTCCAATGCGCATCTGAATGTCTCACAAAATGGACACCAGCATTTGTTGCTGCCATCGCCGTTTTCACATACTTCTCCCCCGGAACCTTCGCTTGGGTTAAAGGTCAGGCCCAAACCTCAATTCTCGGCTTCATCATGCTGACGATGGGGCTCACTCTTTCGAAAGAGGACTTTCGCATTCTGATCTCGCGCCCGATTGATATGCTAATCGGAGTAACGGCGCAATATCTCTTAATGCCGATCATTGCATGGACCATAACAAAAACTCTTAACCTGCCCCATCCCGTCACCGCAGGACTTTTACTCGTTGGATGTTGCCCAGGAGGAGTGTCATCCAACATCATGAGCTTTCTTTGCAAAGGCGATGTCGCATTTTCAGTCGGAATGACAACCGTAACAACACTTCTCGCCCCGATGATGACACCTGTTCTTATGCTACAACTCGCAGGAGAAAACATTGAAGTGAACGCGCTTGGAATGTTCAAATCGATATTGATTGTAACCATCCTGCCTGTAGCGATCGGCTTCGCTCTTAACTCCGTATTCAGCAAAAAGAATCACTTTGCGGAAGTTAAGAAAACATTGCCGGGAATAGCGGTAATAGGCCTCGCCTGCATCGTAGGCGGAGTCGTTTCAACTCACGGCCAAAAGATCATCACATCAGGAATCGTCATTTTCGCAGCAGTTCTGCTGCATAATACGCTCGGCTACATTTCCGGATACGCGACAGGCCTTTTAGCGAGATTTTCGAAAGCCAAATGCCGCACGGTTTCCATTGAAATCGGCATGCAGAATGCGGGTCTTGCGACAGTCCTCTCTGCGAAATACTTCCCCGCAATGCCCGAAGCTGCAATCGCATCAGCCGTATCATGCGTATGGCACTCAATATCAGGTGCACTCCTCGCAGGCAGCTTCAACCTTCTTGACTACATCGCTAAACGCCGCGATAAATAAAATCAAATGAAATTATACTATACTAACTGCATCCACAATTAATCTCTATCGATTCTCTCAACTCAAGTTATCCACTATTTGACATAGTCAGCCGTTCAACAATCTCTTAACGTAAGCTTCAGAGTAAACACCACCCCTTCCCACCGTATTTATAAATGCGGTGGGAACATCTCTCTTGGACACAGTTTTAAAAATGTGAGAGTAAGATAGTACACAACAAACATATTGAAGACTCGGCAAACTTCAACCTTCCGTTGCGCCGCTCGCCGGATGTCATATCGCGACGGAGACGCGCTGCGTTTCGGGAAGTGCCGCTTCAAGCGCCGTCGGCGACATCGCCGCGCAGATGCCGCGATGCCCGGCGTTTATGTAGATGCGCGGCAGATCGAAGATAGTCGATTCGATATAAACCTTCATCCGCTTTTTCGTGCCAAACGGCGAAGTTCCCCCGACATGATAGCCGGAATGGCGGTCGGCGACCTCCGGCGCACAGGTCGCGACCGTCTTGACGCCTCGCGCGCGGGCAAGATTCTTGACCGAAATCTCCCTGTCGCCGTGCATCAGGCAGACGAACGGTTTTTTTGTCTCATCCTCCAAGATGATCGTCTTGATCGTCGCGTGATGATCTATCCCCAATTCTCTCGAACACTCCGCCGTTCCTCCGTGCGGAGAGTAATCGTATGTGAACAGTTCAAAATCGATCTTCGCAGCCTTAAGCGCGCGAATCGCCATTGTCATCGGTATTGTCTCAGGTTTCATACTCTCCCTTCCATTTTTAACGTGCCGCAAAATCTCAATCATGCAATTCGGTAGGAAACTCTTCGCGCAAGACGTCCGATGGTGCGGAAAGAAACCATCTTGCCTATCCACTCGGTGAACCGGCCGAATTTACGGTAAAAGAGATTGAACATCAGATACGGCATAATCTGCGATGGCGTCCGCGGCAAGCGACGTATGATATTGGCGAAACTGTAAATCTCCCGATAGACTCTTGTGTAACCGTCATAAAGCTCTTGCGGCGTCATTTTTTCGGGGCGGAAGACGACATGCGCCGTATCATAATGCGAAAGATCGTCATCGATGATCCGTCCCGCCGATTTCATTCGCTCATAAAACGCCGTTCCGGGATAAGGCGTCAGAATATGCGAAGTGACAGTCTCTATGCGATTTTCAACCGCCCATTTGACCGTCGCGTCAAACACCGTCGCATCATCGCCGTCCAGCCCGAAAACGAAACTGGCGTTAATCATGATTCCTCTGCTGTGCAACGCGTTGACCAACTCGTTGTATCGGCCGATTCTGTTCTGCCGCTTATGGACACCGGCAATCGCTTCACCGCTGAGACTTTCAAAGCCGATAAAAAGACTGCGGCAACCCGTCTCCCGCATGAGATCGAGCATGTCGGGCATGTCCAGAATATTTGCAGAAACCGCCGCGCTCCATTTCAATCCCAGCGGACGCATCGCCTCAAGCAGTTCGCGTGTGAATTCCTGGTCTCCGATAAAATTATCATCAATGAACATGATATGCCGCGTCGCCTTTGAGCGGATTTCATCCAGCACGGACAATACCGTACGATGACGGTAGCCGCATGTGTTTTTCACCGCGCTGTTATAGCAGAAATCACATGAAAACGGACATCCTCGGCTTGCGGCAATGACGTTTGAATAGAGAAAACCGGATGTGTCCACCGAACGGAATGACGGCGGCAACAATTCCGTGCCGGGGAAATCCGGCGCCGTACGATAGACCGGTTTGAGATATCCTTTTTCTGCGTCCTTCAAGACTTGCGGCCAATGTCCCTCCGCCGGTCCGATGCAGATGGAATCAAAGAGTTTTTGAGCCGTTTCCGGATCAGCCGACACGCCTATACCGCCGACAACAACCGGAATATTCAAGCGCTCATACTCAACAGCCAGCGCTTTTGCACGCGGCAGAACATCAACACTTGCAGAAATGCCGACAAGATCAACATCTCCGGACGGCACATCACGCCCGAGACTTTCATTGACAACCGACACTTCATGCCCTGCATCCTCAATGATTCGTGCAATTGTCAACAACCCGAGATGCGGCGCCATCCTCGCCTTAAGCGATGTGTCCATCGGCCTCGGCGTCGGTTCAGGCTGAATCAATCGCACACGCATGAATTTTCTCCAAAGCGCAGCTTAGTGGCAGATCTCCCTGCCGCACGAAAACGCCTTGGCGACCGCCTCGCCCATAACGCGATAGACATGTACGCAAGGGTCATAGCAGACCGGCTTCATTTTCGCCGCGTCGGGCTTGCCGTCCGTAAGCGCCGATTCTTCAACGGCGCAATTGAGAATGCGGCCGACAACATTGCAATTATCCTCATTCATCGAAACAAGCTCGCACTCGAGTACGAGCGGCAGCTCATCCATCACCGGCGCATCGACCGCCTCGCCCTTCGCCGCGGTAAAGGCGCTCTTCGCGACTTTGTCCGGCGCGTCATTGCCGCTCTCTATCCCGAGATAATCGCAGGAACGAACGGTATCGACCGTTCCGAACGCGACCGTAAACGCCTTGCGCGCGGCGATATTCGCCCACGTCTTGTGCGCTGTATCGATGCAGATTGTTATTTCATCTTCAAGCGTAATGCCGCCCCACGCCGCGTTCATCATATTCGGCGTTCCGTCTTCATTGTATGTGCCGATCATCAGAACCGGCATCGGGAACATCCAATTCTTCTTTCCGAAATTCTTCTTCATCGTTTTCCTTTATTAGTAAGTTTACTCACAATTCTTCGCCCTTAACCAGCCATGAATAGCCGAACTTTTAAATCTTTTGGCAATGTAATTGCACACTTCTAATGGAAAGACCCCATTTTTGCGCCGCTTCTTCTACCGACATATAGTCCATTTGAACTCCCTTTGCGCAACATTGTACCACTCCACACGCAACTTATCAACCGAAACTAGGCATCAAAAACCTACGTATAACTTTCGTCATCTACCACCGCATTTTTAAAAATGCGGTGGTAACTACAACCCCTCGTCCGCCTCCGAAAACATCCGCCTTCATCAAGCATTTTGAATTTTCTGCAGATAAGTCTTATCTCGTCTCTTCCTTGACCGTCATGCCCATTTCCGGCGAAGCGTCGTCAAGAAGATCTGCCTGTACAGCGACATTGCGCCAAACAACCGGTGTTAAATGAACATCGAGATTTTCGTCCTTGATGACGATAAGCGAGACAGAATGTTTGATTTCGCGCTTGACGCCGTCCTGATCGGGCGATGAGACGAAAAGCTGCAGCCCTAAGTCATCCGCGAACGCCAAGAGCTGATCGCGCCGCGCCGCGTCGATTCCGTAAAACGCTTCATCAAACAGAATCGGCGAAGCTTTAGGCATGTCTGCGGCAGTACCGCCATGATAAAGGAATTCTGCGACAGTCAAGATGAGCAAATAGTTAGGAACCGCCTGTTCACCGCCTGAGCCCATGCTCTTGACCTTGCGGTCGATGACGCGCCCTTCCTCGTTTTCCGTCACGACCTTAAGCTCAAACCTGAACCATCTGCGATAATCGAAAATCGGCGGAATCTCGCCGATTTCGGCATTAAGAATCTCCTCGCGATGATAAGAAAGATAATCCCTGAGCTCATCTTTCTCATCACCTGAATCAAGCGCATACCCTTTTCGAACAAGTTCAACAAAATGCTCGTACTCCGGAACCGGCGTTATGCCGAACTGATAGCGATTGGCTCCGAAACGACGTCCGGAAAGCTTGCGCTGAATTCTCCCAGTCAGATCGGTTATGCGCATAAGATCCGTGTAAAGGTGACGCATCACTTCACCCATGAAAATGCGCTCAAAAACCTCCCTGTTCTTCTGATCAAGAATGCCGCGCAATTCATCGAGCCGATGCGTCTCATCCGCAAGAACATCCAAAAGCGAACTCCCGCGGCGATCCGTTATCCTGTTCGTCTCGCGCTCGAACGAAAATGCATACGGCTCGCCCTTCGGATCGCGGATGCGCTGTTCTATTCGCGCCTCGACTGCACCCGACTCCTTCGCCAAACGCTCACGAAGCTGCACGAAATCCACAGCCGCTTCCTTGCATTCAGGGCACTCGTCATACGCAAACTCCGCTACATCCATCCCTTTAGGAATTTGCGCCTCAAACTGAGCCTTGCAAACTTCAATCTGAGCGGAAAACGCTTTCAGTTTCTCTTCCTCTTTATCGCGAGCGTTCACGATACCATCCAATTTTCCGCGTTTATCCCCGATATCACGGCTCTTCGCATCCGCTTCCGCTTCCCGCAGGCGCACAGCCTTTTCTGCGGCAGCAATGCGTTTTTCAAGCGTACCGTCAATTCCCTGGGAACGCATCTTAATGCGAATATCCTCAAGCTCTTCGCGATCGGCGTTCGCGTCGGCTCTGCGTTCCGAAGATACCGCCGCAGCCAATTGCATACGCTCTGTCGAGCGCTCCGCCGCCAAAGCCGCAGAACGCATATCCTCCGTCTCCCGTTTCGCCGTTTCCTGAAGCGCATAAAAGATCTCTTCAAGTTTTTCCATGCGTTCCAAAGATGCATTAAGTGCCGCACATTTCTTATTGGCGACTTTTTCGATTTTCTCCGCTTCGGCAAGTCGCGTTTCCGCCGCGCGCTCAATGCGGGCCTGCTCCGCCTCGCGCGCTTTGCGTCCGATAAGACGCGGCTTCACAGTCGGCGAAAGTCCTTCGCGTCCTCTAAAGAGCCACGTCTTATGCGAAAGAAAATCTCCGTCGGAAGGTCCGATTTTTCCCGCAAGGTGCTGCGCTAAAAGCTGAACAGCCTCAACATCCGATTCTTCAAACGAAATAAACGCACCAAGCCACGGCGCAAGATCATTCACCGAAAGATCGCTTGATGTCCCGCGAACGGCAACAGCAATCTCGCTGCCGTTTCGCCACACAATCTGCCTAACCTTGTCCGCCTCATCCGCGCGGGCGAGCCATGTCGCCAGAAAGTCGTCGCCTACCAACCGTTCAAGAAGCGCTAAATGGCGGGCGTCACAACCAGATGCAGGTTCCAACAGTTCATAAAGCGGCCGCGCCGCGAGCATCTGATTGCGGATGTCCATCCGTGCTTCCTGAAATGCCGAAACCGCAGGCATATTCTCGCCGCGCGAACGTATCGCTTCAAGTTCCGAACGATACTTTTCCGAGTCTTGTGCAGCAGTGTCAGCCTCACGTTCGGCGGTGAACGCCGCCTTTGACCGACGATCCTTCTCCAATGATATTTCCGCCCGGATTGACGAGAACGCCGCATCGACATTTTCTTCTCCGGCATAAAGCGCGTCTGCAAGAGACCCGACAGCAAAATCAGCGGCTTTGCCTGCCGCTATCAATTCATCTGCGCCTTTCTTCAAAGCCGCGCTTCGCTTTGTACGCGCATCCTTTTCCACCTTAGCGACAACTTCCGCCAATTTGCGCTTATCCGACAAATCCTGTTCCGCCTCTTGAGCCTTTCTATTCGACTCTCCAAAACGTTGCGCCGCCGACTTCTCACGATCGATGAGACCCGTTTCATCTTTTGCGCGCAAATCCTGAAGCCGCTCTCGCGCCCTCGCGACTTCGCCTTTAAGATCCGCCCATTCGCGCTCTTGTTTCTCCAGGAGTTTTCGCCCTTTCTCTTCCGCTTCTTTTAGCGATGTGGTGCTTTCCGCAGCGGCCGCGCGATCGCGCTCACATTCCGCCCATGCGACAACATCAGCTTTAAGACGCAGTTTCCCGAGTTTTTCTGACTCGCGTCGAAGATCATTTAGATAACCGGCTCGCTCATCAATCTGGTCGAGTTTACCCTTGCTCTCTTCAATTTCGCGAAGCCCCTTCAACAGTGGTTCAAAAGTATCGCGACTCGGATCTTCTAAAAGCTGACGAAATAGATCATCATAGTTGGCGGCACGCGCTGCGATTTCCCGATACGCTTTGCCAGTGCGAAGAAGCTTGCAGACATCGGCATACTTCGCCTCACCGCCGAAGAGCCTCGCGCCTACCGCATTGGCGTAATCGTTGATATGCGGATAATATTTGCCGCCCGTAAGCGTTGTTATGCCGCTTTTAAATTCGCTTTGCGATGCGGCTCTCAATCGTCCGCCGTCTTCGATCATAAGGGGAAGCTCTGAAACCCCGACGCTCGCAATGCCGCCCCAGCGCTCGTACTGAACATCCATCCCGCGTGCGGAAAGCCCGACAACAAGCGAGCAGACCCGCCCGGTATCAGACCTTAGCTCAACTGCCGCATACGTAATTCCTGCTTCACGCGCCGTCCGCCCGGTTACAGCGTTATAGCGAAGCACTATACCTTGATACGTTCTGCCGCCCGAATCCTTCGACCCGGCCACACGCGCGGCGGAATTAAATTCCATCTCACGCCCCGCCGTGAGCACAAGATGAACAGCATCAAGAATCGTCGTCTTGCCCGAGCCATTATCGCCCAGCAAGAACAAATGCCCGCCCTCAGGAATTTCTATCGTCGTCGTCCCAAGGTTATGGAACTCCACTAACCTGACGGCCGTAATTTTATATGATTCTGAAGATTTCATAATACTCGCCACTCCTTATGCTTTCAACGATGAAAGCGGACAAACCATAATCCCATCTTCTTTACGAACATAGGCATATTCCCCTACTGCCGTTATAATCATCTTAAAAGTTGGCTTACGAAGTTTCTTCCCTGCAATTAAGCTATCCAGACTATTCAATGTCCGCGCCCCTTCATCAATCAAACGCTGTCCTCCCATTTTAACCTCAAAAAGAGCATACTCACCATTCGGCAAGTGAATAACTGCATCACACTCAAGTCCTGCCTTATCATGATAGTGTCTAACTTCACCGCCAAGCAATTCTGCATACACCCTCAAATCTCGCACCGCCATAGTCTCAAACATGAAACCAAAGGTCTTGAGATCATTCATCAATTCACCCGGCCCGACACCCAATGCCGCAACCGCGATTGAAGGATCTACAAAATATTTCGTATCTGAAGACCTTACTGAATCTTTCGTTCGCAAATTAGGACACCATGCATGTGAATCCTCAATGACGAACAACTTGCGTAAAGCATTAATATAAGAGTATATTGTATCGTCATCAATCGACATCATCTCATTTGAAGCGATATCCGCTTTGATTACTCTCGCTGACGCTTGGGTTCCTTGAACTCGGGCATATGATCGCATTACCTTTAATGCCCTATCCGTATTTCGTCCAATTTTATCTACACGGGAGATGTCTCTTTCGACAATCGCCTGAACGATATTTTTTGCCGTCTCAAAACGAGCGCGACCCTTCATCATCAATGACTGCGGCCACCCGCCTCTACAGACAATCTCTGCCATCTGTTCCAATTCCCACGATTTAGCGTCTTCCACCGAAATCATCTCTCCGCCAAACAATCCCGAGAGACTGACGGCCCCCGACGATTCACCCGACTCCCACAACGACATGGGACGCATCCTAACCCAGGAAAATCTTCCTGTTCCCGAGTGCTTCAATTCATCAATATCCACCGGCACAGCACTGCCCGTTATCATAAATCCACCGATAATCGATTCTCTATCCGCCTTGAACCGAATAGCATCCCAAATCTGAGGTGCAATCTGCCATTCATC
>JAZOAC010000014.1:0-8608 GCA_045595285.1 Kiritimatiellia bacterium | reverse complement strand
AGTCTGATTTTCGGTCAAGTAAATGCGCCCGGGTATGAGATTGAGATATGTGGATAGGGCTTTACTTCATTTCAATGCCGACGAGGCGCGGCTTGAGGACTACCTCCCTTGGATCAATATATGCGATATGGAGTTTTGCCGACAAAGTCGGAGGCCAAGCGGTCTTAGGAAGACAATCCAAGCCCACAACTCCTTGGCTCACAGAACGACATGGCTACGATCCGACTTCAAATCAACGGATTTTTGGCATAAGTTAAATGCAACAAGGCAAACTAAATGCAAATCAATAACCTACCTTGCATTTAACCTGCCCATAGTTGCATTTACTTTGTCCGGCGACCAAAAACTTTTTCGGCGGCGACTTGGGTTCGTTTGAATGTCATAGTGTGCAAGTGTGATATAATGGCAGGGAATTTTAAAAGGAGTAGAAAAGATGATTTCAGATCAGGTAAAGAAAGGCAAGGAACGCGCACCTCACAGATCGCTGCTGTTCGCAACGGGCATGAAGCGCGGCGACATGAAGAAGCCGTTCATCGGCATCTGCAATTCCTATGAGAGCTTTGTGCCGGGGCACTGTCACCTGAACAGGGTTGGAGAATTCCTCAAGAAGTGCATCATCGAGGCGGGCGGCGTTCCGCTTGAGTTCAATACCATCGCCGTGTGTGACGGAATCGCAATGGCGCACCAGGGCATGAAGTACTCTCTGCCCAGCCGTGAACTCATCGCCGACAGCGTTGAGTCCATAGCAAAGGCGCATTGCTTCGATGCGATGATCTGCGTGCCGAACTGCGACAAGATCGTTCCAGGGATGCTTCTGGGCGCGCTCCGCGTCAACATACCGACGATTTTCGCGTCTGGAGGACCCATGGCTGTCGGACATCATCCTCTCACCGGCAAGGATTCCGATCTCAACACCGTGTTTGAGGGTGTCGGCGCGGAGAACGCTGGCAAGATATCCGCGAAGGACCTTGAGAAGATTGAAGAGACTTCCTGCCCCGGATGCGGTTCCTGCTCGGGAATGTTCACCGCGAACTCGATGAACTGTCTTTACGAGGCGCTCGGTCTAGCACTTCCCGGAAACGGAACCGTCCTCGCCGTAGACCTGAAGCGGCAGGACCTCTATCGCGCCGCGGCGAAGCGCATCGTCCAGATGGCGAAGAAGGGCGGCCCGGTGCCGCGAGATCTCGTCACGGCGGAATCCCTGGACAATGCGCTCACGCTCGATATGGCGATGGGCGGATCCACGAACACCGTTCTCCACACGCTTGCCATTGCGCGCGAGGCGGATGTCGATTTCGACCTGAAGCGCATGAACGAGATTTCGGCCCGCACCCCATATGTCTGCAAGCTGGCGCCTAGCGGACACTATCACATCAGCGATCTTGACCGCGCCGGCGGCATAATGGCGATCCTGAAGCGTCTGCCTCAGAGGCTTCTGCACCTTGACTGTCCGACGGTGAGCGGAAAGACGCTCGGTCAGCAGATCAGGGCGGCGAAGATCAAGGACGATGACGTCATCCGCACTTTGGACAACGCCTATTCGCAGGATGGAGGACTAGCGGTCCTTTGGGGTAATCTTGCGGAGCGTGGCGCCGTGGTGAAGAAGGGTGGCGTTGCGCCGTCGATGATGAATTTCACCGGCAAGGCAATCTGCTTCAACTCGCAGGAGGAGGCCTGCGCCGGAATCCTCGGAGGGAGGGTTAAGCCCGGCCATGTGGTCGTGATCCGCTACGAGGGGCCGAAGGGCGGTCCCGGCATGCAGGAGATGCTTGCCCCCACGAGCTACATCATCGGTGCGGGCCTCGGCGAATCCGTCGCCTTGATAACGGACGGCCGCTTTTCCGGTGCAACGCATGGGGCGTGCGTCGGGCACGTCTCGCCGGAAGCCGCAGAGGGAGGTCTGATCGGCCTTCTCAAGAACGGCGACGAAATCACGATCGACATCCCGAACCGCTCCATCAGCGCACGGCTCTCGAAGTCCGAGATCGCCGCCCGCGCGAAAAAGGCGAGGAAGTGGTCGCCCCGCATCAAGGGTGGTTGGCTTGAGCGCTACGCGCAGTTCGTCGGCAATGCCTCCACCGGCGCATCGCTCAAGCAGTGACAGCCGCGTATATTTCCAATAAGAAGAGAGTTTCGGTCAGATGGCGAATTACGACGACAGTAACATCAAGCATCTCAGTGCCATGGAGCACATCCGCCGCCGCATCGGCATGTATATCGGGCGCGCGGGCAACGGTTCGGACTACGACGACGGCATTTACGTGTTGATGAAGGAGGTGATCGACAACTCGATCGACGAGTTCATCATGGGCAACGGCAAGCGCATCGAGATATCGCTTGACTGGAACTCGGGACGATGCTCGATACGCGACTATGGGCGCGGAATCCCGCTCGGCAAGGTGGTCGACTGCGTCTCGGAGCTCAACACCGGCGGCAAGTTCGATACGGACGCGTTTCAGTTCTCGGTGGGCATGAACGGCGTCGGAACGAAGGCGGTAAACGGACTGTCGGACGATTTTCACGTCCGTTCCGTGCGTGACGGCGAGTTTTCGGAGGCGACGTTCTCCAAGGGCGTTCTCAAATCGAAGAAGCGCGGCAAGCTCAAGGATCCCAACGAGCGCAACGGTACGTACGTGAGCTTCCTTCCGGACGCGACGATCTTCAAGAACTACAAGTTCCGCGAGGAGCATGTGATGCGCCGTCTGAAGATGTACGCATACCTGAATGCAGGGCTTACGATCATGCTCAACGGCCAGCGGATCTGCTCGGACGAGGGACTCAAGGATCTCATCGCAGACGAGGCGCAGTTTGAGAAGATCTACGCTCCGTTCCATTTCCGCTCCAAGACGCTTGAATTCGTGTTCACGCACACGAACCGATTCTCCGAGGAATACTATTCGTTCGTGAACGGACAGCATACGACCGAAGGCGGCACGCATCTCACGGCGTTCAAGGAGGGTCTCACCAAGGCGCTGAACGAGTTCTCCAAGAAGCGTTTCGACGGCGACGACGTCCGCGAGGGCATCGTCGGCGCAATCTCCATCAGGATGCAGGAGCCGACGTTCGAAGGCCAGGCCAAGACCAAGCTCGGATCTCCGGAGATCCGTGCGGATCTCGTGGCCAACATCAAGCGCGAGGCCGAGACCCTTTTCCACAAGTTCCCGTCCGAGGCCGAGAAGCTCGTCAAGAAGATAGAGGAGACGTCAAAGCTCCGCAGCCAGCTCAATACCATCAAGAAGCAGGCCCGCGAGCGCAGCCAGGCGGTGAGCGTCCGCGTTCCGCAGCTCAAGGACTGCAAGAACCATCTTCATCTCGACCGCAAGGACAAGGCGGGCAAGAAGGGATACGGCGAGGATACGATGATCTTCCTCACGGAGGGCAAATCCGCCGGCGGTACGCTCGGGAACGCTCGCGATGCCATGAACCAGGCTGTGTTCTTCCTCCGCGGAAAGTGCCTCAACACGTGCGGACTCAACAAGGACGTCCTGTACAAGAACGAGGAGTTCTTCAATCTCATCAAGACTCTCGACATCGAGGACACTCTCGAACATCTCCGATACGGCAAGATCATCTTCGCGACGGATGCCGATGTGGACGGTCTTCACATCCGCATGCTGTTGACCACGTTCTTCATGCGTTTCTACAAGCAGCTGATCCTCGACAGGCGCGTGTTCATCCTCGAGACGCCGCTGTTCCGCGTTCGCAACCCGAAAGCGAAGGACAAGGAGCAGTACTACTGCTTTACGGACGAGGAACGCGAAAAGGCGATCAAGAAATGCGGCAAGAACTGCGAGATAACTCGATTCAAGGGGCTTGGAGAGCTGAACGCGAAGGAATTCAAGGAGTTCATCGGTCCGAACATGCGTCTGACGCCAGTGACATGCTCAGACGATACGGAGCCGGACAAGACGATCAAGTTCTACATGGGCAGCAACACCCCCGAGCGCCGTGAGTACATCATGGAGAATCTCGTCTGCGACTCATCCGATTTCTGATGCCCGATATGGATATGGACTGCGGCAGAAGTCCACGATTAAGGAGACATAGCATGAATATCAGAATTGCCGTTTTTGCTGTAATGGCGGCGTTTGCGCTCGCCATATGCGCGTCGGAACGCCCAATCGGCGTCTTCGATTCGGGTACCGGCGGACTCACGGTGCTGGAAAAGTTGCTCACGGTTGACGAGTTCAACAATGCGACCGGGGTCCGCATTCCTGACGGGAAACCGGATCTCGCATCCGAGAATTTCGTCTACTTCGGCGACCAGGCAAACATGCCGTATGGTCTGTACGGCGCGAAGGGCAAGGCTGATTTCCTGCGTGAACTGATTGTCAGGGACACGGAGTTCGTCCTTGGCGATGCGGACCACGCGCCTTCCAAGATTGTGGTGATCGCCTGCAACACTGCGACTGCGTACGGTCTTGACGCGGCGACGGAATGTGCGAAGTCCCGGCGCGCGAAAGTGATAGGCGTGGTCAATGCCGGTGTCGAGGCGACGATGGATGCGCTGAATGTCAGGAAGGGCATGGCGCCGTTTGCCGTCGGCGTAATCGCTACTCCCGGGACGATCTCGTCAGGCGTCTACGAGCGGACCCTGCGCGCATCGCTGAAGGAACGGGATGTGGATTGCTGCGAGATCGTCAATCGCGGCGGCATCGGGCTTGCGGAGGCCGTCGAGAACGACGAGCCGGGGATGAAGGATTGCGCGCGCACGAATTTTGTGGCGATGGTGGAGTCCTACCGTTCGCGCGGAGGCAAATCGCCCATCCGCGCCGTCATCCTCGGCTGCACCCACTACCCGTTCGTGCTTTCCGTGTTCAGGGAGACGCTGGACGGACTGAGGCGCGATTCGAAGTATGCGGCGCTTCTTGCCGACGATCTTGTGTTCGTGGACCCTGCCGTATATACGGCCGTGCAGTGCTACCGGTCCTTGAGGTCCGACGGGATGCTCAATGCGAAGGGGCCTGCCGTTCCGCGCGTGAAATCGTTCATGTCGGTCGGGAGGGACGGACCGCTTCCCATGGACGTGAAGTACGGACGCAATGTAGGACAGAAGGACATCGGCACGAAGATCGTTCCCATGGACGCAAAGACCATGTCTGCGGATGCGGTGAAGCGCCTTGCCGAACTGCTTCCTGTGTCCAGCCGTGAGATGTTCAGGAAATAGACACTGTTCGGAGGAGTCTGGAAATGGCCAGGGACATAAAGATAATAGCACTTGATCTCGACGGGACGCTTCTTGATTCGCAGAAGCGCCTTAGCGACGGCAACCGTGCGGCGCTCGAGGAGGCCGCGGCGAAGGGGGTTCTCATCGTTCCGACGACCGGACGCTTCTTCGGCATGATGCCGCAGTCCATCCGCGATCTTCCGTTCGTGCGCTATGCAATCACCATAAACGGGGCGCAGGTGTACGACCGCGAGACCGGTACGGCGATCGTGCGCGAGGAGATTCCGCTCGATATGGCGCTTGACATCATGCGTCTCCTTGACGGATATGATGTCATCTACGACTGCTACCGTTCAAACTGGGGCTGGATGACGGAAAGTCTCCAGAACAAGGCGGAGGATTACGCCACCGACGCCCATTACGTCAAGATGGTGCGCGAGTTCCGCAATCCGGTTCCTGAACTCAAGGCGTATCTTGAATCCACGGCATCTGAGGGCGACGTGCAGAAGGTGATGCTTTTTGCGCGTAACACGTCCGGAAGCGAGGCTGTCACCAAGGCCATCACGGAAGCGGTGCGAGAACGCTTCCCGCAGATAAAGGCGACTTCATCAACCTGGAACAATCTCGAGCTTAACATCGAGACGGCCCACAAGGGCAATTCGCTCAGGCGTTTTGCAGAGCATCTTGGATATGCTCTGGACAACTGCATGGCGCTTGGCGACGGCACGAACGATCTTTCCATGATCGAGGCGGCGGGGCTTGGCGTGGCGATGTCCAACGCTCATCCGCTGGTGCTCGCGGCGGCAGACCATGTGACCGCATCCAACGACGAGGATGGTGTGGCGAGGGCGATACGCGATTTTGTATTGCGGTAGCCCGAAGGGGTTAGCGCTTCACCGTGCGGAGGATCTCCATCTCGACGTATTCATCCGTCGGTTGGGACGAGACGAGTTTTTCGCGCAATGAGAGCATGCGATAGCGGGCGACTCGAAGCTCTGTAAGTGTGAATCCGCTTGCGGCGGCGGCATTCTTGCGTGACTTGAAGTCGTCTCCGCCTCCGCCCGCCTTTGCGACGATGAGGTCGCGGAACCACCGTTCGATCACGGTTGATAGCATTATCGCCCAGCCCGAGTCACCCTGGAAATTCCTGAGTGTTGATATGATTCTGGCGGGATTGCGCGATGCCAAGGCGTCGGTAAGCTCCCAGATTTCAATCTCATCGCCGCTAGCGGATGTTATGGCTGCAACATCTGCCGAAGTGACGGTATGGTTGTTTTCGCCGAGATAGGTGCGCATCTTGGCGAGTTCTGAGGCGATTGTGCGCATGTTGGGCCCGGCCTTTGCTATGAATGCGCGGTCCGCGCCTTGGGCGAATTCGAGATTCTCCCTCTTCGCCAATTCCGGCAGACGCGCCAGTGCCGCCGCCGCGCGATCCTTGGATCTGTCTGGAATAGAGCAGTCTTTGATCTCGGCGATCTCCTTCATGCGCTTTGCGAATATGGACGTCTTGAGGAGCTTTGTCGCTGTTATGACGAGTATCTGGTTTTCGGGGAGCGGATTCTTTGCGAGACTGTCGGCCAGACGTTCAAGCGCTTCCTTGACTTCATCCGTTATCTTGCCGCCGCGTCCGCCGCCGGGCAGGAACGATACGTCCTTCCACCATGTCAGCTTGACGGGATCGAGGAAGGGCGGCGTCTGGATGGATGCGAGACATTCACGGATTGACGCGAGCTGGCTTTCCGCATTCATTGCAGTGCCGGAGACTATCTCGACGGCGCTAGAGCGGAAATCCTCCGGGACATGCCTTTCGATGGCCTGTTTCGTCTCGCATTCCGCAGTGTAGTCGTCATCGCCGACGACAAGTAGGATACGTTTGTCATTTTTCGCCATAAGTGCCCAATATTATATCATGTCATTCCCCCTTGCGAGTGACCGGGTTTAGTCATGGTAACGTCTTTGTCATGGTGGTGGTTTGCGGTGCTAAATGCACCTGATTCGACTCGTTTGTGATTTATGCCAGTTTTACTTCAGCGAGTAACTTGTCTGAGAGGCGTTGATAGCGAGGCGTTTGCGCACGGAATGATGGAAATTCAAGTCGTGGCATGTGCCATCATGCATATTTGTAGTAGGGCAGACGCCATTTGGCAAAGAGAGATTTGAATTGAGCTACGTAACTTCATGCTGAAACGCGAGAAAAATTGCGAGATATAAATGTTGCAAGGGTGTTGTAGATCACTTTTCTGATGAGAACTGCAACCTTACTTTCGAGCGGTGCACCTACCGTCTGTCGTCAGTCGGTTGACGTATTTGCGTTCGTACCCTGTTGTTTCGCAGACTTCATCTAGGATTTTGATCCTCTTTTTTCGGTCGGCCGTAGTGTACATTCTGCGTTTGGCGCCGATGTATTCGTTTGTAGCCATTCGGGACATTGTTTTCATTCCTTTATTTTAACGACAGTGTCCAGTATTTGGCAAACGGGGTGCAAATAGAAACAGCCTGCCTTTGTTGCTAGTGTCCGTTATTATGGCAAACTGCGATCTCTACCGATCTTACAGGACGCTCATCGCTACAAGGCGCTTGCATGGAGGTTCCGTCAGGTGGTAGGGATATACGATCCCGTGCCTGCAGCATCTGTCCTGCCGGAGAAGGATGGGAACACGACCACAGGAACGGAAGCTAACGGCTACATATCAAAATTCAAAAAAAGATGCAGAAAACTCCCCAAGAATGCAGGAATAAGATATCTTATGAGGATAAGCGGATTATTAAGAATATGGTTCGGACTAGTTCTCAAATATGTTTTGGAGTTGGGAAACACTGAAAACCGATGAAAGTAAAGCTGATATCAAAAAATATGTGGGGTTGGAATATGTTGAGAATAAGGTTTGGACTGGTTCTCAAAGGGGTGGGGATTGCGGAAGAAATGGGTTGATTGGTGGCAGGAGCGGTGGAGAATGTGCAGGAAGCAGTGGGAATGGAGGCGGTGGGGGATGCACGCCTGAATGATGAAGTAAGGAGGGTTGTCGGGGAGATTCTTGCAGTCTGCGAAGGGACGTTTCTTGATCTTGCCGCCGTGCTTGCTCTCAGGATATCTGGAGATGCTATTCTTCATCGGTTATACAGGGGGGCGAAGAATTGACGTTTAATGCATATAGGAAAGCGCATTCTCATTGGTTGCACAAAGAGGATTGTCGCAGAGAAACGGGTTCTTGACGCTGTCGCACGCTTGATGGAACCGGAGATAGCCATGTTGGAGCGGTTTATGCGCAAATCGTCAGGTGTGGAGATATTGCGGCAGTTGATTTTGACGTGAACGGACGCGGAGAATCCGCGACCGAATGCCGATTCGGCGTAGGGGAGGATGTTGGCCTTGCCGCATGGCTTTCGGAGAATATTGGCCTCTATGCGGAAGTCGGCTATGAATGGGTAGAAGAGCCGACA
>JAZOAC010000013.1:0-14820 GCA_045595285.1 Kiritimatiellia bacterium | reverse complement strand
CCCCTGAACCCCAGACGCGCGGCCGAATACGTCCGCGCTATCCGCGTTTATGCTCTACGAACGCTTCAAAAAAGGATTTTTCACATTTTCCCCCTTGACGCAATACATACTTGACGCAATACATACTTGACCCTTTTGACCTTTTTTGTGCAATCGGTATTCTACCGAAAACCGTCAAAAGGATGCCGCATTTTTTTTTGTCGTTTTGGGAAGAGCATCGCCAGAGTTCGAAAAATGGATAAACTCCAGAATGGGGAGCGAGTCTAAGAAGCGTAGGATTTTGTGGTACAATTGTATAATTGTATTTTATTGAAAGATTTTTGTATGCGTCACTTTTGTTGGATAATGAGCATATTGCTAGTGTGTTCACTTCTCTTTGCGGGAAGTGCTGAAGGCGGCGGTGTTCAAACGCGGTCTGGGGAGGCGCGTGCTAAATGGATGGCTGTATCTGACGCCTGCTTTAAGAAACATTTAATTGATAGATATGCGTCATTACCAGAGGCTGGATGGAAGAATGACGCCATGGATTATCTCCGTGAGAGCGCCTATTGGCATCAACGGCTCTATCTCGGACTATCTGGTGCCACGAGTCGGCGCATCGCAATGTCGGCAATCCATTATGAAACGGCGGCACGGCTTGTGGAGCGCGGATGTGACTGGCCTTATGTGAAAATGGAGGCGGCAATTTGGAAATATGGTAATTTGTCGTTTGGGGAACCGTTGAGTCGTCCAGCATTGAAGGCGTTTAAAGGAGTGCGTGCGCTGCGTGAGAAGCTGCTTGCAGCAGAATCGGTTTCTCCATTGGAGCGATACCTTATAGCGGAAACGGCGGCAAATTATCTGTATGTGGCTTCCGACTTTGATGTTCTGATAAGAGCGTTTGTGGATTTGGTGCGTAAATTGCCGCCCGATAATGATACATCTGTGTTCCTATGGTCGATGATGGACAACAATCGTACCTTGCTGAACGGTAGTTCTGTTGCCAAAATCATTGATAGTGGCGCTGTAAGCAATGATTGGTTCAGCACCATGTTGAAGGGACGGCTCTTGTACAGGAAGGCATGGGAAAGACGTGGAGGAGGCTGGGGATACACTGTCACAAAGGATAGATGGCGTGATTATGATGAGTTGCGGAAGGAGGCTGCAGCTTGTTTTGAGCGTGCTGCGCAGATTGTTCCAGAAGTTCCTTTTGCATATCACCAGAAGATGGAGTCTCAGATAGGTGATGCGCTCGCAGGAAGGAATTTGCTGGATAGAATCATTTCCTGTGATCCAGAATATGTCAATGCGTATGCATTCTATCTGTGGTCGTGCCGTCCCAGATGGTGCGGAAGCATTAGCAAGATGAAGGCGTTTGGAGAAGAGATGCTGGAGAAGGGCAGTCCAGGCTCTGTGATGCAGTTGCAGTACGTTCATTCGAGGCTGTCGGTTGCCGAAGAGCTCTACGAGAGATGGGAAGACGCGTTTTTGGAGGAAGGTGTGTATTCTAATATGGTTTCTGTTGTCGAGGCGGCATTGAAAAGGGATGATCTTTATGTGGAAACCAAGGCGCTCCTTCTGCAGACTCTGATGTATCCTGCGTATGCCAATGGTGATTATCGCAAAATGGGAGATGTAGCGAAAAGGGCTTGGAAATTATCGCCTACCCTGGTGTGCTGCAACAATTACGGTATTGGCGCATCCATTAGTGATTATATGAAAACTGTTGGGCTTGCCTTCTATGAAGATGCTGATGGCAGATTAGCCAGTGCGGAAAAAGCGATGCGAGAAGGAGAGTATGCGACTGCAAAGGAGCAGTTTGCGCGGATAGTAGAGTCTCGAGTTGCTGGGGCGCTGAAAACCAATGCCTTAGAATATGCAGCATCTCAAGTTGTTGTGGCAAACAGCAGGTTGGCGCAAAAAGGAGGTATGGCATATTCGCTGATGCCGATATTTGCGCCAAGGTTCAATCAGTTTTCGTTCTGGAAAACACCAACTGGTAGAGTAGTGCCGACAACTGAGGGATGGAAGATTTCCTCGAGTGCTTCGATGTGTGCATCATTGCCCGTTCTGCCGATAGAAGGTGTTGTCGAGATTCGTTTCCGCCGCCTTAAAAAGGGTTCCTTTATTTTAGGCATGAACATTGGGGCTTGGAATGACTTTCATCCTTCGGTTGGAGCCCGCAATGATGGCACTGCGGTTGCTGGAATGTGTCGCCATACGAATGGAGGCCTGCAACATTGGGGGTTAAAATACAAAAGCAGCAAATCTGTAGAATTGGAATCGGGGAGAAATGTTCTCAAGTTGGTCTATAATTGGCGTAAAATGCGAGAATTTAGGACATTTATCAATGGTAAGGAGATTTCATGGCTTTCTGGTTCTGTGGATGAACGTCCAGAGCGTTGTATGGCAATCATAACAGCAACGAATGTATTGATAGAAAGCATTGAGGCTGCAGCCCGATAGCAAGGACGAAGAATTGTGCGTTCTGCCGCTTGGTATGGTAAAATATGCGCTTTCTTTTGTTGAAATAATAATGGAGCAGAAAATGAAAGCAGTTGCACTAACCGCCGCGGTGTGCGCAGCAATGGCGGCTTCGGCGCTTGAGCGCAAGAGTCTTGACGGTCTGTGGAATTTCACATTTGCGGAAGGGGCATCCATCTCCGATGCAAAAGCGGATTTCTCAGCGACTGACCGCATGACGGTGCCTGGATGCTACGATCTCATGCCGAAATGGTATGCCCGTCGCGGTCTCGGCAGTTATCGTCGCACATTCACCCTTGAAAAGGCGACGGATGCGGCGTTTCTCCGCGTCAAGGGTATGGGGCTCCGTGCCCGTTTCTTTCTGGACGGACGTCAAGTCGGCGCATCGTCCTATCCATATCTGACGATTGAAATTCCGCTCGGACCGCTTTCTGCAGGCAGTCACACTGTTGCGGTTGGACTGGACAACCTCTTGGTCCGCAACGAGAAAGATGTTTTCCAGCCATACTATGACTTCTATCTTTCGGGTGGTTTCTACCATGGGGTTGAGCTTGTGTGCACCACGCGGCCGACCGATCTTTCGCGCGTTGTCGTGCGCACGCGTGATTACAAGACAGGTCTTGTTGAACTTGCCCTTGAGACGAAGGGCGGACCGTTACCCGCACGTGTAAGTGCCGAGGTTTTCTTTGATGGCACGTCTCCTCGCACTGTCGTTTTTGAGAATGGTCGTGTGAGGCTGAGCGTCCCTTCGTTCAGGTTGTGGTCCTGTGAGAATCCAGCCCTGCACCATGTGACCGTGAAAAGTGCTGAATACGGTTCTGCTTCGGCACGTTTCGGCATACGCGAGATCAAGGCGCGCAACAAGAGGTTTTACATGAACGGCAGAGAGTTGACGCTTCTCGGTGTAAATAGGCATGACTCCCATCCGGAATTCGGATATGCCACGGATCGGAAGATCATGTACCGCGATATTGAATTGATGAAGTCCATAGGCTGCAATTATGTGCGTGGATCGCACTATCCGCAGTCGGAGGAATTTCTCGACCTTTGCGACGAGATGGGGCTCATGGTCTGGGAGGAGTCTCTCGGTTGGGGAAACAACAGGGAACTTGATGATCCCGAGTTCATGCGCGGACAGATCGAGCAGACCTCGCTTACGGTCCGCGAGTCGATCAATCATCCGTCTGTCGTGATTGCCGGTTTCATGAATGAGTTTCATTCCGGCACTGAAAAAGGCCGCATTCTTGCGGATAAACTGATCAATGCGATCCGGGCGGAGGATTCGGGGCGTCTCGTCACTTTTGCGTGCAATCATTCGCTCAAGGACATCAGCAACAGGAACACCGATTTCATTACGATCAACCGTTATCCGGCTTGGCACGCAAATCAGGGTACTGGACTCACCCCTGAATCTCTCAACACTGCAATCACGAACGATCTGGCACTCTGCATCGCCTACATGCGCAAACGATATGGTAACGATAAGCCGATAATCGTCGGAGAGACCGGAGTGTATTCCATCTATGGTCATCATGATCCCATGCACGCGCAGTGGAGCGAGGAGTTTCAGGCGGAATATCTCGACCATTGGTTGAAGGCGGTACTCTCGTCACCGGAAATGGCCGGGTTCACGGTATGGCAGTTCTGCGATTCGCGTACCTACTTCCGCGGCGGTTCGGATATCCGCACCAAGCCGATGGGTTTCAACATGGCGGGCCTTTACGATCAGGCGAGAAGGAGAAAACTTGCCGCCTTGACAGTGAAAAAGCATTACGAAGCCCACCGATGAAGGGCGCGCTTTCCACGACGCAGACGCATATGAGACTGAGTTGAATATCTAGTCTCCATCTACAGATTGCTGTACGGCATCTCGCAGGACATGCAGATTGTGCTATAATCTAGCCCATGTTCGAGACCATTAACAGAAAGACAGTATGGTAAAGAAAGCCATAGTTCTTGCGGCAGGTTTCGGGACGCGTCTGCGCCCCCTCACGCTGTCTCGTCCGAAACCTCTCCTTCCCGTGATGGGCGAGCCGATGCTTGCGCGCATTCTGGACATGCTCGTGTCATGGGGCGTGGAGAAGATCGCGGTTAATGCGCACTATCTCGCGGATCAGGTCGAGGCGTTCGTCAAGGAGTATCAGGGCGACGGCGGGAGGGGTGTCACGATAATGGTTTCGCGCGAAGAGGAGATTCTGGGGACGGGCGGCGTCCTGCGCCCGCTGAAGGAATGGATAGGCAGCGATCCGTTCTGGCTCGTGAACGGCGACATCGTTGTCGAGGATCTTGAGCCGGAGCCTGTCGAGGAGGCGTTCGAGCGCAGCGGAAGGTTCGCCGCATGCTGGATGTCCGAGGATTTCGGTCCGCGCACGATCGAGGCGGATCCCGAAGGGCACGTCTGCAACTGGCGCTCTGACGACGCGGGATTCCCGGGTACGTACACGTACACGGGCGTTGCCATCCTATCGCCTGAAGTCGCGGACTATCTGCCGCCCGTGAAGGCGGGTGAATCCGGCTTCTGCTCCATCGTCGAAGCGTACGAGAAGGCAATGATGGAGGACGCCAAGTTCGTTGTCGGCGTCCAGCAGCCTGATGCGGGCTGGTGCGATGCCGGAACGGGCGACGTCTACCGTGAGCTTAATTCCGAACCGATGGCGCCATCCCTGTTCGGCGATTCCAGGCTAAATGCCCTTGTGAAGGCACTGGGCTGGACGGATGACGATACGCTTGCGGAATACCTTGGCGCGCGCGGTTCGGACCGGATGTTCTACAGGTTGATGCGCGGATTCTCGGAGGATGCCAGCAACGCAGTCCCTCCGGTGCTTGGCGTAGTCTATGAAGAGGCGCGAAAGGAGAATGCAAACGCACGGTTCGCCGCCATCACGAGATTCCTGGCGTCCAAGGGCGTGCGGGTCCCGAAGATTCTGGCCGACCTTCCGGAGCAGAATGCCTACGCGACGGAGTTCATCGAAGGGAAGTCTCTTGAGGACGCGGCGTCGGAGAAGGGCGTGGATTTCATAAAGCTCTACATGCCGGTGTTTGACGTGCTGAAGGGGCTGTGGAGCATTCCGGTCGACGATGCCGGCGTGCCGGAGCTTGAACCGTCGTTCGGCAAGGGACTGTTCGCCTGGGAACGTGAGCTCTTCGTCCGTGAGTGCGTCCAGGGACGATACGGGTTCGACTCTCTGCCGGAGAAGGTGGGAACGGAGCTGGAATCCGTAGCGGAAAGGCTTTCCGCAGAACCGAAGGTGCTTGTGCACAGGGATTTCCAGAGCGCCAACATACTGTATTCGGGCGATGACAGGTCTAAGCCGTGGCTCATAGACTATCAGGGCTTGAGACCGGGGCCTGCCGCATACGACGTGGCGTCGCTGCTGTTCGATCCGTATGTCCCCATGGACGATACGGACCGAAAACTGCTCATCGACCTTGCCGCGAAGTCCGCTCCGTCCGCTCCGTCGGCGGAAACGGTCGTTCTCGCGGCGGTGCAGCGTCTCTGCCAGGCATTGGGCGCATACTGCCGTCTGTCGGCCGCGGGCCAGCCGCAGTTCGAAAGATACATTGGGCGAGCGCTCGGCAATCTGCACAATGCCGCGCACGGAGCCGGACTCTCCGCGTCGGCGGAGTTCATACATGAAATGATCCACCACGAGAAGATGCGATAGGGGGCATACACCATGCAGAAATCCTCCATCAAGAAGTTCTTCAGGAAGGTCCAGAGCGAGGCAAGCCGCCGTCCGGACCGAGTTGTCACTCAGGCGATGGGCGTGAAGCGTACCTTCCATGCGTATGACCTGGGGCAGGACACGGTAGTGTTCGAGAAGGACGTGTGGAAACGCATGGATGAACACGCATCCGTTCTTGTGGTGGAGAAGAACGATCTCTGCCCTGGAGCGTTCGGCCACATCATCACGGTCACGGACGGCAACCACAGCGTAGCGGCGATCCCTCTTCTTTCAGGGAAGTTCTGGGATCTTTGCGATCTGTCGGGGGAGAGGCGCTCCGATGCGATGATGCACTCCGTTCTGGTTGGGAACGTCGTCAACGGCAAACTTGAACTTTCCCAGCGGGATGTTCCATGCAAGAAGCTTGTCGTCTTGGACGACTGGCTCGTGAAGGGGCTCGGTCTTCCTCTCGAGGATGTTGTCATGGCGGAGCGCAACGACGAAACCCTGCAGTATTTCCGCGAGCACGGACTCGAGTGGCGCGTGAAACCGTTGGCGTGGTCGGAGGCGGGAATCAAGGCCGCGGTTGCGCAGAGCAGGAAACGAATTTCCTCGTCGGTAAGCTACTATCATTCCGTAAAGGGCGTCCATTTCCTTTCGTGGCCCGAATTCCACAAGATGGCGGGTCTTGCCACGACGGATTTCCATGCGTTCCGCATTGCGCTTGCGGAGCTTGTGGACGTGTATGAAGGCAATGATACTTCGTTCTCCCGTCAGCTCAAGTTCCACGGGCATCATGAGATAGAATTCTTCGGACTTCTGCGCGGAAGCGCGATAGAGAAGATAGTTCCGAGGCTAGAGGAGCTTTTGGCGGATATCGAGACCGAGCCCGACCGTGCTCCCGGACGGATCGCGGAGATCGATACGCAGTTCCGTGCGCTTCTGACGCGTCCGGAATTCGCGGACGAGAATTCCCCGGCGTTCGCGGAGTCGCTTTACATGAACCTGACCGGCGAGGTGTATGCGGTGTCCGGCGAAGGCGCGGCGATCGCGTTCGACGACCGACGCACCGCGCTTCCCGGAGCTACGTTCATCAACGGCGCGCCGCAGTTCCATCCCGGTGCGGATGAACGCACCCGCATTCTCCTCTCCAACGTGCTGCAGATACTCAGCAAGGACGAATTCCTCGAATACGCGAACATATACGAGCTCCGCACGGAGGATACGGAGAACGACCGCAATCTTGCGCTAGGCGAAGGGCGTACGCGCGAAATCGTGTTCAAGACAAACTGCCGCCCGCTCACGTCCTCGTTCGTCGAAAAGCGGCTGTCGAGCGTCACCGACGGCTACGGTGCCTATGTGCTTGCCCGCATCGAAGGGTTCAAGTCGATAGGCGTGAACCTTCCGGAATACCGTCTGCTGCGCCATCAGGACTTTGGAAAGCGGAAGCTCTTCTACGACTACTATATCCGTACGCGTTGCGAAGGGGAGCCGCTGAGCGTCATACCCGCCAACCTCATCGCCGATCCTGCGGCGCAGGAGAGGATGGCATATCTCATGGGGGACGCCGCCGCGCAGAACCTTGTGATGAAGAAGTACGACAGCGAATTGAAGTCTGCGCTCTTTGGCATAGGCAAGGAGATATACCGCTTCGCATGGGATCCGGACCGTGACCGCATCATGCCCGGCAGTGTGTCGACATGCTCCATCCGCGGCACGTGCGGCTGGCCCGATCTTACGTGCAGCGAGAAGAACTTCATGGCGGCCGCGCGCTTCTACACGCGCGAATACGCCGCCGCATTCAGCGGTTTCATGCGTGACAGGGAGGTGCCGCCGGCGCGCCAGACCGTGCTGTGCGAGCGTTTTCTTGCGGGTTTCGAATGCCGTACGCGTTCGCTTCTCTTTCGCTACAGGCGACAACGCGAAGAGCTCATGCGGTTTTCTCCGCCGATACCTGCACGGTACAGGTTTCAGGAGAAGGGGCTTTTCGTGATGAAATCCCTTGCATGGCAGGCCGACAACCTTGATGTGTTCCGCGACCTCTTCATCCGTAACATGAATGGTGGCGGAAGATGCTGAGATACATCGGAAAGCGCCTGCTGGAGGTCGTTCCGACGACATTCGGGATCATCCTGCTTACGTTTGTCCTGTTCAATGTGGTGGGGGGCTCTCCCGCGCAGGTGATATTGGGCAAGAACGCCACGGCGGAGTCCATTGCCGCGTTCAACCGCAAGTACGGATACGATCTGCCGCTACCGAAGCAGTTCGTGAAGTTCTGCACCGATCTGGCGAAGGGCGATTTCGGCGTATCGACAGAGGCCGATGAGCCCGTGCTGGATGTGCTGAAGCGTGGCGTGGGGCCGTCCCTCTCGCTTACGGTTCCGATACTTGCCGGCGGCACGGTTGTGGGACTTATGCTCGCAATGCTTTGCGCGGCCTGCCGCGGCGGCGGGATGGACAGGGCGGTGCTTGTCGGTTCGACCGTGCTGATGAGCGTGAACTATGTCGTGTGGGTGCTTGCCGGACAGTTTGTGCTGGCGTTCAAGATGGGGCTGTTCCCCGTATGGGGGTATGAAAGCGCATTCTATCTTGTGCTGCCGGTGCTGATCGGGATCATCTCAAGCCTAGGAGTCGACGTCCGCTTCTTCCGCACTGCGATCCTGGACGAGATATACAAGCCGTACGTACGCACTGCCAGGATGAAGGGACTGTCTGAGGCGAGGGTGCTTTTCGTGCATGTCCTGCGCAATTCCCTCATACCTATAGTAACGTACGTGTCTCTGGCGATCCCGTATCTCTTCACCGGTTCTTTGATGCTCGAGAGCTTTTTCGGGATTCCCGGTCTCGGCAACGTCTCGATAAACGCGATCCACTCCAGCGACATGGCGGTGGTGCGGGCGGTTGTCGTGCTTGGTGCATTGCTGTATCAGGGCATCAATCTCGTGACGGACCTGCTTTATGCATGGCTTGACCCTCGCGTGAGACTTGGGTGATGACGCATGTGACAGGATCAAAATGGTAGGGTTCTTCGATAGCGGCGTCGGCGGCAGATGCATACTTGATGCATTTCTCAGGTTGCGTCCGGGCGAACCGACAGTGTATGTCGCGGACAGCGAAAACTGTCCGTACGGCAACAGGTCCCCGGCAGAGATAGTGAATCTCTCGAAGCGGATAGCCGCCAATCTCATTGAACGCGGCTGCGAGGTGGTCGTTGTCGCGTGCAACACCGCAACGGCGGCGGCGATCGACAATCTGCGCAGGGAGTGGCCGGATACGCCGTTTGTAGGGATGGAGCCGGCCGTGAAGCCTGCCGCGCTTGAATCCAAGAGCGGAGTTGTCGGAGTGCTTGCGACGCGCGGTACGTTCAACGGGCGGCTTTACCAGGAGACTTCCGCTAAGGTCTCGGGGGCGGTGAGGATCATCGAATCAGTCGCCGATGAATTTGTGAGTCTTGTCGAACGGGGTGTCGTGTCCGGCGATGAGGCCGAAATTGCGGTGCGGAACAGGCTTGAGCCGATGTTGGATGCAGGTGCGGACCGCATCGTCCTTGGCTGTACGCACTTCCCGCATCTGAAGCCGCTGATGGAGAAGGTGGTGGACGGAAGGGCAGTGATCGTGGATCCGTCAGAAGCCGTCGCCCGCCGTATTGTGGATGTACTGGAGGAGGTGCGTGCATGCATGTCGAGGTGATAACTCCGCATGGGTTCTGTGCAGGGGTGGAGCGTGCCATCAGGATGGCTCATGAATTGCTGGACAGGACAGACGGCAAGGTGTATGGTCTGCATGAGATAGTTCACAATGAAAATGTTGTGCAGGAATTGGTTTCGAAGGGCATGGTCTTTGTAGATTCGGTGTCTGATGTCCCCGACGGAGCCACAATGCTTGTGAGTGCGCACGGAACTTCCCCCGCAACTTTTGAGGCGGCGAAGAAATGCGGGATAAAGGTTGTGGATGCAACATGCCCTTTTGTCATTAAGGGACATGAGAGAATTCGAGAAAACTTCAGGGACGGCATCCGTACCGTTGTGATCGGCAAGCCTACGCATGCCGAGGTGCTGGGCTATCTTGGCGAGAAGGGGGCGTGTCTGCCGGAAGATGTGCGGCCGGGCGAAAAGACCGGGTATGTTGTGCAGACGACGCTCGACGCCGAAGAGCATGAAGGTGTCTGCACGGCAACGAGGGATCGGCAGCAGGCCGTAAGGCGTTTTGTGGACCGCCAAAAGTCAAGAGGGGTTGCCTCCTCGTCAATCGGTGTCCTGGTGGTGGGAAGCGCAAAGAGTTCAAACACAGGGAAGCTTGTCGATATCGCGAGGCATGAGGGCGCCAGGGTGTGGCTGATTGACGGTGCGGATGGAGTGGAAGGCATTGATTTCTCTGGGATTGAAATCCTCGGTATTACGTCAGGGGCCTCCACTCCTGAAAAATTGTTCCGGGCCGTGTTGACGATGGAATTTTGTGCTTGCATATCGTAATGTGTTTTGGTATCTTCTTTCCCGGAAATTCATTAGGTTCTTTTCGGGAGACCGAGAGGACCTTGAAACTGTACAAACGGCGGATGTTTTTCCAGGGGTGAAGTTAACGAGCGACCGCAGATTAGCAATAATCGACTCTTCTGTTGACGAAGTGGTACGTCTCGAGACGGATCGAATGGAACTGCAAAGGCTCTTGTACGGGATTTTTTGATGCGGACCGCTCTGTGCGGGATGCGATTAGGGCCGACAGTTCATGCTGTCGGCCCTGGTTTTGGTACGCAGGACATTATCTAGAGGCGACCTGTATATGTCAGAACGGCATGAACACAATGCCGTAGATGGACGCAGGATTGCCGTCCGCACTCTCAAGCGTATGCTTGACCACGCTGTTGTAGTATGCGGTATCTCCAGGTTCAAGAATGGTTGTCTCATTACCGTACGAAAGCTTCACCTTGCCGCTGATGCAGATGATGAGTTCTTCGCCTTCATGGGAAGAGACCATCGGCTTGGCATCCGGTGCGAACTCGACACGGAACGGATCCATATGACGGTCGGGCTTGCCCACGGCTAGCGAATAGTAGGAGTAGCCGGCTTCGGTCTTCCCGGAATGCGCAACCTTGACGGCATCGAGTTCTCCGGCGCGGGTGATGATCGGATCCGGTTTGAACTGATCGTCCATGAACGTGCCGAGTCGCTGACCAAGGGCGCGCGAAAGCTTCGTGAGAACACCAAGCGCGGGGAGGACCTCACCCTTTTCGATGGAATTGATCACATCCTCCGATATGCCGCTCTTCTGCGACAAATCATAGATGCTCATGTCAAGACGTTCGCGGTACATGCGAACCCGTTCGCCAGCTTTTGATTCCTTGGCCATTACCTGTATCCTTTCATGCGTGTGCATCACGCAAAACAGCCGCAAATTATACCGAATCGCGGTTCTCTTCGCAACCATTCGCGATTATCCGTGATTTTACGGCCTCTTTAAAAAGCTTCATAATGTTCTCCACTGCTGAAGCATTTCGGGATGCAAGCATTCCTGAAACGTTTTCTGCAACAAAGAAAAGAGGTTGTTTGCTTTTCAGAATTCTAATGTAATCAACAATGCGCCCATATGGGCGCACCTTCACTATCATGCTGTCCGTATTGAAATATTTGGTCGTGTTTCGCTAGAACAGCTTGTTAGCGTTGATGCTAAACTTTAATGCAGTCGGGGGTGGATCAGAATCGCTTCCGTCAGTTCACCGACCTATGTCTTTCCTTCGATCTTATTGCATTTCACATCGTAAAATATAATCCACCGAAAGAACGCTCCACATTATATCAAATTTATTTGTCCCTTTCTTTTATCAGCAAAAGAAAGGATTTTGGACAAGCTTTTACAAACTTATCAAATTCACCTAAAATCTCAATCTCCACATCTAAGAATGTATCCAAAGGAACATCGCAAGGAGTCGTATACATTAGAAAAGATTTTGCATAACCATGTGGTACTCCAACAAGTTGTTTATCCCAAGGTGAATATTCTGACGGTGGAGATATTTGATTAAAGACTATCTTTCCATCCTTATCAATAAACCGCCAATTAAGACCTATTCGTTCGACGCAGGGAGGCATCCCAGTATCTGTCTCAGGCACCCACAATCGAAACTGATAATTGCCCCTCCACCGGTGAGAGACCTTCACTTTCATATGTTCATTTTCCACAGGAACTTTCAACACTACACAATTTCTTTTGGGTGTAAAAAATATACCGCAAATCCCATCTATTGTAGCAGACCAAGGCCTACCTCCGTTTATATAAACATGAACATCGTGTGCCACAAATGCACATATAGCTATAACGGTTACAATCAAAACTGCCTTGACAAAAACTTTCATCCTATTTATTCCTATTTCAATTCATATTTTAAATCATTCTTTCCCAATAATCCCAGTAAGAACAAAAAACAACATAATAATATCAGTTAAGACTAATGTGACAATGGATGCCATCATGCGATATCGTATATTTTTATAAATAAATAGTGTCCTCAATGCGAACAAAATACCATAAACAAATCCTATTGCAATAAGGTCGCCGAACCAGCCAAGCCCCCGCCCCATACTATCTTTTCCTGAAAAATACACCCAGATTATACAAACCGACAAAATGGTCAAAACATCAACAAGATTACAAGGGAATCGCCATACACCTTTTCTTAACCTAAACAAAAACGGGAACGCAATAAGCGTTGGTAGCACAAACCAAATCGCACCTGTGCCAATCAAAAACACGAAAAAACAAATACCGCTTATAATATTTTCCATACCTTTATTCTCCTTCACCTACAAGCTTAATCTTTATTCATTTATCAGTCCCTTTTCTAAAAACAATATATGCATTAGGATACTCGTGCAGAAACTTTTCAATATCCCCTGATACTTTTATTATAATAGATATTTTTTCATTTCGTGGGACATTTCCTATGACATGATAATAGCAAAACGATGCATAACTTCCGGCATCTTTCCCTCGACTCCAAGTCCAAAAATGTTTATAGTTATCGCCTGAACAACATGTAAAGATTGTTTCATTGTTTTTTTCAAAAGTACATTTTATTTTTATATCTTCCTTAATTTTAGTAAAGTCTTTCATTCTTTCGGGTATCCAAACATTTACATCATATTTGCCACGATGAATATGCGATACTGCTGTGCGCAAGACATCATTCGTTAACGGTATTTTGACAACTGGTTCCCAGTATTTATGGTTTGTAAATGCCAGTTGATATATAAACTCATTAAGAGGACTTATCAATGATTTATTCTTGTAATATGCAACAATATCATAGAGAGGAATTCCTACAACTATAATAACGACAATACTTATAAATAAAAAACTTAGTTTCTTCATTTAAAATTCCCTTTCTTGCACCTGCATTTTACTTCTGGGTTATTTTCAAGTTCTCGATATTTCGCTCTCAATGCAGATGCGTAATCCTGACAATTACATTTTGATTTACTTCCTATCCATGTTAATTGATAATGAGTCGGAGAAACTTCTGCTACCGCCAATCGCATAATACAATCATCGTATCCAACGTCTGTTTTCGTATATCGATTGGGATTTTCATTATACATATAACTCCCTCCATTTTCATTTCCCCAACCTATTGATTTTATGTCACCTCCATCTTCAAAAAATAATTGCTCATGTAAAATTTCGATATTGTTAAAATCTGCAGCATTGTCAAGTACATCTCGTTCTCGTTGCGAAAAAGATGCAAAAGGACATATTGCAGATCGAAGACCTGACATAATGTCTGACCATTTCAAAGGCGTTAGAATTGGGCCAAGACCACGAACTGCGAAATACGCTCGACCATCCTTGTCGTATCGACACACAGGATTGTTTCCGCAGAAGCCGTAAAGATTTAAGCCGCCATCTTCGGCAATCGGATCTTCCGTGAGCCAACGCATAAGATTAGGTTTATAGTAACGATAAATGTAGTAATACAAATCCGTTTCGACATCGTAATACTTCGTTGAGAATCGGAACACAAAGTCATCAGCCATTGCACCTGCCTTGCCAACAATCTTGCCGAACGGGTCGTAAGTATATTCCGCGACAACATTCCCATGCGCATCAGTATAACCAAGCACATTACCGTATGCATCATAAAATGGAATATAGATAAAACCGTTTCTCTTCAGATACAAAAGGCCTCCGATGCCGCAAGCCCCGTCACGAGCGCCGGAAATATCATTGCCCCAAACGTAATCAATTTCGGAAACAACACAATTAAATCCAACGCCATATGTTGGATTTAATTGTCTGTTGGCAGACTGCAAAAACCATCCCATGCGCGATATTTTACCAAAGTTGCCCATTGATGGATCGTCTGCACGATAATTTGATATAATTATTGGCGTTTTGTGGGTGACCGCAAGACTATGGTGCAACGGGGAGAAATCCAATGCGCCGAGAGACAATTTAGCATCAACGCTAACAAGTCGTTCCCTCGAAATACGACCAAACATTTCAATTTGCGAACGACATGATAGTGAAGGTGCGTCCATATGGGCGCACTTTCTCTTCATGGTACGCAGGACATGACACAACATCTGGAGTGTAAGTCTCCAGTGAGCCAGTTAGGGGGAATCAGATAGTCGAAGACAAGTTTATGTCCGTGAGGATGTGGATGAAGGAAGTCTAAGACGAAATTTGGAGGACACGAACA
>JAZOAC010000012.1:0-31072 GCA_045595285.1 Kiritimatiellia bacterium | reverse complement strand
CTCCACTTTAGCCGTGCCGCCTGCGGGGTAGAGGTTCGACTTCGCGTCGAAACGGTATTTCGCGAAGATCGGCACCGGCTTCGCCGCCGCCATGGCGGATTGCACGGCGACTGCCGCAAGCGCGGCGAATACTGTTGCTTTGTAGAGTAGAGACCCACGCCTCGACGTTGCCGTCGATGCGGCTTCCCCCTCGTCAAACCGTACGTGCGAATTTCCCGCATACGGCTTTCCATTGAGTGCTTCTCTCTTTGTCACGCTTTTCGTCCTTTCTTCGCTTTAATAATTGGCTTCAGATTATAATCATTTTTTTTTTCTGTCAAATCCGCGTTTTCACAGTTGCAAGGCGATACAATCCATAGTGCGCCATCTCGCCATAGTACGAGTCCGCGAACTTCAGTCGGTAACGCCGTTGGCTCTTCCTGTTGAACGTAATGAAAAGCACATTGTTCGGCGTGGCGCTCGTCTGCCCATCAATTATCTTTTTGACATGCGGAACTATTTCCGGCCCCGTCTTGATCTCGATGTATATCTGCCTCCCGTCGCGGGCGAGCGCCAGCACCTCTTCCAGAAGCGCCGGGCGCGTTCCCTTGAACTTTGTGTCTTTCCATTTGCCCCAGTTGCCGACATCGAGCTTCTCGATTTCACTCCACGTCACAACGCCACACTTGCTCGTGTTCGCACCGTCCGTCGTGCGCTTGAGGTTCCTGTCGTGGAACGTGAACACGCGCCCGTCCTTCGAAAGATAGATGTCGCACTCGAACCCGAAGCCGCGCTCCACCGCCATTCTGTAGGCGGGGAGCGTGTTCTCCGGTGCGTCCAGCGACTCGCCGCGATGGGCGATCAGTGTATCGTATGCGGGCAAGGCGGCAAAAGATTCAAATGCGAGGAGCGCGACAGCAACGCCCATTCTTGTCTTCTTATTCATGCTCATTGCTCCTTGTCAGAAGAACGAAATGATGAGACCCTTGCGGATCTGCCACGTCCAAGTCAAGCGGATGCGCCCATTGCCAAGAGCGGACTTGTCAATGGTGTAGGAGTTCGCCCACTGCGGCTTCGCAGTTGTCGCAACCCATTCGCCAATAGTCGCGTTGTATATCTCCACAAGCAGCTTGGGCTGATAGGTGTGCCCGCCAGATTTGATTTCCGGCGCCGTGATCGCCCATGTCCCAGTCTCGATATTGTAAACGCCATCCGACAGGGAGCTTTCTCCGTTCGTTCCCGTGTCGCCGATTGCCCCGTTCACCACCGTCACGTCGCCATTGCCGCGAAAGCGGATTTCATCGACGCGCCTGTTCTGCGCGAGCTGCGCATTGTCGAGCGTGTTCGTGTAGAGGCGCACGGAGTAGAACGCGCCTACGACTAAATGTCCCTTGATCGTCTCATTCGTGAGGCCTCCCCACGAATATGTCTGCGCGGCGGGAAGCGTAGAAATTTCTATGTCAGTTCCGTCTGGGAGGCTGTCGCCCTCGAAGAAATACGCCTTGCCATTCCGGGAAAGCATCTTGGTGACATATTTTCCGCCCCACGGATAGATTGCCGGGCGGCATCTGCCCGATGATTTGTAGTTGTCGAATTTGCCGACGAAATTCTTTGACGCCGCGCTGTGGTTGTCCGTCCACATTCCGTTGATATCGCCTGACTGCGCATTGAAATAGTTGCGATATCTATTCCATCCGCCCCAAGTTGAGCCGACACGCTGAATGTCAAGGTCGATGTCGGTAGCGAGCTGTATGGTGAAGTTCGTACCGAGGTCAAGTTCTTCCGTTATGTAGGCCGCGCCGTTGTTGTTGAAGTAGCACGCCGCACCGTTCGTCCACGCCGGGCCGTCCGAGTTGAATGTCGCATCCGCTCCCCCGTCCACGAGGTTCTTCCACGTGCGAGTGTCGGGGTCGTGCGCTTCCGTAGCCCCCGCGTTGCGGATGCCGTCGAAGTGCGCGACAAGCCCGTCCTGCACGTAGTCGTCCACGTCATAATCCGCCGCGCCGCGAAGCGTAAGCGTCCAGAGCCACGTGATGCGAACCTTCGCGCCCGACGCAGAAGCCGCATAGGACGCGCCGCTGTTCGTGACCGCCGCGCCCCACGCCGTCCCGTCCCACGTTTCTACCGTGTAGCCGTCCAGCGTATAGAACTTTGAGCCGACAACGCAGGTCGCGGGTGCGGTGAAAACGTGCGTCCCTTCGGGAATATGCCATTTGCCGCACGCTTCCGTCCCCTCCGCCCCTTCGGCGTGCGAGGCCACGATCACGTTCACGTCGTCGTTGCCCTTCCCCTTGCTTGCCTCATTACGATACCGCGCCTCGTCCACGACGCGGTTCTGCACAAGCTGGGCCTCCGACAATTCATTCGTGTAGATGCGCAGAGAATGATATGTTCCCTTGAACCATCTGCTGCCAGCGTCCGTTCCTCCAAACGAATAAGTCGCCTGTGGAACGGCTGCTATTGCGGATCTCGTCTTGCTGTTTTCAGGGGTCGTTCCCTGAAATAGATACTTGTTTCCATGTCCGAGTATTGCCGTGACGTATTTCCCTTCCCACCCAGAAAGCGCAGGCCTGTTTTTTTTTCCACCGCTGGAATAGTCATCATCCTTGAGCGTAATGATTGCAATGCTACTGCTACTGCCGCTCCAAAACGTCAGTTTGTCTGATATGTCGCCCAACGAGCGGAAGAGCCCCGTATAGGAGGCTGTGTTTTCTGAGGGCGTTGCATCCAGCGCGAGCTGGATTGTGGCATACTTTCCAAGAGCGACGCCTGGCGAAGATATCATCGCGTATGCCGAATCGGTGCCTTTGAAATAGTATCCGTCCGCGTTCCAGTTCCCGGCATCGCCAACAAATTCTGCGTTCGGTTGCCCCGTCACAAGGTTCTTCCACGTGGTCGCCGAGGCGTTGTGCGCTACGTCCGTGCCCGCATTGCGAATGCCGTCGAAATGCACGACAAGTCCGTCTTGCACATAGTCATCCACATCATAGACGCGCACGGCGTCTGCAACTGCGAACAACGGCATCGCCATAATGGCAGCGAGGATTGCTTTTGCTTTGTAGAGTAGAAACCCACGCCTCGGCGTTGCCGCGCACACGCTTGCGCGCCCTTCGGGTTGCCTTCGGCAATGTACCCTCCGAAGCAAGGCTTCTGCGGTGCATGATGCGGCTTCCCCCTCGTCAAACCGTACGTGCGGATTTCCCGCATACGGCCTTCCATTGATCGCTTCTCTCTTTGACACGGCTTTCGCCCTTTCTTTGCTTTAAATGGCTGTGGATTATATTTGTTTTTTTTTTCTGTCAAATCCGCGTTCTCGCAGTTGCGAGGCGATACAGTCCATAGTGCGCCATCTCACCGCAGTACAAGTCCGCAAACTTCACGACTCTGTCACCCAGAATCTTGCCGGCGTATCCCTACAGATAGACGTCGCAATGCCAGTAGATGAACGGAAAAATGATCCGCAAAGCCCATACCGCCAACTTTCTTCATTGGCAATGCCCCGTACACCTTAATACATTGTGCCGCAAGGCGAATGATTCCATCTTCAAGGTTATTCATAAACCCAGCCAAGGCAACGGGTATTGGCCCAATTCTGACTTTCCAAGAAGGAATCCAATGTAAACGGATGAAAAAAACGTCCGTCTCGAAAAAAAAATCATTCTTCGCGCTTCATCCGAGAGACGGAAAAGAGATGCAGGCGTTACCGGGAGTTTATGAACCGCTTGAATTCCGCGATCTGCCAGGATGCGAAAACACGCGGCCGCGCAACGGTTTGCGATTCTATTTCCGCGAGATTGTCATCGTGCATCTGATCGAGTCTGTCGGGATAGTGATAAAGGAGATTTTTCGTCGGTCTCCCGTGGAAACGACACAACGTTCCCCTCCCGGCGACCCATTCGTTCCCGTAGAAGACGAGGCTTTCCAGCATGTCATTGAAGAGCCTAAACACAGTGTTTTCCGACCGCGAAAAAAGATTGTTCCGTATTACAAAACCCTCGGTATGCGCTGTCGAATCGTAGAACATAAGATGCGCCGCGTTCGGATTCCAACGCTGACGGTGTCCCCAGCCCTTGCCCGCATCGTAGAAACAGTTATTCTCAACAATAACGTTCTCAGTGCGGGCGCGTTCACCTTGCTGCCAGTATTCGTACGAATATTCGCAGTTGCGGACCTCATTGCCGCGCCATACGATATTGCGCTGTACGACGCCATCCTCGTTTGACTGGTTCGTGAGCGCCGCGTCCCAACATTCCCAGACATTGTTTGACACGACGAGCACGTCCTCGCAATCCGCCCACAACTCTATGCCGTTTCCGTAGCGAACACCGTTGCCTTTCTTGTCGAAATAAAGATACCCTCCTCCTATGTACGAAATATCGCAATTCTTGATCGTGATGCGTTTGACGCCATCGCCGCCAATGCCGTGAGCCGCCGAATACCTGAAAGCAAGCCCGTCATAAACGACATCGTGCATTTTCGCATGTTCAACGCAATGGGCTTTTTCGCACAATTCTATTGACTCGAAGCGCCTGGCCGGATTTTCTTTCGATACTAGATACACCGCATACGTGACGGGATCGTACCAATAATCGAGATCGGCGGAGAGATCGTCTTTCTTCGCCATTCTGAACGCGCACACGACACGGCCGCCGCGTTTTACGAGGACAACGTTGCCGACATCTGTCGCGACATCGCTTTGCGTCATCCACACGTTTTTTCCGCAATCTTGCGCTCTTCTCCAGTCACGCGGACGGCTCCGCGGATAACTCGACTGTATCACGGGTTTCGGACCTTCTCCGCAGGCGCCGTACATAACCGGGTGACCGGGCTTTCCCGAACGCGGCTGAAGCTGTCCTCGCCAAACGTTCCCCCTCTCGAAAAGCACCTTGTCCCCAGGCAGAACGTTCAGTGCGTTCACGTCGTCAAGAGTCATTGAGGAAGTTATTTTCCAAACCTTTCCGCCGACGGGTCTTTCATACGCAGACTTCGACTCCGCCTCGCTTGTTGCCGGATCGCGACCAACCGCATATTTGCGTATACCCGCCTCTTCGCGCCAATATCCTTTCGTTACCGAAACGTTCACGGTATGCGTTTTGTCGAAATCGAATATCGCGTCCGTGCGGCGGCCGTCACGCACGGAACGCCACACGGCAGGAACCGTTCGTTCCCAGCGGTCGGCCGGAAAAGTCCCAATATACGCACCCATCCTATCGACGACTTTTCTGGCGAGAGACAGACGTTCCTGCGAAAGAGTCGAAAAACGGTCCGACAGCATAAGCGACCCTCCTACCCGCGCGACGGCCTCGGCCCATAGCTCGACTTCGTTTTTCAGGAGTTTTGTCGCATCGTCCCTGACGATAAGCGTATCTGGATCATTGATCCAAAGCCGTCCATTCATGTAATTGTGGCTGATGATGTTGCGGCAGACGTTCGGCACAGTCGGGGCTTCGGCATGCCACTTCCCCTCCGGCGCCCAATACGGAGTAATATCCGTTGAAGAGCGCATCGCGTCTACTATTCCGACAAGAGGACCGAACGGCGCCGTGCAGCCGAGAATGAAACCGTCTTCGCCAAAGCCTTCGCGGATCGCCTCGAACGCGCGGCGGAGAGCCTGCGCACGCGTAGCGGAAGAATCGTGATAACGCGCTCCCCGCACAGATGAGGCAATCATGCAGAAATCAAGTTTCACGTAATCTATGCCGTAGCCCCTCAGGGTTCTGAACAAGGTGCGTAGATGATCCTGCACCGCCGGGTTGGTGCCGTCCAGCGCATACACCTTATGGTTCTTTCTCCAACCGAGAGGAGAAAACGGCCTGCCGTCAGGCCCCTTGACCATCCAGTCTGGATGCTCCGCGAAAAGACGGGAATTCTCCTCTGCCATGAAAGGCCCGACCCATACAGCCGGAATGAAACCGCGAGCTTTCACCTCGGCTGCGAAACGCCGCAATCCGCCAGGAAACTTTTCGTTCGTCGACAACCAATCTCCAAGCGCCGTCTGATAACCATCGTCCAGCTGAATGACTTTAACGCTCTCAAATCCGTCCGCACGGTGCTCCCTCAGCCAATCGGCGTTTTCCAGAACATCCGACAACGCAACCTTGTCGAAATAATAGTACCAACTGCACCAGCCGACGGGCGGCGCAAAACAGCGGCGAGCGCCGGAGTCGGCCGCCCAGCGGTCGGCGAAACGGCCGAACAGCTCCTCTGTGTCGACCCCCTCCATCGTTACAAGGCGTTCGGACACGATTCTGCCACCGGGAGAAAGCACAGCCCCGTCGCATGCCGAAAGAGCGTAAAACTCGCGAACACCGTCCTTATCGAGCTTCATGCGGAAATGTCCAAACATATCTTTTCCAGTGGTAAAACCATACAGCCTCATCCTCCCGTCCGGTCTGCGAAAACAACACTGATGATCGGAGAGGAATCGCCCTCGTTCACCGGGACGGAAATCCGAAGGAGTGGAGATGCAATTATGAAGATACTCCGCGGAATAATCGAATGGTTCGTCATCAAACCCCCTGACGCCGCACGGAGAAGCCATCTGCCAGCCTTCGAGATAGACTTTCAGCCCCGCGACATCGAATTCGTCCCGCGCCTCTTTGCGCCACCCCAGTTCCTGCAGGCGCACAGATCGGGAACTTCGGTTTTCAAGGATGACACGTCCGTCGGCTTCCGACAGAACGAGCCCGTTCGCGTCCGCCAAGCGGGAATCATGCCAGACGCCGTTAATCTTGACGCCCGGAACGAGCGTCGCCAGCAAAAGTGCACAGAGCGTCATATCACACAATCCTGTCGCCCCACACCGGCATCATGACACGCGCTCCTAACGGACGCAGCGCATTGATTACATGTCGCGGCTCCTGATCAAATCCAACACACCTCCACGGGCCGCCGAGATGCCCGAGTTCCTGATGGTGGAGAGGCACCATCAGTTTCGCGGGCATCGTCGTTTTCCACGCCGTCTTGAAATCCAGACCTATGGCGCAATGCCCGAAATAAATGTCCGGCTCCTTCACCGACGGAGCGAGGTGGTCGGCTCTGCAGCAGTCGCCAGAATGGAAAAGCGTGAATTCGCCTCCATCGCGCTTCGGCATCCGGCATTCGAAACATGTCACCGCCTTGGGGAGATGTTTGTTGTGATCGGCCGCAATGCCGGTGACGGTAACATTCTTGAATTTTTTCGTCTCCCGTTCAAGCCGGCTGTAACTGTCCCACATCAAGATGAAATTGCTCATCACGGGCTTCTTTGCTCGCCCCATCGCCGAGACGAACGCCTGCGTGAAATGATCGCCGTGATTATGGGTAATCAGCGCGAAATCGAGAAACGGTGCAAAATGCGGCGCTTTGCGGTGGCAGAGATCAATAGAAAACGCGCTTGCGGCCGTTTTGACAACGATACCCATGTTGTAGACATACCACACAGCCGGAATATCCCCGTCAACTTTCGTCTCCTGAAACTCTCGGAGAACCTTATCAAACGCATGATCGTACCATTTGAGCGGTGGATAAGCGGCGTGAATGGCAGCCACCTCTTCCGCAGGGAGGGCAAGCCCGCCGCGCAGAAACGCATTATATGGTTCCTTGCGCCCCATCGCCGCTATCTCGCGTTGTATCACGGCCAACGCATCCTTGCGCGCGACCTCATCGCCCGGGGTGGTGGCGTCGATCGTCGCGACCGCGGCATCGAACGCATCGCACGGACGCGGCCGGAGTGCTTTTTCCGCAGAAGCTCCCGCCGCACCGACGAATGCACTGGCTGTGCCGAGTGTCACAAATTCCCGTCTGTTCATTCTGGCATTTCCCTTTCACAAGCGTCATTCCTCGGGGAAAAGCACAACCGCCGTCCCCTTTCGGAGTTCAAGCGTCAGCCGGCCCGCTTCACTATCCGCCTGCACGCTTTCCCCCGACGGCCATGTACGACCGCGAAAAACACGCTCCGACTGCAGGAGCGGCGGCAGCATAAACGTCAAACGACCGCCGTCCGTCGAATACACGACGAGTTTTCCGTCGGGATAATCGAGAAAATAATTCCCGTTCTCCACCACCGTCCAGCCCCGCTGCGTCACGGTCAGCCGACGATTCGACAACCGCACCTCGGAAAGAACATCCATCGTCCATTCGACACGATAGACAGCGGCATCGACGGTATGCCGGACGGGGCGGAACTTGTTGTACCAAGCGTTCAACATCGTCGTACGCACGAGTTTCGAAAGAAACGTCTCGTCGTTCGCCATGCGATGTCTGCGTATATCCGCAAAATGACCTTCTCCCCACGCTTCCGGATAAACCACGCCGGCGTCTGGAGTGCGCGCTTTCCAGGCATCGTCGAACGAATAGAAATTCATATTACGCACGCTCCATTCGCCGTCGCCGCCGCACAGGACGCGCTGATCTACCGCGACACGGTGGCGCTCGTCGATATTATGGTGGTAGACCATCGGAAAATATCCAATCTGATCCACGTCGCTCAACAGCTCTGTGGTAACGTCCATTCCCTTCTCTCGCCAGTAATCGACAATTCTATCGCACCACTTCATATCATCCTTGTATTCGAGCCCGTGATACGGCGAAGCGTCTCCGAAAAAGGCATCGATGTGTATCGTCTTCGACTCGAGCAATTCCGGAATCATATCAAGAAGCGCGTCTATGCGCTTGCGCGCGAGCCCGCTATTCCATTCTTTCTCATGGTTGATCTGATAACTCTGTTCTCCGTCGAACACTTGATACGGCTGCAGAGAACCGTCCTTGCGGCGGCAGACGGCGTCGGCGTCGACATAGGCCTTCCAGTCGGGGGCGTTCGTGTAGGCATCGTTCATGTTGACATGCAGCGAAACGTCGGCGCCAAGGGAGCGTGCATCGCGGATGAAACGCCTAAGCGCGAGAAGCGGCGTTTTCTCTTCGGCGTAATCCACATGCTCACCGACCTGCGACCACGACGGGTATTTCGAATCATGTCCATCAAACTGCCAGCCGCAAAGATAGACGATCTGACGCATACCGCCGGAATAATCGCGCACTTTGGAAATGATCCCCATAGCCTCGTCCATCGTCGTGTAAGGCTTTTTGAGATGCTTTCCTTTGAGGCCGATTTTATACACAATGGCATCGTGATAACTATTCAACCAGCGTCCGTAACGTATGCGCGAGCGCGACTCGCAGTATGCGAAGAGTTCATCCGGCACGCAATCAATGAAGTCCGCTCCGTGTTTTTTTGCGAGGGCGTAGAGCCGCCGGTTCAAGCGTCGTGCGCCTCTGACGTCATCATTGGCCGCGACGGAGGCAAGGAGAATGTTCGCCGACGGCTGCTTCGCGCGCACGAGCCGGACAAGATCCTCCATTCGCGCGACGAGAGCGTCATGCGCGACGTCGGACACATCCGCAGCCCCCGCCGCCAACGCGACCGTGCGCGCCGCGAATCCGTCAAGGCATCCATTGCGCACGCAGCGCATGGAGTCTGCGAGTGTCGAGCATATTGTCTCTGGCCGCCCGACACGGTATTTGAGACCAAGTTGCCATTCATCGTCACGGGTCAGTCCGTATGCCGAGGATTCGCAAAGGAAAAACAGATCGCTCGCGCCGGAAAACGAATTTACCGGCCTGTAGGGAACAAGCTCTCCGTTGAGCCATTCCCAAAAGCGGACATCCACACGGGCTCCCCCCGACTTCGCGTCGCCAGCGGTAATGATAAGCCGGCGACCACGGGAAAGCGATTCGGGCACCATGGCGATTCCCGTGGCCGTCCAGACGGATGTCGCGTAGACGATATTCCCCATCTTGTCCGTTAGATACGTCCTGTTCGCAGGCACCGGAAGTTTCCTGGCCCTGTACCAATTCTCGTCGACATAGCAACCATGCCAGAGAAGGCCGTCCATCTCAGCGAGAGTCTGCATAGTATAAAGGAGTTTTGTGCCGTCCGAATAATGCACGGGACGAGAAAGCTCTTTGGAAAAATCCTCGTTCCAGACCGCGATTGTCATGTTCGTATGCGGATAAGGCCCCGAATATGGCAGTCCGATCCAAAACGCCCCGTCGTAAAATTCGATCCCGTCCGTCGAATACGGCAATACTCTGTTTTTCTCCGGAACCATCGCAAGATCGGCGGCGTTGAAAACCTGTATCAGACCTTCTCTGCCGGAATTCTCAGATCCCGGCGCGCCGCCGGGTTTCGCCGTTCCCGGCTTGGTCCGCCAACTCGTCGCATAGAGAAGTCCGTTATGAAGACACACGTCGCCGATATGCCCGGACGAACCGTAGGCGCTCGCCCCCTGCGCCAGAACCCTCCCCGTCCAGTCGGTTTTCGTAACGCCGTCGGCGAAACCGTAATAGATTCCCGTCTCGTCGCAGGCAATACCCTGAAGATGGAGCTTGCTGTATTTGAAGCGTTCCGTCGTGAAATCGCCGAGAACGATCTCTCCGGACGCCGCCGCGCGGCTGAAAGAGAGAAGTCCGGCCAGCAGAAACGCGAAACTCTTTTTTGTCGTCATCGTCACCCCTTCATTTTCATCACCTGACGATCAGGCGCAGGCCGCTGGGGTGGACCGCCCGGACGGTGGTCCCGTTCACCCTGACGGTCCACCCTTCCGGAAGACCGCCGACGGAAAGATTTCCGCCCCCCTCGACGGCCGACGCCCGCAGAAGCACGAAGTTGCGTTTAACCGCCTCGTCATCGACCCCCTTGAGCGTGACGGTGCTCCCGGGAGCGAACGTCACCGTGCCGTCGACCGTCAGCGGCGCGCCCTGTCCGGCCGTATAAGAAATCCCACCCGCCGTGAAGCCTTGCGCGACTTTCAGCGTTCCCGCGCCGCCGATCTTCTGCCCCGCGGCGAGCGTCCAGCCGGAAATGGCCGTCAGATCGAGAACGCCGTCCTCCACCGTGATGTCGCCAGTAAAGCTGTGCGCCGCCGCCGTGAGTTTCAGCGTACCGGCACCTTTTTTCACGAGACCGCCGTCTTTCGCCGCTTCCCCGCCGTGCGCGAGAGCGGCGGGGAACGTCATCGCGTGGCTGGCCTCCAGCACCGCACCGCCCGCGAGAACGGTACAGTCGGACGCGGCGGGAATCCAAGAACTTGTCTCCAATTTCGACCTGAGCGTACCGCCGTTGAACTGGAACACGGGCACGCCCTGGGTCACGCGGCCCAAGGTCAAGGTGCCGCCGTTGAGCGCGAACACGCTCTCGCCCGCGGTGTAGCACTTGACCGTATCGATCAGCACCGAGGATGCGCCGGAAAGCGTGATCGACGCTTTCGAACCGGTCCCCTGCGCCATCAGGAATGTCGAATTCGTGCAGATCAGCGCCGTCGAATCGTGGAACGTCAGATGAAGCTGGGCTTGGCCCTTCTCGTGCTTCAACTCGTTCGCCTGAAGGCGGAAAAGCGGCGAATTTGTCACAAAAAAACGCACGTCGCCGCCCGCGGCATTCGGAATCCAAATGGTATCGTCGCTGACGACATCGAACGTTCCCCCGTTCACCACCGAGACGCGCGCTTTTCTCTTAGTCTGTCCAAAATAGGCGGACGCCCCGGCGGAGTAATGGGAATTGTCAAACACCGTTTCGGCATAGCCGTTGGTATTGGCTTCGCTGAAGACGTGCGCCAACGGATATTGACGGCGGCCCTCAACGTTTCTGTAGACGACACTGCCGATCGAATCAACTTCATAGGCGAAACGGTATTGGCTCACGGAATTGTCCGCCCAATCCATGCCGTCGTAGACAAGCCGTCCGACGGCATTCGAACCGTAGCCGACGTAAAAATAACTTGCCACTTTAAATTTGGTTCCGCCGCCTAAAACCATTTCGCCGAAACTGTTTTTCCCATTCCCGACATATCCTTCATGGTTAAAGGTCAAAACTGAATTCGCCGAACGGACGATGCCTGTCGATCCTGCGGCGCTGCCGACATACACCTGATATTTGTTCGTCCAGAACGATCCCGACAGATCCAGTTCACCGCAGGCGCCATTGGCGCCGCCCAGATAGGTTTTCTCTCCGAAATTCAAAACGGAATTGGTGACGGCAAGCGTACCGACGCCGCCGGCCGACGCTCCCAGATAAAGAGCCCCGTCACTTTCGCTGGTGAACACACTGCCGATCAAAGCGATCGATCCGTTGCTCGGACGCAAGTATCCGCCCGTTATCCGGCAGTCGTCAAAGATGCCGCACCCGCCATTCGCCGTCGAAATTATCCCGGACGACTTGAACGACGAATTTGTCGCGGATAAGTAGGCGCTCCCCCGACAGTTGTTCTTCGGAGCCGTGTTTCCGATTTTGATCGCCTTGTTAGTCACGGCGACGTTTTCGAGAATCATCCCCGCCTCTAGATACCCGCTCTCGTATCCAAGTGCCGTAGAGTCGCTCGATAACCAAAGAGAACCTCCGTTTTGCCTGTATATACCCGTATATCCTGCTTTCCCAAGGCGGAAATCTTTAAAATAAAAATCGCAGTCCTTTACTTCCAGCCACCCGGAAGCATTGCATCCCAGATGAAACCATCTTCCGCCTTCAAGCCGTTCCGACACGTTTGTCGCACCGCAAAGCCCCTTGATATACACATTAACATTGTCAGCGTTGGCAGGGAGTTTGCCGTTGCTCCATTTTGTCGTATCCGTGAAAAGTCCCGGCCCTGTAAACGAATCTGCAAACGAGTAAAGAGGACAGATTAAAGCCGCAAGCGCGGCAATGCCCGACATGAAATATCGTTTCATCCTATCGTCTCCATTGGCTTTTTTGCTTATTATTTTAGCATTAAAGAAAAACGGCCATGTCAATTGACATATCAACTTTTATTTCACGGTGACACGAAGTTTCTGCCGCCCTGCCGATCCGATCGTCACCCGCTTTCCGTCGACCGCGATTCTGCAATTTTCACCGGGAGTGACATCGAGAGTCACCGTCTTCGTCTTCGGGTCGTACACGGCGTCGTGCACGAACGCGTCGCGGCAATCCGTCACATACGGCGAGCGGTAGAGCCTGTGAAGCGTCCATTCGATAAAACTCCCCGAATCCATAGCCGGCCAGTCGCGCCACTCTTTTTTTCGCTCGAGCGTCCGAGCCACAAGCGCATCGAGACGTGCGCGGATTTCGGCGTCCGGCAGGTCGGACCCCATCGACAGGAAGGAGAGCGTCAGGTAGTTCAGGCCGTTCGCCGGCGTTTTCTCCGCGACATACGGGAAATAGTCGCGGCGCATCTCCCCCCAGCCGTACCAGCTGTAGAGCGAGACGAGATCCTGCGGGGTACCCTGCGACATATCGAAAAGATCGATATCAAGAATGCGTGTCGTCTTGCGCTGGAAAACGGCTCCACCCTCGCCGAAGCCGACAGACATCCTCAGCATATCGATGTTCTCTGCAAGAGCGTTTTCCTTAAAGTACGCAAGCGCCCTCTGACGCGCGAGAGTAGGACACATGCGTCGCGCCGCACGGTAAAACGCCTGCGCGCGGAAAGGCTCGTCGCCCGCGATTTCAGCAAGACGTGCAAACGACATCCAGCAGGAAAACTCGCCGTTCAGCATATCGACCGATCCGCTTCCGCCAAGCTCCAGACAGCCGCTGGCGAGAATCCCCCAATCGTCGATAAACAGTTCGTAACTGGCGACGTGCCGCGAAATCGCGTCCCAGTTGGCCTTGATCAGGCCGCTTTGCCCGAAACGGTCGGCGGCAATCTGCAGCGCGTGCGCGATCATGCGCACGGTCTCGTTCGAATCGCCGTAGATCGTCTTCGATCCGTATTCCTGAGGCTCGAATTCGTTGGCCATGCGGCGCGGCGAATCCATGTAGATGGTATAGCGCGAGCCGGAAAACGGCTCCTGCCGCCAGGCGACCGCCATTTTGTACTGAAGAACCTCGAGCGGTTCGAGAAGCCGCCAGGCCAATCGACGTCGCAGCAGCCGGCGGTTCTCCTCCGAATAGATGTACGGGTTCGGCGTGCAGCGGCCCATGCCGAGAAGGATGCCGTGCATGTTGAGATGGGTGGAGGTTCCTTTTCTCAGACGCCCGAATTTCTGTCCCTTGTGGTTCATCGGCGTCGCTCCGCTCGAATATTTCACGCCCTGCGAAAAATCCTTGTTCGCGGCGGCATCCACTTTCGCCTCTCCAACGACATGCGGAAGAAACGACAAATCCGGCTTGAAAAGCGGCGTTGACCATTCTACGATCGAAGAGTCGGGACGAATCCAGAGATTGCCAGCTCGCGTCACAAGACGCGAATCTTCCGCACCCTCGCCTACTTCAACGATGACATCACCCCGTTCCGTTCCGCGCCCTGCAAGAAGCGTCGCCACGGGAGGAAGCGCCGCGTACTTTTGCGGCCGAGTTCCCCAATCGTCCCGGCAGAAGAGAAACGAGAATTCATCACGAATTCTTACGCGTTTCGCCTTTTCGTCGATTTTGAACTTTTCGCGCGAAGCAATCGGATATGCGAACGCGCGCGGCACCCATTCACGGATACGTCCGAGCGTCGCCGAAGGAATCTCGCGCGTCCATTTCGTCGTATCAACGAACGCGGAACCGTGTATTCGTGTAGGCACAACGACTCCAACGCTACGATCGGCAGCCTTAATTCGCAGTCCTTCAAGAGATACGCCCGAGCGCATCACTTCGACTTTCGCAGGCCTCTTCTGCAAAACAAGCAACAGCGGCGAATCACGAAAATCCCCGTTGTAGACAAGAATCCACGGAGCAGACATATCCGAAACCGCGATATCTTTGGCCGCCGCCGTCGTAAAATCAGAGATTCTTATCCCGTCTCGTCCGGGAACAGCCACGAAGCTGAACTGGTTGCGCATGAACACTTCGATCGTTCCGCGATAAATATCCCATCTTATGCCGGGATACGCGAGGGATGCGTCAATGCGGTAGGCTTTTTCACCTTCAACGGAAACATCACCTCCGAATGCCATCTGATCTATATTGCGGCACACGAAAGTCATCTTGCGGGGAACATCGGGCTTTTCACGGGGAACGTGCATTTCGTACCACGATTCGCCTTTCGAAACAACAAAACGAGAAGACAGGTTTTCTACAGGTAATTCGCTGCCTCGGTTCCAGCCGAAATGTCCTATGGCGCCTTCACCGACACCTTCGTACCAGCCTTCCGCATCCGGCTTTTGCATAGCGCGCTCGCGTTCCGGAAGATTCCGGCGGGATAGCCATCCGATCGCACGGATGAAAAACGCGTCGGGAGACTCCTTCCCCGGAACGAGCGATGAACCAATCGTAAGCATATTGTACATCACAACGCCCTTCCCGCAACGACCGGCGACGAGAGCCGGCGTGCCGTCCGCGAACGACAGCAACGTTTTCGCGCCGTCCTTCGCGCGGATCGTGCGGTAGATGCCGAAAGCGGCGTCGCTCAACCCCGACAGCCACCCTTTACCCGGAACAATCCGCTCGCGCCGCGGCAAATCCTCCAGCTCCTCGCGGCCAATTTCGCAGGGCAGAATCGCGTCGATCTCGGGATCACGCACTTCTCCCGCCGCGTACAGCGGCACTCCGCGCTCCCGTACGGCGGCGACGATGTTCGAAGCGAGTGCAGAATCGGGCCGGCAACGGGAATAGACGATTACATCGGCACGCGAAAGATCCGTTTCGACATACGCCTTCGCATCGGTGTGCTCCAGCATGATTTCCCGAAACCCGCCGAACTGGGGCGGATCGACCTCGCCCTTCCATCCTTTTATGGGATGCGGGACGACATCTTCGTTGTCGAAAGCGAAATAGACAGCAAGTGCGTCTGGCGAACGCGCCGGAGGCGACTTTTTCTCCGCCGGAACGTTGACGAAGCGGTCGCCTTTTATCCATCTTGACGAACGCACAGCATCGGAAGATTGCGCGATGCGGAAATTCCTGACCTCGACACCTCCTTCTTCGCCGCTTGCCCACGATCCCATCCACGCGATGACCTTCGCCTGGAAAACCTTGATCGAACCGTCTCCGAGCGCGAAATCGTTGTCGAGCGACCACGACAACTCCCGCCAGCCTTTGCCGGAAACGGTGAACGATTTCATACTTTTCGTGAACGCCTCCTTGCCGCGTCTGAACGACAGGGAGACCGTCACGGCGACTTTGCGGCCATTTTCGCTTCGGACGCTCATCGCCAGACGCGTATTGGTCCACGTCTCCTGATTAAGCGTACCGATCGCGATGCAGCCCGGGTTGGCGACTTTCTTATCGGTCCGTTTTCCCCGGATGAAAAACGATTCGCGATCGACGGACTCGACGTGCATATCCGCACCGCCGCCGTTGAGACGGAACGGCTGCCAGAACCCGGCCGCGACGGTTTCAATCGCGAAAACGCACGCGACGCAAACGAAAAACATCTTTTTCATTTTACCTTGAACTCCTTTCTGACCCGCACTCCCGGAACGAGACCTTCCACCCGTTTTCCGCCGATTTCAAGAACCCCGCACTCTCCGGCCGTCGCCTCGAATCCGAACATGCCGCTCGCCGGATCGTACCAGGCGTCGTGAAGATCCATGTCTCGGCAGTCGGTGATGCGCGGCGTCGAACGGTACTTGGCGAAAACGAATTCGAGAAAACTGCCCGTATCCATTCCCGGCCAGTCCGAACGGAGGAAGCGTTCGAATCCGGCATCGGCGGCGACCATCTCCATCTTTTCTATCATTTCAGCTTCGGGGACGTCCCCTCCGAGCGCGAGAATGGCGCACATGATATAGTTGAAACCTTCCTTGCGCGTCGCGGCACGCACGACGGGTATGTAATTGTCGCGGATGGCACGCTTCGCGTACCTGTCGTAAAGCGATATGAGATCCTGAGGAATCCCCTGCGACATGTCGTAAAGATCGACTTCACAGACCCTGCGGCCCGGACGGCACTGATGCATGGACGGTCCGGATTCTCCGAATCCGTCGGAATAAGCGAAGTGTTCGCGATTCTTTACAAAACCCCGCGACAAGAAATACGCGGGAAGGCGAAAACGGGCGAGGGTGGGTACGGCGCGGCGTGCGGCCATATATAGCGCGACGGTTTCAAGATCTTTGTCTCCGGCGATTTCTGCAAGACGCGCGAGCGAACACATCGTTCCGTATTCCGTATTGAGCATGTCGATCCCCGAAACGGCCCAGTCTTCTATGCATCCTGCGCACATTACGAGCCAGTCGTCGAGAGCGAAGGTGTAAGACGGAACGAGCCGCCTCAAGGTCTCCCAGTTCGCTATGACCGCGTCCCGCTGTCCGTGGCGATCCGCGCACATCTGCATCGTAGCCAGAATCATGCGCACCGTTTCGTTGGAATCTCCATACATAGTAGTAGAGCCAAGATTCGGCGGATCGAACGAAGTTATAATGTTTCTCCACGAATGCATGTAAATCGTGTAGGGATACCCGGTAAAAGGCTCGCGTCTGTACCTGACGGCCATTTTGTACGGCGCGACCTCGAGCGGCTCCATTTCCCGAAGTCTCGCGCGCCGGTACATCGACTTGCGGTTTTCGGCATCGTAGGAATACGGATTGGGCAGACAGCGACACATACCGAGGAGCATCGTATGCATATCGAGATTGTACGATGTCGGTTTGTGACGGCCGCGCGGAAACGCCAGAGTGCGTCCGTCGAGCGGAGTGCGCCCGCCGCACGAATACTTTACCGCATGCCTGAACTGGGTGTCGGCCATCGCCCGGTATTTTTCGAACGCGAGCGTACGCGGCAGCAGCGAAAGATCGGGTCTGGGGACGGGAAGAGACCAAGTTACAGACTCTCTGCCGGCGACATCTGCGAAATCCCCGAATTTCGTGGCAAAACGCGGTTCCACGCGATCCCGCGTGAAAAACATATCGGACATAAGACGGGCAAGCGGCGGCACGCTCGCGTACGCTTCGGGAACAATATTCCAGTCGTTCGGCGTTCTGCGGTAGCGAAACGTATCGACGATCTCGAAACGCTTTCCGTCGGAAGAGACGCGGAATTTCTCGTCTAGCGCGTAAGGATAGGAGAACGCGCGCGGACACCAGAAACGGATGCGCCCGAGCGTCTCAGGAGAAACGCCTTGAACGGCCCAACCTGACGTATCAACGGTTGCAACGCCGTAGGGCCATAGAGTGACGAAAGTCCCAGCACCGCCTTTGCGTCTAAACGAAACGGCCGCCGGCGCACCATCTTCGACGATAATTCCAGCGGAATCGGGGCGTTTCGACATAATGACCGCCAGAGGAGCCGTTTTTTCCGTCCCGTCGAACATGAGAAGCCACGGTTCGCTCCACTGCGAGGGATGCGGAAGTTTTCCTTCGAGCGCATCCACAACCACTACCCCTGAAACGGTCGGCACGGCGATCTTCTTCAATGGCCCGGACACATCCATGTCGATATGCTCTTCATATATTTCCCATCTGGTCCCGGGGAATGCTAGCGAACCGTCGAAACGCGCGAAGCTGCGTCCGTTGACGGCGATTTTTCCGCCGAAACTGAGAGGTGAAACGCTGTCGCCGTCAAAAGTCATTTCCCGTTTCAACGCCGTTCTGTCCGCATGCGAACGGAATGAATATTCGCTGTCGCCATGCGAAACCCTGAAGGTATTCCCGAGGCGCTCCACAAGAAGTCCAGAGCCTATCTCCCATCCGAAACGCCCGAACGTCCCCGCTCCAATACCCCGAAACCATCCATCTCCTAACGCAAACGCGCTTTCGCTGCAAGGCGCCTCCGGTATCGTTCGCCCGGATATGCGCCCGATGACACGGGCGAAAAACGCGTCATACGCCTTTTTACCGGGAAGCAAGGTCTGTCCGATGGCCGTCATCTGGTAGATGACGCGCCCTTTCCCGCAGCGCCCTTCAAGAAGCGCCGGAGTGCCGTCATCGAACGAAAGCAGCACGTTTGCATCTTTCGCCGCCGTGCACGAGCGGTATACGCCAAATGTCGCCGTCGAAAGCCCCTCGGAAAGACCGTTCTTCTCTGCCGCGACGATGCGGCGACGCGGAGCAAATCCTGCGGGGTCGCGCTTCTCGAGAGAACAAGGCAATATCGCCCGGATCTCAGGGTCTGCGACAATACTCGCGGCGTAAAGCGGAATGCCTCTTTCTCGCACGGCACGCACGATATTCGTGGCGAGGGAAGGATCCGCACGGGCGCGCGAATAGACTATCGCATCGGCATCTTCGAGTCTCTGCGTCCACGCGATGGTTCCGTCGAGATGCTCGAGTAGACGCTCGCGGAAACCTCCGTCCTGCTGGGGATCTCGGCGGCCGGAGCGTTCGTGCACGGAATCGACAAGATCCTCGTTGTCGAAAGCAAAAAAGACTTTAAGCGCCCCGGGACGCGCTGCAAAGCGATGCGGTGGACGCGACGAAACGACCTTTATGAAATCCTCCGCGACATTACCGGAAAACGAAACCTCTCCCTCCTTGCAGATGCGGATGTTCTTGAGTTCCACCCATCCTCTCTCGCCCGGGTTCCAGTTTTCTACGTCGATCGTAAATCCCATGCGCGTCACCTTCACGCCGGTGTCCCCGAGCGGGAAAAGCTTGTTGAGCGGAAAACTGAAATTACGCCACTGGTTGCCGCGCCAAATTATCTTCTCTGCACGGTACAGCCTGTTGGATTTTCCGCAGGACACCTCCACAAGAGGCGTGACGCGAATCAGACGCCCCGTCGCCGATCTGCAGGAAAACACAAACATCTCCTGCGTCCACATGTCGCGGTCGACCCGACGAAGGATGTCCGTCTGCGCAAATTTAAGATGGGCTTTCCCCCGGCGCCCCCACACGTCGAACCTTCCGGCGGAAAACTCCCTCAACCTGTGGACGCCGCCGATAGTGTTCGTCGTGTTCATCGTCCACCACTTCCCCTTCACCGCCGGCTCCTCGGCAAACGCTTCGAAAACGGAACATGCCGAAACGGCGGCGATCGACAGAACTGCAATCATTTTCTTCATGGACTTAATCCCTGTTTATCTTTGAATTTCGATTTCCGCCGGCGCAAGACCGTCGGAAGAAGCGCAAAGCACGGCCCGCCCAGGTCCCGTTCGGCGTACGACGGCAAAACAACGTCCGCAATGGAGGGGATGCGATTTTACGTTTTTGAACGAATCGTATCCCTTGGGATTCGCGTTGGCAAGTGAAACAATCTCACACGGACCCGAAACGGAGAACGACACTCTCTTTGACACATGCGGACAATGCACCCCGGCATCATCCGCGACATCGACGCGAATAAAGCGAGTGCGCGCTCCGGGTGGATTGTACGGATCGTCGACCATCCTCAGGCGCACAGGCCGTCCAGCCGTCTTCAACGACGCCGTAGCGATGATTTTTCCGCCGCGCCGAGCGACCGCTTTCAACTCGCCGGGAGAGTAAGGCACGTCAAACCATCTCAGACGATATCGCGAACACACGTCGTAATAGCCGTTAGTGCATCCGACGAATCGTTGCGGCGGATCAGATTTTCGGCGCACGCCAAGGGAGCGCCCGTCAAGAAAGAGTTCCGCGCTGTCGCCGGAAGTATATACATAAACAGGCCTGGCATGCGCGGTGCCTTCGAAATTCCAGTGACAGGGAACTATGTGCACCGTTTCCGATTTCTCATTCCAAAGAGAACGGTAAAGATAAAAGCGGTCTTTGGGAAATCCACAAAGATCCACCGCACCGAAATAGGAACTTCTCGCGAGGACGTGCTCGTTCGTGGATATCCCGAAATTCGCGCCGTTAGCGATTGGAGTTGGCTCTCCGAGATAATCTATACCCGTCCAGACAAATTCGCCGCCGCAATATCCGTCGCGTTCCATTCTGGCGAATTCATGATCGGGAATGTCGCTCCACGGCGCGGCGCAATGGTCGTACGACCCTACGCGAAGCACATCCCTGCTGTACCCCTCTTTGTGGGTGGCGACTGGAAATTCGTAATACCCGTATTCCGAAAGCGCGCTCGCGCTCTCGGTATAGAGGACGTTCTTGCCGGGATACTTCTTCCTGAAAGGAACGTATTTTTCGGCGTAGTTCCATCCGACGATATCCAAGGGCTCGTACAGTCCTGGGAGGTTTTCGAGCGTGTCGAGATGACAACATCCTATTCCAACGGGACGTGTGGCATCCTCCTCTTTTATCGCGGCGGCGAATCGTTCAAACCGGTCACGCCTCATTCCGCATCTGTGCCAAGCGTCTTTGTCGCTCCATCCGGGAAGCTCATTGCCGATCGACCATACGAAAACCGAGGGGTGGTTACGGTCGCGGCGCACGAACATGCGCAGATTGGACTCTACATACGGTTCGAGCGGAGAATCCCCACGACCAGTCGCGCCAGACGACCAATTATCGAAGCATTCATTCCAGACGAAAAAGCCCATTTTATCGCAAAGGTCGAGCACATCTGGACAGGGACAGTTGTGTGAAGTTCGTAGCGCGTTCACACCCATGTCCTTCATTATGAGCAGCTGGCGCATCATCGCGTCATGGTCGTACGCCATCCCAAGAGGCCCAAGGTCGGAATGAAGATTCACTCCTTTGAGTTGCACGCGCCTGCCGTTGAGAAAGAACCCCTTCTCTGGATCGAATTTAAAAAAGCGTATTCCGTAACGAAACGACTCTCCCTCGGCCTCAAGCGTGTACAAAAAAGGATCTTCAATGCTCCAGAGACGCGGCGAACGGACTTGAAAAGAACGCTTTTGCGGCCCGGACGACGACGAGACGTAACTGACGAAGACTTCGGCCGAGAGAGAGTCTGGCGCTACATCGGTGACGATGCGCATTGTTCCGGGAAGAACATGATCGCGGGGAGAAACCTTCAGCCGCACGTCACGGTAAATCCCCGCCCCGGGATACCACCGAGACGAATGCCTCTTCGTGGAACAAGAAACTTCGAGAACATTTCCCTCAGACTTTATCGAGCCCGTCACGTCGAGACAGAAACTCATATAGCCGTAATCGACTCCACCGAAATCCTTGCCGTTCAGCCGCACGCGCGGCGAAGCCATTACCCCGTCGAACTCAAGATAGGCCCGACCTCCCGAGGAAAGGAGTTTTCTCTGCGCCGCAGAGAGAGAAAACGTCCTTTTATAACGCCCTTCGCCCTTCCACGGCAGTTTTCCCTGCCACCCCTTTTTCTCGGGCTCGAAAGGACCTTCTATCGCCCAGTCGTGCGGCACGCGAACGTCTGCCCACGCATTTGTCCCGCGCGAAAAAGACCATTCTCCGGAAAGCGTCGTAACGATTGGAGCGGCCGCGGCCAGAACCCACGCGAACATCACCATTCTCCATCCTTGAAATCATCCGACTGAAAAGAAAACTCTTGTATGCGGGGAAAGGGCGGGCCTCCATGTCGTTGCCCTTGATTCCAGACGATTTTCTTCGGACACTTCATGTTGTTGTACAAAACGCACATCCCCGACGGCGGGCAGACGTAATCTCCGAGTCCGCACGTCACGAGCACTCTGCAGGACGACGGAATGCGGCGAGCGAGATTGACGGGATCGAAATACGCCATCGCTTCGGAATAATTCGGCCGCCAGCCCCCGATACGGCCGTAGCGCGAACGAGAACCGAGATCACAACACCACGGAACCTTCGGCATGGCGAAAGTGACACCGGGAACAAGCGCGGCCGCCCATAGAGCTTGCAATCCGCCTTGACTGCCACCGGTGACGCGAAGACGTTTGCCGTCCCATTCCGGCAGAGACTTCACATATTCGACAGATCGCATGACACGGTACGTCATGCCGAGAAAATACGCGGTACGCGTTTTTTTGTTGGCGGCGGGATCCTGTGCATATTCGCGTCCGCCGGATTTTATCGAGTCGTAAAACTCCGCGTAATATTCCTTTTCCCTGCCTAGTTCCCAGCCGTGGGCATTGATATGCAGACAGATACGGTTCTTCGGCCCGCCCGTCGGCGGACGGTCGACCATATCGCCCGAATAGCCATCGTACCGGCACTCGGCGGGATAACGATTCGTCTCCGAAGCGGCTGCGGGAATCGTGAGATATCCGGTCATCGGACGCGCCCCGGCGCACCGTACGGAAACAGCGTATATCTTGACGCCGGAATCCTTCGACAAAATCTCGCGGCGGTCGACAATCATGGGCACGGACTTAAGGCGAGCCTTGCGCTCCGCCCAGAATGAATCGAAATCGGCGGGCTCGCCAGCGCCTTCAATCTTATCGCAGCCGGCACCGGCACCTCCCTCGAACTCGAGATTCCGCCCGCGGCCATCTTTTATTTTCACACCTTTCGCATCGACAAGATACACACCGAAATGGACAAAACCCGGCTTATCGAGAGACGTTGTCCATACACACGGCTCCGAAAGCGGAAGCGCAATTCGTCCGCGCTTCACACAAGCATCGTTCTTGTCGCCGAGGTCATCTCCACGACGAAACCACCTAAGGGCGCATCCGGCCGGAATCTCGCCATTGACACCATCGAGTCGTATGGTGAATTTCATCTCTTCGCCTATGCGGTAATAACCGCTCTTGTCGGACACAAACGAAAGTTTTGCATCCCTGAATGCGGACATTTGCGCGAAGAGAACCGTTGCCGTCAACGACAGCACAATCGAAAACATTTGCTTTTTCATGGTTTCGATTATATCACAACGCCGAATCAGAAAGGTGTTTTGACATGTCAACTTTATGGCAGAGTCACCTGCGCAAAGTTGAGCCGCGAACTACAAGCGGCGCCGACACCTGTATGCGCCGGGACGGAATGTCTGGATCGAGAATGCGCTCTTTCAGCGCCCTATAGGCGAAAAGAGCTATATCTTCGCACGGCTGATGAATCGTTGTGAGAGGGGGAATCGTGCTAACGGCACAACGCACGTCGTCGAATCCTGCGAGCATTACGTCTTCGGGTACGGAAAGCGAAAATCCGGCAAGGGTGTTCCTGAAAACCGCCGCCACATAATCGGATTCGCACACCACGGCATCAGGACGCCTTTTCTTCATGAATATCGGCCCAAGCGTACGCACGTCATCTGGTTCGGCGACAATGGCAACCTCTTCAGCGCAGCAACCTCCTATCGCGCTCACGACGCCGTCAAGGCGGTCTCGTATCACTGGAGCGCAATTGGGACGCATCAAAAACCGCACGCGTTTGGCACCGCGCGATTTCAAGTGGGCGCCGATCATCCTGCCCGCCAAGAAATTGTCTATCGCCACAAAATCGAAACGTATCGTATTGTCGCACAATTCGACTTCACGGTCGATAAGAACGACAGGAATCTTCGCTTCGGCGAAAAGCGCCATAATCTCGCGCGTTATGCGATTCGGCGTCTTGAGAAACGCAAGAGGCTGCAAAAAGACCCCCACGACACCCTGCTCAACGAACGAACGTGCCACCCTCGCCGCTTCAATCGCACGCTTCGACGGCGTGTCGGACGAAACATCGCCGAGGACGAGCGAATACCCATCCTTGCGCGCACAATGCACGAGTGCCTGACATATCTCTGGAAAGACCTCGCCGAACGCAAGACTAGGCATGATTAACCCAAGACGACCCGATTCAAGTCTTGCGATTCTCGAGGCGAATGTACCGGCTCCGCGCTTGCGGTAAACGAGCCCATGCTTGACCAATTCGTCCATCGCTCGCACGGCGGTGATTCTTGAAACCTTGTATTTTCGTACCAACGCCTCCTCCGATGGAAGCGGCACGCCTGCAGGATAGGCTCCTGCACGCAACTGCTGCCGGAGGTACTCGAAGATTTTCCTGTATTTGACCATAAACCGGACGATTTGCAGAGCACAGGGATCTTCAGAGAGCCGCGGTACCGAAACTTTTGATGAATTCGCTTCTTGTCATGCTGATATTCCTTTCGTCGCTTGTGGAAAATGCGTCCGCCGGAGCCTCAGCGGCTCTTTTCGAGCACGAGTCTCGCGTGCTGCGCGTATGCGCGGCGGGGATCTTCGAGATAAAGCCTGAGCGTGCGCTCGCCGAGGCCGTCATCGTCGCCGATGCGGTAAAGCGCCCTCGCGAGCGAAAGCTCCTTGAGGCAGCCAGAACGCTCGCCGCGCTGCGCGAGACGCGCGTCGGAGACGGGCAGGGAATCCTTCGCCGTCAGCACCCATTCGGGAAGAATCTTCTTCGCGATGAGATCGCGCTGAAGGCTCCTGACGTCGATATCCTTGAGGGCCTTACCTTCCCTCAAGGCGTGTTCGCACGCTTTCGCGGCGACCCACCCCTGGTTCTGGACGTCGGGTATCATCCTGAGAATCGGCATCGCGTCGCGGCTGGCGCTGAGCCCGAGACCGATGACGGCGAGGTTGTCGGTCTCGCGCGGGAGTATCGCGCGGTCCTTCTCCTCGTCGTCGAGGAAGAACGCCCGGTGCGCAAGCCGGCTGACAAGGTGATAGCACCTGTTCTGCTCGACAACCCCGTTCTTTCTCATGCAGACATTATACCAAAAACTCGGCTACTGTATCAATTCTACTGTATCAATAAGCTCCGACCCTTCATTCCCTCTTGCTTATATGTTCAAGATTTTCACAACTCGTTGATAGGCCAGTTCTACTCGATCTTGCTCATCAATCCCATTATTGGTTTGAGGAATTACAAGATTCTCAACTACATTATATGTATCTGCATTTCCGTCATTGCCTGGAATTCGTTCGTAAATGTTTATCGCTGATTCCTCAAAGCCAATATACTTCTTCGCAGACACTAGTTCCAATTTGTCACCATCGTGGACATAAGCATAAGAACCTAATTTTATATTCACATCAGGTCTAACCCCTTTGATTTTGTCGTACAATGCCTTAAGAAAGATATTCCAATTGCGCCCAGTGATGTTCTTTTCTGTCCACATCGCCAAGATATCATAAGATGTCTTTTCGAAACCACTCTTCCATCGATACATCCCGTATCGATTCAGATGCATTGAGGCATATTTAACCAAATAATGCCGCCAATCATACTGTGGCGTATCATTCAAATATTGGTCAATAATAGCCTTAAGTTTTACATCATCGAACACCTCGTGTTTTTCAAGAAGCGCGTTGAGAACGTTCCTTGTTGTAACGATAAGATCGTGACCATTTCTAAATATCAAGCGCCACGGCGTTTCCATTTTCCCAGAGCCGAACTGGAAGCGATCTCGAACTTTCATTGAATAATCGCCAATCGTCAACATAGCCCGATCTACCAATGCCCAATCACATGAAAACAGCGACTCGAATCTAGATGCATACTTGAGGTTTTCAACACCAATGGCACGAACCGCACCATAAAGCAGTTTGTGGTCTTCAAGCGAGAACATATGTTCGGCATCATCAGGATGTTCCGCAAGCCACAATACTTTATCATGCTCCTCTACCCGCTGATTATACCCGAATCCACCTGCATCAGTAGCGGAGTCAACATCTCCTGTCACAAGAACTTCTTCCACTTGACGGAAGATAGCAGAAATGGTGTCCTCTCGTTCGCGCAATTCAAATTCAGACCCCTTAATCAAGTTCGCAATTATACGTATGCGCCTAACGAACTGTGACTCGCTTATCACTTCGCCCTTGTTCTGTAAATAGAAGACAACTGAGTAAAGCAACACACTCCGTCCGATTGGGAACTTGCGACTGTGCCCGTTGGCCCAATCACCATAATTAAGGCAACACTCTTCAAAAAGGTTGGCTGAATCGGATTCTCCTCTGCGGAATGCAGATATCAGACACTTCCCAGCGGCATGACCAGTTATCGAAAAGAATTTATCAAACAATGCAGAAATATCCACTCCCTTCCAACAATCAAATGCCTGCTCTATCCACAAGATGTTTTTAAGGGCATCTGGATTAGTTGGGCCGAACATCTGCGCCGCAAGATCAAAAACATCCTCTTCGCCACGAAGCAATCCTTGTCTAAAGCGAATCACATCACATAGGAATCGGAAATACCTCATGAATTTTGAATCGATAATACCATTTCCTTCATGGAAAGGCCAGAACACATCCGTCCATTCAGTGTCAATCTTTCGGCTGATTCGATTTTTAACTTCTACATCAAGTTCCTGTATCCTGCGTTCCCATTCTGCCTTGAAGTGTTCAAATTCCGTCAGAGCCTTTCCTCTGGAATTCATTTTGATATACAACTCGTCCGTAAGCCCCATATCCTTAATCGGTAGAAAATAAAATGAGACAACGCCCTCCTTGAGCTTCTCCCAAAGCCCAAAGGCATTCTTGAACTTCTCGTGAATATCATCAATCATCTGGAGCATCGATCTTATTGTTGGGTCGTGCTGCCAATCAATTGGCATCCATTCTTGATCTATGATGTCGTTTGACAATGGACTCTCGTCAAAATTAGGAGAGAATCGTACTAGATGCCTGCAAAACTCCCGTGCACTATACCGTGTTGCGTATGAGAAGTTGTCCAAGAAAGCTATCTCGTCAATTGAAACATTCTCATGTCTTGAAATGTACCAGTGTAAAAGGAACAATGTTGTCAAGCGTTGCTGACCATCCAGAGGCACAAGTTTCCCTTTTGAGTCGATATCTCCATATACAAAGTCGAGTGTTATCGGCAGGCTCGTACCAGTTATAGCATCGTAAAGTGAATCAAGGAAACGTTCACGTATACGTTTAACTTCAATTTGATTGCGCCCTTGCGCATAGTCTCGCTGGATTGAAGGCACTTCAATGCACTTCAATTGTTGCGCATCAGCGTTCTGTTCTTTACTTTCATCAAAAAGATCAATGAACGTATACTTCTTTGAGAGCGCCATGTTACACCTCCTCGTTGAACGTCATGAATGGGGTCAACTTATTGACAATCGCATCTACATATGCTTTACGGTCTTTTGTTCCCCAGAAATGGACCTGATTGTCAGCCGATGGTGTGTAGTACTTGAGGAACACCATTTTCGTGCAATACGGAATAAAAGCGCCCCTACGATCCATCTCTACGATAATGTTGCGCTTTACATCAAACGTTGAGTTGTTCAGCGCCGCATTGTCACTTTTCGCCAAGAGTGCCATGTTGGAGAGAGTGTGGAGGTATTCTAGATCTGATCCGTCAGAAAGTTTTGTGGTGACACGTTCGAATAAATCCGTAAAATCTGAACTTGACAGTTGACTAGATGCAGTACAACTTGCTTCAACAGCATTGATCAAAGCCTCCTCTTCTCCATTTGGGAAAACGGCCTTGAGAGACGGCAGATGCATTCGCAACCATTCTTTCTGCACCTCCATCGCCTTCAAACCCTGAGACTGTTGCGCATGGATATGTTCCAGACTCCACTCCGATGTGTTGTATTTACTGAATGGGAAACGCTGATACACATCCTCCGTAAGAATTGATTCGACATTGAATAGCAACAATAATTTACTAATAACATCTTTGTCCTTTGCCTTGTCGTAACTCAATTCCATATAGTCATCTACGCTCTCGGCTTGAATGTCAAGTGAACGTTTAATCATATCGTCAAGACAACTGATGAATATAGACTTTCGTTTCCCTTTCGCAGCTGCAAATATGTCAGCCATAGTAGCACTCCCAGATGAAATCAGATAACCAATTTTATGGTAGTATCGGTTGTCCTCATACCATTCTTTGAGACGAAGAAAGTTGTTTACAATTTCATCCCATAACACTTTCGCAGTTCTATCTTTGATTGCTTTATCAAACCAAAAGAACGTATAATACTCCTCGCGCTCGTTTGATTTTTTTGCGGCCATTAAGTCGAAGATAAACTCAATACGTGTGGGATACTTGTCCGGACTCTCTTTGGTCAAAAAGTACCATAACTCGTTGTTTTCAGAACACAATTGCTTTTCCATACTATCCCATTGCATGGAAATCTCAAGCCGATTACGATACGTATCGTCAACCATTGAGTCTGACTTTAGAAATAACGCCTTGACCAACTCTGCGTTGGTTAATTTGATTCTACCGATATTCAGACGGGTAAACATCTTGGTAGAATCTTCATCTTCCCCCGCCTCATACCAGATGACCTTCAAATGGTCAACCATATACGAATATAGCTTATTTTGGCTGGCCCCAATCTTGTTCATGTCACCTTCAAAAGCATCCTTGAACCAGTCTTCAATGTATTTACTGGCATTGTAAATGTGATAGAAGTCGATATTCCGCAATGCGTCCTCTTCCGCCATATTGTCCAGGAACGCCGCCGTGTCAATTCTCGTCTGATATTCGAGCGTGAAATTGAGTTGTAACCACTGTACCGCACTTCTTTTCAAGAAAGAAAGCAAAATGTAAATTGTGGTTAGTCTCTGTTGTCCATCAATCAACTCATACCTTGGAACATCGCCCTCAGCGGGAAGTTTCTTCACCACGATAGGTTGAAGGCAATAATCGACTACTTTATTTGCTATCGCAGTCCCCCATATATCGCTAAGCAAAGTCTTGACCTGTTGCTCGCACCAACGATAACCCCGTTGGTAATCTGGGACAACAAAGATTCCCTTAATGTCGGCGACTTTCTTAGCCTCTAGAATAACTTCTGAATTGTCCATTGTTAGTTCTCCTATTTAATGTCAGATAGGGTTACACAAGAATTGAATCGGGGGCGAGCAGAAAGTCGATTAGCCCAACCATCACATATCCGTTCTCATCCGTTCGTGGCGGCATCTTGCCCTTGACGATTATGATCTTTCGGAATGAATCGCCAAGTTTCGTGAATGGACGCTTTTCCTGTGCCGCCTTGTCTGGATCGTCGATGCTCAGCACCGACTGCACATAATACCGTTCCCTACCCCTGTTCGCCATGAAGTCGATTTCAAGCTGTTTGCGGATGCCATTCCCCGCCTTGTTCTTCTCAAAGGACTCGACCACACCGACATCAACGTCAAATCCCTGCACCTTGAGTTCATTGAAGATGATGTTCTCCATCAAATGCGTTTCCTCAATTTGCCGGAAATCAAGCCGCGCATTTCGTAGCCCTGGGTCAGCAAAATAGTACTTCATCTGGGCAGATATGTACTTGCGGCCTTTGATGTCGTACCTCTTCGCCTGCTCTATCAGGTAAGCATCTCTCAGTTTGCCAATATATGACGCTATGGTCTTTGACTTTAGCACCTCGTGCCTTACGGTCTTGAAAGTATTTTCAAGGTTTAGCGGATTCGTCAGCGAGCCAATATTTGATGCCAGTACATCAACGACGTCGGCAAGATGTTCTGGCTTGCGAATCTTACCGCGCTCAACAACATCCTTGATATACGTCTCCTCAAAGAGATTCTTCAGATACCGGCTTTTTGCTTCGTGGCCGTTCGCCAGCACGGAGAGAGGAAGGCCGCCATAAACGACATACTCGTCCCATCCGTCTCTCGCATCGCCAGGGAAGACCTGCATGAATTCCGAAAAGGTGAACGGCGACAGACGAACCTCGTCACCACGTCCACGGAACTCCGTCCGGATGTCGCTTGAAAGCATCTTTGAGTTGGATCCCGTGACATAGACATCCACATTCTCTTTCCGCATGAGGGAATTTATCACTGAGTAGAAAGTGATCTCATCCTTTTCCTTAAGTTCTGGATCGCGCACCTTAACCCGCTTGACGAACTGCACTTCGTCAATGAAAATGTAGTAATCATCATTGTCTTTGATCTGACGCTTTAGATACTTTTCAAGCTTCAATGGATTGTGGTATTTGTAGTTGCTCGGCTCGTCCAAAGCAACCTCAATGATATGGTCTTGCCTGACCCCATCAGCGAGAAGGTAATCTTTGTAAAGAACCCCAAGGAGATACGATTTGCCGCATCTCCTAAGACCGGTGATTACCTTAACCATGCCGTTTCTCCGGCGGGCAATCAACCTCTTCAAGAATATGTCGCGCTTTACTTGCATATTGCTCCTTCATAGGGATACAAACTGCGCTCGGGCGCATATTTTTCCCTTTAACGCTTTAACGCCCTTTAACGCCGCATATTGTATCACAAAAGCGGTAGCTGGGTAATAGCAAGCGAAAAAAGTCTGCGCCCTTACGCACAGAATTTCCCTTAAAATTGCCTTTGAAGACAAATTGCATCACAGTTCCTGGGTAACCGGTCACTTGCCGACGCTGATGAGACTGATGCTTTTCGGAGGGCAAAAGGGGCAAGTATGTATTGCGTCAAGGGGGAAAATGTGAAAAATCCTTTTTTGAAGCGTTCGTAGAGCATAAACGCGGATAGCGCGGACGTATTCGGCCGCGCGTCTGGGGTTCAGGGGAGCGAGCTCC
>JAZOAC010000011.1:0-8680 GCA_045595285.1 Kiritimatiellia bacterium | reverse complement strand
CGCGCTTCGTGCCGGAGTTGTCGCCGCCGAGAAGATGCGGATTCTGGCCGATGAGGCGAAGAAGAAAGGTGAGCTCGCGGACGAGACGCTCAAGTATCTTGCAGGACCGTATTACTACCGCGATGCTATCCGCGGCTTCGGGAAGCAGAAACCGTGCGCAGTCGATTTCGTCGAGTTCTGCCGTATGGTCGAGGAATTTGTTAATTCTGATCGCTGACAAGTAGGAGAATTTGTGGGGTCATCCGCGCTTGGAGCTTCACGGTTCAATAGTATATTCAGGACTTTTAAAGAAGGAGAAAACGACAATGAAAACAACACTGACAAAAATATTTCGTTGCATTTTGCTTGTCGCCGCCGTTTCCACTGCAGCGACTCTCACCGCAAGAGCGTCGACAACGACGTACTATCAGGTAAAGGGAAAGCAGGACTGTACCGCCATCAAGATAGAGGGCATCGCGTCCTACATAGAAATCGGCTATGAGCCGCAACTTGCCTTCCCCGGCAAGACGCTTGACGAGATCAACCATTATACGCTCATCACCGAACTCGACGGCGGCGAGGGCGACAATACCATCACAGCCCGTGCGACGGCGTGGGGACTCCATCCGCAACGCCACAAGACAAACGACAGCGTCGATGTGCTCGCATACCAGTTCGGCACGAGCGACGAGGGGCAGGCTAAGGCGGTCGTCTTCGTCCTTACCAACGGCGACGGTCTATGTGCAGAAGTTCGGTTGGTGCTACCACAGCACCGCGTTATACTACAACAGGCGCATGTATGGGCTGGACGGCAGCAATGCGTCGTTCGCCAAGGCGCAGATCGCTCCGACCGGCAGCGGCACGAGCGGCGGCTACAAGGCGTGGGGGCTGAGGATCCATGGCGTCAAGGCCGTGCCGGATTCGAGCCTCGCATTCCCCGGCGCGACTCTTGAAGACCTCAAGGACTGCGCCTTCGTCGCAGGCTTCCGTATGGCCGACTCACTCGACAATCCCGTGACGAATAATTGGGCGGCTTTCAAGACGTGCTGGACGAACAGCAACGACAAACTCGCAAAGATCGTGATGCAGTTCGAGGCGTCCGAAAGGAAGAAGACGGCGATCATACAGCTTGTGGATGGCGAGGGCGGCGTCTATGCCTCGCAGCCATGTCATTCCTATGACGGCACGGCCAACGCGCAGAAGTTTGCCATTGACGCGAGCGGGAACGTAACCAAGTCGAACGGCTCCGGCGGCAACTCTTCCGGCGAAGGCAGCTATTCCGTTTCGGAACTATACGCCATCCCGCAGTGCGTCCCGAAATATCCGAACAAGATCAAAGTGTTTTCCGACCCGTCGAAGACGCTCACGCTCGACGACATCGAGGAGGGCGACTTCACCGCCCGCATGTACGGTGGATACGTCAACGCCGCCTTCAACGCCGTCGATTCCGCCAAGGGCTACAACAAGAAGGTGTTCAGGGACGACGACACTGGGAACGTGACGAACATCGTCGTCGAGTTCCAAGTGCGCGACGGGTCGACCAAGTGTCTCGTGGCCTCCTTCGAGAACGGCGCGGATGGCGTCTACGCATCGGGTCTCGGAACCAAAAATTCCTCCAGCGCCATCGGCTACGTATTCTACGAGCGCGCTGCGGACGGAACGGAGACCTGGTACGGAAGCAATCCAAACAGCAACCCCGCCAATTGCTATGCCGCGACGTGGAAGGCCAATGGCTACGGCGTCTGCGATCTGCGCGTGACGGTTCCGCTCACATGGACGCTCGACGCGGACAGGACATGGAGCGAGCTCAGGAACGGCGCGGCGCTGTCCGCCGACGATATCGTGAAAATCAGAGTGGCCGACCTCGCCGCCGTGCTGACGGTTGACGAGGACGCGACTGTCGGGAAAATCGAGTTTGTCGACGCCTCCTGCGCACAGCTCGTCGTCGCCTCCGGCAAAACCCTGACGGCAGAGGATATCACCGGCGCGATCGACATCTTGAACAACGGCACTCTCGTCAAGTCCGGCTCCGGCACTGTCGCCTGGCCGTTCAACAGGGATTCGGCGGGAGAGACGGTTGTCAGCAACGGCACGCTCAAGGCCGCTAGCCAGACCGGCAGCGGCACGAGCCATGTCGTCCGCGTCAAGGACGGCGCGACGTTCGACATAAACGGCGTTGGAAGCCTCACCACATCGGTGGTGCTGGAAGAGGGCGCGTTCTTTGTCAACCGGGGAGGAGGCATTGGAAACACCACGGCTCAGACCGGCCAGCTGACTCTCGATGGCGACGCAGCCGTGACGGCTGGGGGCAACTTTGGCCTTTTGCTTCCAGGCTATGCTGCGACGCTCCTTGAACTCGGGTCTAATACCCTGACGTTCAACGGAACCGCAGCCTTCTGGCTTGTGAAAACGACCATAACAGGCGACGGCACGATCAACGTGGAGAGCGGCACGTTGCAGTGCGCCCGCGCGAATACGACAGGCGCGAACTGCACATTGAACATCGGTGCATCGGGAGCGTTGCGAATCGACGGCACCAAGACACTCTGCGTGAGCAATTTTTATAACGGTGGAACACTTTACAATGGAAACAACTATGGTGGGACAGCTTACGGAACGCTCTTGGTGAACGGCACTCTCACGCCCGGCAACGCAATGACGAATATCACGCTTGCGGACGGCGCGACGGTTAAGGCGACGGGAACGGCACAGGTCGTTTCGGAGACGTTCTCGGCTTCCGGCACGATCACCGTCGATGCGTCAGAGATAGATGCCGAAACGCTGCAAAAGGGGGATGTTGCCGTTTTGACCGTTTCGGCTGATCAGGTGCCGCCGAATGTGGAATGGCCTCCCTATTCTCCGATTAAAGATGTGCGGACAAAATGGATGCTTGACGGAGACGGCAAGACAAAGACGCTCTATTTCGGAAAAGTCATCGGACTGAAGCTGATTATCAGGTAAGACTGTAGAATGTTGCCAATATCAATGTTGCCAATTTCCAATTTGTCCGCAATCGCGTCGGCGCATTGGTGATTGGGTGTTGGTACTGGCAACATTTACCCAAAGGGAGGCGTAATGAATCTGACCAGGCGTGAGTTTGTGAAGGGCGGTTTGGCCTCGCTGGGGTTTCTGGCGCTGCCAGGTACGCCTATGTTCGCGGCGCCGCCCGGCTGGAAGCCGAAGAAGAAGCCGAATCTCGTCTTCGGCGTCATGAGCGATACGCACATGCGCTGCCACTACGACGGCGTGAGATTCTACGATCACAACGGCTGGACTTACGGCGACGCGGCGGTGGTGATGGCGCTCAGGTACTTCAAGAAGCACGGCGCGGACGCCGTGCTGCATCTGGGGGACATTACCGACTGCGGCATGGTGCGCGAGATGGAGTTCTACAAGGAAGCGTTCGACAAAGTCTACGGCCGCAGGGCGCGACCCGTGAGCATGATGGTGATGGGCAATCACGACATTTATGGCGACGACGAGTGGGCCAAGGGTATAGCCCACTCCAAGGATCCCGCCGTCTACAAGAAGTTTCGTCTCGGCTCGCACAACCTCAGTGCGGAGATGGAGCGCATCTGGGGCGAACCTTACGAAAACGTCTGGCACAGAGAGGTCAAGGGCTACCACTTCTTCGGGTTCGGCTGGCCACGCTTCACGGGCGAAGAGATGAACGAGGCGACGCCCTACAGAGGGCGTCTCTACCATGATTCGCCGCAGGAGGGCAGAAACTACGTCCGGTACGTCCACAGCGGCTTGTGGATGGCGGAGCTTGTGCGGCGCGAGCGCGAGGCGGGGCGGCTCGACCCGCAAAAGCCGTTCTTCACTTCGACGCACGCTCTCCACTATCCGATCGATATAATTGACAATGAACTCAAGTCGGTGCTTGGACTTAAGAAGGGACAGTTCTGCAACGGCCTTGGGCTTCACGGTCACGGCCATGGGAGCGATGCGCACTGGCGATTCAACTGGGGTGCCGGATTGAGCTTCCCGCGCTTGATGTGTTCGACGCTTGCATACTGGAAGAACCACGGCGGCGAGGGCGAGTCGCCGCGCTTCGCCAATGGGTTCGGTGACGGGAACGTGGTGAATCCGGGCGAATGTGTCCAGAAGTCGGATCACGCGCTACTCGTTAGGGTATATGACGATATGTTGACTATTCATCGTTTCTGGGTGGGCGTTCTGCCGAAGCGCGCGCTGGGCAGCCTCGGAGAGGACTGGGTGATGCCGCTGAATTGGGGAACGGGGAATGGGGAACTGGGAACGGGTCATCCGTTCAAGAGAGAAAACTACGTGAAGGTCGCTGCTGCGCCGGAGTTCCCGACCAAGACGAAACTGGATGTAGGCAAGACGAACGATGGCGGGCTAAGAATCAAGATTCCGAAAGCCGACGGCAATCCGAAAGCGCGCGTCTATGGTTACCAGATCGTGGTGGCGGGAGACGACAGGAAGGCTGCCCTAAAGAAGAACTGCTACGCGCGGGGTTACAACATGGGCATGGGCCATGAGCCTGGGGGCGGCATAACGACGCTTAAAATACCTATCGAGCAGCTTCCTGTGGGAAGGAAGTTGACGATTGGCGTCAGACCATGCAGCTCTCTCGGCACGAAGGGCAAATCGATCGCGACAACTTTTAGAGTTTAAATTGTGAAATGAAAGGTAAAAGAAGATGATGAATATGAAATTCTGGAGTCGTTACTCCAACTTCCTGGCGGCACTGGCCGTTTCTGTGTTTGCATATTTCCACACTTCCACAATCGCATATTCTGCCGAAGATGCAACGCCCATATTGCCAGTAATCCCGCAGCCGACGAAATGGAAGCCGGAGGCAGGCGAATGCGATCTTGCGTCGGCGAAGGTCGAGGTGAAGGTCGATGCATCGTCCGTCCTTGGCGAAGAGGGCTATACGATGAAGATTGCGCCTGGCGCGATAACGGTCGTTGCGGGCGGCGATACGGGCGCGATATGGGCGGAGCAGACGCTGGCGCAATTGAAGGCGAGTGGCGCTAAAGCGAAGTGCGGCACGATTCGCGATATCCCGAAGTATCGTGTACGCGCGTTCATGATGGATGTCGGGCGTATGTACCATTCAATGGACTTCCTCTACGATCTCGCTAAGACGATGTCGTACTACAAGATGAATGTTCTGCATATCCACTTGAATGACAATGCGGGCGGCAAGGATCCGAACAAGTATGCTGCGTTTCGTCTTGAGAGTGAAACGTATCCTGAACTCACGGCGAAGGATGGGCATTACACGAAGAAGGAGTTTCGCGAATTCATGCTTTATTGCAAATCGATTGGCGTGACGGTGATTCCCGAAATTGATGTCCCTGCGCATTCGCTCGCCTTTACACGCGTTCGTCCCGATTTTGCGTCTAAGAAATATGGTGCAGATCATCTCGACCTTGACAAATCCGATGAAATTCTCGCATGGCTCAAACCGCTTTTCGCCGAGTATATGACGGGCAAGGAGCCGACATTCGCAGGCCCCTATGTTCATGTTGGAACGGATGAGTACAATAAGAAGGAAGCCGAGAAGTTTCGTGCGTTCACCGACGCGATGCTTAAAATGGTAATCGGCTTTGGTTATAAGCCGTGTGCCTGGGGTGCGCTTAGTCATGCGAGCGGCAAGACTCCCGTTATCGCTTCGCGCGATATAACGATGGATATTTGGAATAACCGTTACTATCATCCTGAAGCAGCGCTCAAAGACGGGTATACGGTCGTGACGATTCCTGATAAGATTGTATATCTTGTTCCGTTCGGAGGATATTACAACGACTATTTTAACTGCAAAAAGATATACGAGACATGGGATCCTACAGTTCAATGGCGCTATAAGATACCTCAGAAATATTTCCCTCAGCTTGCAGGCGGAAAGTTCGCGCTCTGGAACGATCTTTGCGGCAAGAAGAAGGACGGAACTCCCTATGCCGAGGCGGACAACTGGGACCGCATCCACCCCGCGCTCCAGACGTTTTCGCAGAAGATGTGGCGTGGGGGAGAGGGAAATCCGACCTGGGAGGATTTTGCGAGAATAGCAGATTCGCTCAATGAGCCTAAAGGGGTTAAGTCGACACACAAGGCTAAAATGTCAAAGTAAGTAAAGCGTATTAATGTCGAGGCTTTCGAAGACGCTCCCGACGCCGATAAAAACGCGGAGCATTATGTTCGCCGCGAATTCACGATCAAGGCAGGCGACAAGATCAAGGTTCGTCTCGTACCCGGCGGCGGATTCGCCGCGAAGTTTGTTAGTCGATAGTGGTTAGGAGATGATGAAGTTATTCTCTGCGAAAAGTAGTGTGAATAATCGACCTTCCGCAGAGTATTGGGTAAAAAAGGCCTAAAACTACATTATACTCTGCGGAAAATAACCAGTAAAGGGGACTCCCCATTGGAGTTCTACGCCAAGGGAGCGGTCGAAATGGCTTTTACGTATGACGCGACGCTCAAAGATTTCTTTAAGACTCCATTTAGCGTCACTTTCGTCCCGTCTGTTGAGTAACGGGTCTGTGACTAGTCGTTAGGAGATGGGGTGTTCCCTGATGTTTCGCGGTAGCACCTTGTCTGGGTCTGTACTTCTACTAATTATCCATTTGTCAGAAAGTAAACTAATGGTTTATATTTTGACAAAAGAGCATTGAGTTTAGAGAGTAAATTTGGTACAATTTCTTGTGTTGTGGCAAATTGTAAACTAAAAGGCGACATTTTGACATGAATGCATACGATGAAATATGGGGACTTGCCGAGGATAATTTCGGCATAATAACCTCCGCTCAAGCGAAGGAGCTAGGTGTTTCGCGTCAAAATATTAAGAAAATGGAAAAATCTGGTAAGCTGATGCGACTTTCTCATGGAGTTTATCAGGTTCAGCATCATGTTCCAACAGTAAACGATGTATACGCGGTTGGGGTAGCTGTTGCTGGTTCTAAATCATATCTAAGGGGAGCTTCAGTTTTAGCACTTTTGAATCTCGCGCCAACTGATCCTGCTTATGTTTACATAGGGGCAGAAAACCGTGTTAGACGTACATTCCCAGAGGGCTATATTGTAAAAGATATGGCGAAAGCGACAACAACCTTTTATGATGGAATAAAATGCCAGACACTCGTAGAAGCATTACGTGATGCAAGATCAGAAGGTGTGATAGAGAGCGATCGAATTTATGCCGCAGCTCTAAAGGCGAACGAGAAAGGATTATTGACGGATGAAGAATGTTCCCAATTCAAAGACTAATCTTGATAAGGCAATACTCCGATTTGCCGGTGAGGTGAGAAAGGCGAACGAACTGCGCACATTAATGGCAAATACAATTGTCGCGCAGATGATTGGCGATGGTGTTGTTAAGGGCGGGTCGGGCTTAAGATTTCGTTATGGTAATCAGCGAACAAGGGCTACGATGGACCTTGATACCTCGTGGAGAACTGATCTTGATTCGTTTCTTAAAGGACTGCGTACAAAACTCTCAGAAGGATGGAATGGGTTTACAGGAGAGATTCATATATTGCGTCAGGCGAGCCCAAGAGGAATTCCTTTTGAATATGTGATGCAACCATGTGAAGTTAAACTGTCGTATCGTTCACGTCCCTGGTTTACGGTGCAATTAGAAGTTGGTCATAATGAGATTGGGGATGCTGATGAATGCGAGATGATTGATGCGCCTGAAATACTTTCGGAACTCTTTTCGTTTCTCGCATTGCCTAAGCCTTTATCAATCCCAATTATGAAGCTGGAGTTTCAAGTCGCTCAAAAGCTTCACGGAGTGAGTGCCCCAAAAAGTAAACGAGCCCACGATCTTGTTGATTTGCAACTTATCCTGAATAATAGCGAAATCAATTTTGAACTCGCCAGAAGCTTATGCCAAAAATTGTTTACATACAGAAAGGTTCATCAATGGCCTCCGTTAATCGTTAAAGGCGAGGAGTGGGAAAGCGTGTATAATGCTCAAAGGCGAGGACTCGAAGTCCTTGACACTGTCGACGAAGCAATCGCATGGGCAAATGAGTTGATAGAAACGATTGATAATTCGTAGGGGCCCTGAGAAAACCTCATTTTAGATGGGATAATTCTCAAATATCTGCAAATATTGCTTAAATAGTGGAAAATGAGAATTTGATGCGGAATATTTTTGCGAGAGGAAACAACAGTCACAACTGAAAAAACAATCTCTGCTATCACTGTACAACAGTTGCTCATTCGTCTGACCGATTAAAAAAGTGGTAAAACCAGTTGTTCACAATTGTGTTATAGGTGATAAAATGTCGGCCGTCTGGATATGTTGCGCCAAGATCAGATGAAGAAGGTGCAAGCGTCTTCCGAATCGCTCGAACATCATGAAATGAAAGGATAAGAAATGACGAACCTTATAACTTGCAAAAAAAAAATCAGGGGGGGGGGTAATAGTTTAAAGTTTAGAGTTGAGAGTTGTGAGTTTTTATCGGGAGGGCGCGTGTCCTCACGCGCCGTAGGAGGATCGAGTTCGAGCGGGAGGTTTGGGAGTGTATTTTCCTTTATCCTTTCAATTGCACTTTTGTTTGTGACAGGTGGCACATGGGCGGAAGAGAATTGTAAAGTTTGGATGGATGAAATCCCGGCGAAGAAAATCACATCCGGGTGGCGAACGACGCAAGATAGGCTTTCTGTCGGCGGTAATTCATTGACGATTGGGACTCGCAAGTTTGCGCATGGTGTTGGTACTCAC
>JAZOAC010000010.1:0-24037 GCA_045595285.1 Kiritimatiellia bacterium | reverse complement strand
GTCGCACCGGGCGTCGCCCTAAGTGGCGCAACGGGTGAATAAGATACCAAAAGTGGGTTTCCGATGCAAGCGAATTTTTCAAAAAAATTTGATGTTTTTCAGCGGCGCGCAAAAACCCCCGTTTTCCGGACCTTTCCGGACATAAAGTTAGTGCAGGCAAAGTGAACAAGGCGCGCTACGGCGCCGATGCCCGCTCAAAAGACAGCAAAAACACCTTACGGTAGCCTCCTTGAAATCACAGAAGCAGTATCCAATCATTAGATAGACACGCCGATACATCCTGCACCCACATACACTCCGCGACAACATGCCGCCTCCTCTCTTCGAACCGCTCTCCACAGACAACACCACGAGTATTGACGTATGGTATAATCTACCTCACTTCAATGTATAAAAAGCATGTCTGAACAGAAACACGACACCAAGAACCCGATAAGACGTCTTTTCGCAAGTATTGCGGAAAGATATGACGGCATGAACAGGATCATGTCCCTTGGATTGGATCGCGCCTGGCGACGTTCCGCCATCGGACGCATCACACTGCCGAAACAGTGCAGGATATTGGATCTCGCATGTGGGACCGGTGACTTCACGATAGAACTGGCGCGGAACTGGCCTGAATCCATGATAGATGGGGTGGATCTGACCCCTGAAATGATAGATATCGCGCGCGTAAAGCTTGCGGACGCAAAAAACGTCGTATTCATGCAGGGAGATGCCCAAAACCTTTCCTATCTCAAGTCTAACAGTTATTCTCTCGTTGTCTGCGCTTTCGGATTCCGTAATTTTCCGGACAAAAGAAAGGCTCTGTCTGAATGCCGACGGCTCCTTGCCGACGGAGGAAAGCTTGTCGTGCTGGAACTATTCCGCCCAGAGTCAAAAATTCTTGGTTCCGTCGTAAACGTCTGGCTCACAATCGTCTCACGAATATTTGCGTCCAAAGCGCACAAGGAATATCGATATCTGCGCAAATCGGTGGAAAGCACGGTAAGCGTCGATGAATTCGTCGCTATGGCCAAGGAGAACGGATTCACCGTCCGCGGCAGACGATTCCTTCCGCCGGCGGCAAGCTGTCTTGCATTTGATGCAATTGCATGACCCATACGGCAAGACGGGAAGGCTAGCGTCCCATTGAGCCGCAATCCGCTCAATCGCTCCAGGGTTTCGGTTGTGGCCCGCGGAGATCGAGAATGCGCTGGTTTGAAGACCCTCTGAACCGCAGCGAAATATCCTTGAGCGACTCTACGAACGGTCCATCCACCAGAACGTCGATCATTGACAGCATCTCATCCGTGAGGCCCGTGCGCCAACGCGACGGGGCAAGCAGATCCCTTTCCAGAACACACCCCGTGTAGCACCACACATCCTTGCCGGGAAACTCGGTGCGCCATTTGCGGAGAAGCGGCACCAGTCCTTCCTGGTTCACAGGCTCAAACGGCTCTCCGCCAAGCAGCGTAAGGCCTGCAATATAGGATTTCGCGCCGGCTTCAAGTATACGGCGTTCCGTTTCGGCGGTAAACGGCTCACCAGCCGCGAAATCCCACGTCCCTTCATTGAAGCACCCCTTGCAGCGATGGGTGCACCCCGAAACGAAAAGAGACACGCGGACGCCTGGACCGTCCGCGATGTCTTCGGTCTTTATCTCGCACCAGCGCATCAGAGGTGAAGCACGCGTTCTTTGATCTCCTGGGTGCGGCCCTGGTTCCAGTACTGGGAGCCGATGTAGCCGCAAGTGCGGCGTGCGACATTCATCGTATTCTGGTCGGTGTTGCCGCACTTCGGGCACTTCCAGATGAGCTTGCCGTTCTCGTCCTTGTCGATGGTGATTTCGCCATCCCATCCGCACTTCTGGCAGTAGTCGCTCTTCGTGTTCAGCTCGGCGTACATGATGTTGTCATAGATGAACTGCATCACGGAGATGACCGCAGGGATGTTGTTCTGCATGTCGGGCACCTCCACGTAGGAGATGGCGCCTCCGGGCGAAAGCGCCTGAAACTTCGCCTCGAGCGCAAGCTTGTCGAACGCACCGATCGGCTCCGTCACATGCACGTGGTAGGAGTTTGTGATGTAGTTGCGGTCTGTGACATCCTTGACTATGCCGAAACGCTGCTGCAGGCACTTCGCAAAACGGTAGGTCGTGGACTCAAGCGGCGTGCCGTAAAGCGAATAGTCGATATTTTCGGCTTTTTTCCACTTTGCGGTATACTCGTTGAGTTTCTTCATGATGTCGAGACCAAGCGCCTCACCCTCAAGTTCGGTAAGCTTGCAGCCATTGAGCGCGATCACGCACTCCCAAAGTCCGGCATAGCCGAGGGAGATCGTGGAGTAGCCGTCGTAGAGCAGCCGGTCGATCTTCTCCCCCTTTTCAAGGCGCGCCAGCGCACCATACTGCCAGAGGATGGGCGCGGCGTCGGAAAGCGTGCCAAGAAGACGGTCGTGACGGCAACGGAGCGCGCGATGGCAGAGTTCCATGCGTTCGTCGAAGATACGCCAGAACGACTCCATGAGCACCGCTTCAGACGCACTCTCGCCCACGTCGCGCTTTGCACTCAACGCAATGTCAATGAGGTTGATCGTGACCACACCCTGATTGAAGCGGCCGTAGTAGCGGTGCTTGCCGGGGACGTAGTTCTTGGCATTGGAGATGTTGCCGATTCCGGCGTCGGTGAAACGGTCTGGTGTGAGGAAGCTGCGGCATCCCATGCACGTGTACACGTCGTTCTTGAGCGAAAGCATGATCTTCTCGGAAATGTAGTCCGGAACCATGCGCTTGGCGGTACACTGCGCCGCAAGCTCGGTAAGGTAGAAGTAAGGCTGCCCTTCACGGATATTGTCGTCCTCAAGCACATAGATGAGCTTCGGGAAAGCAGGCGTTACATACACGCCGCACTCGTTCTTTACGCCCTGGATGCGCTGACGGAGCATCTCCTCGATTATGACCGCGAGATCTCTCTTCTCCTGCTCGTCGCGGGCTTCGTTGAGATACATGTAGACCGTAATGAACGGAGCCTGTCCATTGGTCGTCATGAGAGTGACCACCTGGTACTGGATGGTCTGCACGCCGCGTATGATCTCGTCGCGAACGCGCTTTTCGATGATTTCAGACTTCTTTTCGGAAGGGATCGACACACCCATGCACGCCAGCTCTTCATCCACCTCGACCGCAATCTTCTCGCGGCTCACCTGAACGAACGGGGCGAGGTGCGTTAGCGAAATGGACTGGCCGCCGTACTGGTTGGACGCGACCTGGGCAATGATCTGCGTGGCGATGTTGCAGGCGGTGGAGAACGAATGCGGACGATCGATAGTCGTACCGGAGATGACAGTGCCGTTCTGCAGCATGTCCTCAAGGTTCACGAGATCGCAGTTGTGCATGCGCTGGGCGTAGTAGTCCATGTCGTGGAAGTGGATGATGCCGGCATCGTGAGCCTGGACAATCTCCTGCGGAAGGAGAATCCGTTTCGTCACGTCCTTCGAGACCGCACCCGCCATATAGTCGCGCTGAACCGAATTGATGGAGGGGTTTTTGTTGGCGTTCTCCTGCTTCGCCTCTTCGTTGGTGCAGTTGATGAGGGAGAGAATCTCACCGTCGGTCGTGTTCTTCTGGCGCTTGAGCTCCTGGACAAAACGGTACTTGATGTAGTTCTTGGCCACCGCATGGGCGCCGGCCTCCTGAATCTTCGTTTCGACAATATCCTGCACCTCCTCAACGGCAAGTGCACGGTCGTGAGCCGCGGCAAAAGCCTCGATCTGCTCCGCAATCTTCTCGATACGGGCCTCCGTGAGCTTATCTGCCGCCTCCACCGTATCGTTAGCCTTGCGAATCGCATTCGCTATTTTACTGCGGTCAAACGTCTTTTCTTCGCCACTGCGCTTGATGATGTTCATTGTCATGTTCCTTGTAAGTCTTCGGTGTAAAAAATTGTCCGGGAGAAAATCCCCACGCGTTAATGAAAGATACCATATTCCCCTCTTGTGACGCAAGCGAAAAATATAAAAAATATCAACATGTAGTATCCCTGCCGATCAGACACCACAATATACTGTGTTTTCGCCCGTTTTTCACACTATATGCAGATTCGACGTCCGCAACGTATTCCGCAACGACGGGAATCATGTACTGACATGGTGGTGAGTGCACTTCATCACCACACAAAGGCACATGTTTCTGTGCATCCACGATGCAGGCCTGTCATTTATCTGAATTACCTGACATCTCCAGTGCATCACGGATGTAGTTCCGCAAATAGGCTGTAAAACAGCAAAGACACGGCGAATCAGACGTTCGTCAAGTCTATCTTCACCAATTGCGTTCGCAACATTGCGGAGAAAGTGAGTGTCAACGGTGTAGAAGCATTTTCTCAACCCGGGCGGCGTCCTCGGGTGTATCCACTCCGATTCCTTCATCCTTTGTTCTGATTACAGCTATCCTGCCGCCCATCCATAGTGCACGAAGCTGTTCAAGCTTTTCGGTGCATTCGAGCGCACATGGCGGCTCGGAGATGTACTTCTTCAGAAATCCGCCGCGATACGCATATATGCCAAGATGTCGCACATAGAGTCCGCTTGAAAGGTCGGGTTCATTGTCCCTATCGCACGGAATGGGGCAGCGAGAGAAGTAGAGCGCTCCATCATCACGGTCCAGCACAACTTTCACGACGGTCTTTGCGGCCAGATCGGAGGAATTTCGGATAGGCGTCACAGCCGTCGCCATATCCCACTTGTCGTCCTCCTTCATGCGTGCGACAAGATGGTCTATGAGGTCCGGCTCGATGAGCGGCTCGTCGCCCTGAACGTTCACAAGTATGTCATCATCGGCAAAATCCCCCGCCGCGCAAGCGATGCGATCCGTTCCACTGGGAAGTTCGCTCGGCGTCATCACGGCCTTGCCGCCATGCGACTCGACCGCCTCCACGATTCTCGCGTCATCCGTGGCAACAATCACGTCGTCAAGGCTCTTGGCCTTCTTCACCGCATCAACAACCCATGCAACAAGCGGCTTTCCCGCAAGCATTGCGAGGGGTTTTCCCGGAAAACGGCTTGAGCCGTACCGACTCGGAATTATACCAATTGTCTTCATACGCCGAATTATACCAAAACCTGCGTCGCAATGGAGGCTCTCTCGCGCAATTTCAACAACCGGTGACAAGACAAGTTAAATGCAAACGGTCTATTTACGTTGCATTTACTTTGTCCAGCGACACAATTTCAACATCTCTTCAAAATCTCTCTGTTGGCAACGACAGAGGCTCGTCATCCTCCTTTCATGCTTTCAACAGCCAGATTCGCCGTCGCAAACGCAAGCGAAATGTTGTAGCCGCCCGTAGGGCCGTCTATGTCCATCACCTCACCGGCAAAATATAGCCCAGGAACTATCCTTGACTCCATCGTTTCTGGGTCGATATCGTCGAGTGAAACGCCACCCATCGTCACAATCGCCTCCTTCACGGGACGCACGGCGAAATCCCTCACGGAAAGCCGTTCCCCGTCAAGCTCAAGCTCGAGCGTCCAGCGTCCACGGCCGCCTTCAAGATGGCGCGCAGCCCAACGCGTGCAATTGTACACCGCCGCACCCGTCACCCCCCACGGCTCAAACTCGACTTCGCCCGTCGCGCGGAAGAGAATCTTTCCCTCTCTGACGACGGACGCGGCGACATTCTGCGTGTAACGCGCCCCGACACGCGAAAGCACATTTCGGTCCCGAGTCTCACATCCGGCAAGCCCTGCCCGATGCGGAACTATGCGATGCCCCAGCGCGGCGGCAAACTTCTGTCCGTCGCCAACGCACCCCGTCTTGGGAAACGACACGCCACCCGTTGCGACAAGCACCTTTCCCGCCCACACGGTGAAACCGCGCGTCGCGACGATGAAGCCGTTCTTCATCGGCTGGATGCCTGTTACAGGACAGTTGGAAAGAAGCGGAATTTCACTGTCGCGCAGAAGATCGCCAAACACATGCACGACATCGGCGGCCTTCTCGCTCGCCGGGAAAAGGCATCCGTCCGCACGGCGTTTTATGCGCAGACCCCGTGCCTTGAATCCTGCCGCAATCATCGAGGGCGGGCACCTCTTCAACGCAGACTCGACAAACGATGCGACGGGCTCTCCGATGTCGGCAAGCATGCGCTCCGGGGAGATGTCCTTCGTGAAGTTGCAGCGCCCGTTCGCCGTCATCAGCATCTTGGAGCCGATACGCGCCTTGCGCTCGAACACAAGGCATCCGATCCTCAACCGGGCGGCAGCGGCGGCGGCGAAGAGACCGGCGGCGCCTCCGCCTATTATCGCAAGGGGAACAGGTCTGTGCGTGAGCTTTGGTCCGTGGCCTGTCATTTCAGGAGATATCCTATCCCGTATGAAATGAGAGCGACGGCCGTCGATATGCTGGCCATCTCAAGAAATCCCCGTTTGAACGATGTATCCCGCGCAACGCTAAGGTAGAAGTTGAAGAACGCAATCACGCCGAGAGCGGAAAGGAGCATGGCAATCAGGGCGCATGTGACATTAGAGAACACAAAATAAGGCGCGATCAGCAGGAACACCGTAAGCACATAGGCAATGCCCGTGTAGAGTGCGGCCTTTCCGGCGCCGCCCCCCTCCTCACCATCGGATTCACTATTCGCATGGGAATCCGCCCTGGCGGACAGGAATGCCGACGCCGCCATCGACATTGCCGCCGCAAGCCCCGTTATCAGCCCCGTCTTGGCAATCTTGACAGGATCCGAGAGCGCGAACGTAAAACCGGCAAGGGCGCCGGTCAGCTCCACAAGCGCATCGTTCAGCCCAAGCACTATCGAACCCATGTTTTTCAAGCGTTCGTCGTTCAGAAGTCCGATAAGCTCAGCCTCGTGCCGTTCCTCGTCATCCGCTATCTTGGCGATCTGAGGATACTCCTCAAGAATGCCCTTATACAGACGCGTCGCGTTGCCTTCGCCTTTCTCCATGAACTTGAGGGCGAAGGTAAGACCGAATATCCTTGCATTCAAGACCACGCGCATAACCGCGAACCTGTTCGGCGAAGCCTCTTCGTCGAGAAGTTCAGAGATCATATGGGCATGAACCGCCTCATCGTGCCCAATGCGCTCAAGGATAAGACGGTTCTTCTCATCCTTCTGCATGGCGGCAAGACGGGCATATATCACCGACTCCGTCAGCTCGTTGACAAGCTGGGAACGAAGTATTCTCTTACTGTCGCAATCCACGGCATCAATCACCTTTCTCTGTGGCAAGGACGGACAAGGGCATTCCACATGACAATAACACCGTTGCCGCCTCATTCGAAATGGCCCGGATTATACCACACCGTCCCACGACAGTAAAACGGAAGCTGACAGAAGACACCGGGGAGATGATTCCGTAGTATTTTAAAGCTAGTCCGTTTTGAGAAGACCGCGAGCGCTTGCCGGCTGTCCAGTCCCATCCTCACCCAACACGCCGCAATCTTCCGCGTGAAATGAATCCTTTAATACTCTGCATGAGACATAGCATACAGCGAATGCCAAGTCTTTCTGTTCAACTTTTGCATGAAAACAATGGCCTGCGCCGGAGAAAGGTTGATGATTGCGGCGCAAACACGGTAGTTGACAGTTGGTAGTGGTACAATAGGCACCTCAGAGGAATATGAGCGTCAACAGACCCACCGTGACGCAATATGGCCCGAACAGCCAAAAGTATCGTCCCTTCAAGGTCTTGACCAATACCACCAGAGAAAAGTATCCAACCCCGGCAGAAAGGAGAGCGCCCCAAACCAGCAGACCCGTACCAACACCTTCCTGAACCTCCGTTCCAGTGTCACGAAATATCTTCAATATCTCAAGCAGCATTCCGCCGAGAATGAGAGGTGCGCTCATCAGGAATGAGAATTCGGCCGACTTGGATGGCTCCACCCGTCCGGAACGTGCGGCGGCAAGCGTCATGCCGGACCTTGAAACGCCCGGAAGCAGCGCCACCGCCTGCATAAGCCCCATCCAAAGCGCGCGCAGGAAGGAAACATCCTTCGTGCCGACCGGCAGGAAACGCGTACCGGCAAGAACCGCTCCGGTAAACATCAGAAGAGCGCCAACCATCTTGGCGTTGGAGAACATGGCGTCCACCCTGTCACGAAACAGTGCGTAAATTGCGACGGCCGGAAGCGCCGACAGCAATATCTTGCCGACATAATTGAAATCCCGCTCCGCAATTATTCGCCGCAGCGACGCCCGGTAGTAGATGGTCACTGACAAAAGCGTACCTACATGAAGAAACACGTCAAGCTGCAAGCCTGCATCCTCCACCTTGAGAATGTGCTGACCGATCACCAGATGTCCGCTGGATGATATCGGGAGGAATTCAGCGATACCCTGAAGTATTGCAAGAAACGTTACATCCAGAAAATCGCCCATGCATCACCTCTCACGCGCAATGCGTTCAACAAGATCAGCGACACGACTCGCCGCATCCGGAACGGACATGGACTTCATGTTGCGAACCATCTCCAACAGGGAATCCGCGTGGACAGCCTTGTAGAAGAGCCATTTGGACAGAGCGCCGGGCGTAAGTTCATTCTGAGTTCCCTCCGCCGCAGCAAGGCGAGCGGCGAACGCCGCCGCATTGTAGTGCTGATGGTTGCGCATGGCAGACGGCAAGGGAATCAGAAACGCCGGACTCCCGGTAAGCGCGAGCTCAAAGCAGGTGGATGCGCCGGCGCGCGCCACCACGACGTCAGCCGTCGCCATCGCACGTCCCATCTCGTACTCGAACGCATTCACCCTGGCCGAAATGTCTGCGGCCGCATATGCATCCTTCACCCATTCGGCATCTTTCGCTCCGGTCTGATGGATGACGTGCAGCTTCCTGCCCGTCTTGGCAAGTTCCTTCTTAAGCAAAACAAGTGCCTTGGTCGCGATCTCATTCACCCTGTGGGCACCCTGACTGCCGCCGGTGACAAAGACGCAGAAGGAATCGTCCGGCACATCTTCGAACCGTGGCTGTCCTGCAATGTCGGTCCTTACGGGGAGCCCCGTCAGAACGGTTTCCTTGTTCGGGAAATACTGAGCGGTCTCCTCAAAGCTTATCGCAACCGCCCTCGCAAGATTCGACAGCATATCGACGGCCCTGCCAGGAACAGTATTCGCTTCATGGAGCACGACCGGGACCTTGCGCCACGCCGCCGCCAGCACCGGCGGAAGGCTCGAATAAGACCCCATCGCCAGCATCGCATCAGGCTTTACGCGACACATTTCCCTGCGGCAGCGCAATATCGCACGCAGATTACCGAATGCATTCTTCAGCGAAAGCTGGCGGGCGCCTGTAGCAAAGACAGGCCCTTCCCACCCCTTCAGGACGCTGGATTCAACATCCCGGCCACTCATCCACACGGTGACTTCATGTCCGCGCGACGCAAGCTCCTTTGCGGCGGCAAGACCGGGGAACGCATGTCCACCGGTCCCGCCACACGCAACAACAAGCTTGAATCCCATGTCTGGCGTTCCCAAATGCTATGCAATGACGGCCACAGGCTGTCCCTTGACGACGGCTGTGCCATGCTGAACCAGGAATGTGATCGCACCGGAGGCCGTTGCCTTCACCGGATTGAAAAGCTTCATGGCCTCGACGATGCACACTGCATCCCCCGACTTGACGGACGCGCCGTCCGCCGCAAGATTCGGCTTGCCGGGAGCCTCACTGCGGTAGAAGGTGCCGTTAAGCGGCGCAAGCACCTGTGTGCCTGCGGGAATGTCGGACGCTGTCTTGGCCGTTGCCGCCTGAGCGGGCACAGTCCCCGCTGATGCGGACGGGACGGCGGAGGCGAGTGTTTCCGTGTCCGCCGGAATAGGGTCGCGCTTGGACGCCGGCGTCGCACGCCACTTGAAGTAGCCGAGGGCGACTTCAGGAAATAGGCAATAGGACAGGATGTCCTCCTCTGCCTTGACGAGCCCTGCAGGGATTTCCTTCGCCGCCGCGGCGAGACCGGGCTTCAGCAGGTCGGCTGGACGGCATGTGATCGGCTTGAGTCCGCCGCAAAGCTTCTTCTGGAGCTTGGGTTCGATGGGAGCCGGAGTGCGTCCATAATAGCCTGCCGCATAGCGCTTTGTCTCATCCGTAACCATTCCGTAGCGTTTGCCGCCGAGAACGTTCAGCACCGCCTGCACTCCGACGATCTGCGAAGTGGGCGTCACAAGCGGAGGATATCCCATGTCCGCACGCGTCTTGGGCAATTCCTCAAGCACTTCAGGGAGACGGTCCAGCGCACCCTGCTGTTCAAGCTGACTGCAAAGGTTGGAGATCATGCCGCCCGGGATGGCGTGCACCAGCACACCCGCATCGACCGCTTCCACGTTCTTCGCGCAGGATGCGGGCTGGCGCTTCGCACGGAGAGCCTTGAAATAGTCGTTGATCTCCATCAGTTTCGCGCGATCGAGCCCCGTGTCAAAGCCTTCCGACTCAAGTATCGTGGCAACGGATTCGGTCGGCGGCTGGGACGAGAACGAACTCATCGACGAAATTGCGCAGTCAACGCAGCCTGCGCCTGCTTCGGCGGCGGCCATGTACATTGCGGCGGCCATGCCGCTCGTCATGTGCGAGTGCACCTGCACCGGTATGTCGGGAAGCGCCTTGACGAGTGCGGAAACGAGTTCGCGCGCCGCACCAGGCGTGAGGATTCCGGCCATGTCCTTGATGCACAGGGAATCTACGCCCATGTCGGCCTGCGCCTTGGCGAGCTTCACGTAGTTCGCAACCGTGTGCACCGGGGATGTGGTGTACGAGATCGTACCCTGGGCGTGTCCGCCGTACTTCTTCACGGAGGCAATGGCCTTCTCGAGGTTTCTCGCGTCGTTCAGCGCGTCGAACACGCGGAAGATATCCATTCCGTTCTCGCAGGCGAGGGCGACGAAGCGCTCGACGATGTCGTCGGGATAGTGCTTGTAGCCGAGGATGTTCTGACCGCGGAGAAGCATCTGCAGCGGCGTCTTGGGGCACGCCTTCCTGATGAGGCGCAAACGCTCCCACGGATTTTCGCGGAGGAAGCGCATGCAAACGTCGAACGTGGCGCCGCCCCAGCACTCCAGGGAATAGTAGCCGGCCTCGTCGATCTTGGAGGCGATATCGAGAATGTCGTCTGTACGCATGCGCGTCGCCCAGAGAGACTGGTGCGCGTCGCGAAGCGTTGTGTCGGTGATGCGGATTTTCATCTTTTTCTTTCCGGCCATGGGAACTTCCCTTTTCTTGTTGAATTGTGTCTGCAAATTATACCATAACTTACTGTCTGCGTCTTTCGCCCAAGACAAACGACACGATGCAACGGGATCCCGCTCAAAGGAAAGGCAGAACAGCGAAATGAACGCACAGAGGAGGCATTCGCATCGCGGCGGAAGACTGTTACTTGGAGCCGAATGATATCACGCAAAAGCTGAGAACGAGAATCACAGTACCGAGCGCAAGGAAAAACCTTGTGCGGGCCCCAACGCCCTTCCACTCACCTATCATAATCCCTATCAGGGTGGAGAAGAAGATGGTGGACGCCATCACCACTGCGAACGAGATGTATTTGAGACTGCCCATCAGCGGTTCACCGATCTTGGCGCACGCGAATTGACATACCCAGATGACGCCGACCGCTGAACTGAGCAGGAAATTTCCGGGGGATATCTTGAGGTAGTCTCCGAGCGAACGGTTCTTGAATCCGCTATGGACGCACCATATAGCCTGCACTACAAAACCGCCGGCAAGCACGACCATTATCACAGGCATGCCACGCCAGCATTCCTTGGCCCCCGCAGCGACAGCAGCCTTCTCGATGACCTCCGCTCCCTGAAGACCGAAATTCATTCCGGCCGAGAACACCCCCGCAATCACAGCGGTGATCACGCCTTTGCGGAAATCAAAGTCGGCGACGGCCTTCCGCTTCTCCTCTTCAGGCAATTCAGACTCCTTGGACCTGCCGGCGATTCCGACGAACACGATGCCGACAAGCGAACCGAGCACTCCGCCGAGTACCGTAAGTGCTCCGGCATCCTTGACCAGATCGGCAGCATGTCCCTGCACTATCGGCGGGATGAGCGTACCCGTTGCGGCGCATAGTCCGCAGCCGATGGCAAGCCCCAGTCCAATGCCGAGATAGCGTACCATAAGCCCCCATGCCAGAGAGCCGATGCCCCACATGGCGCCGAAACCGGCGCAGCGAAGAAGGGTAGACGAAGGTGCGGACATCGTGACGTTCCAGAAGTCGGGTACGGTCAGATAGCATATCAGCGGAGGACACACCACCAGCCCGACTAGCGAATACACGAACCACCACGTCTCATAAGACCACCCCTTCACCCAACGTGAAGGAAGAAGAAATGTCGCGCCGGCGAGTCCGCCAGCAGAGAATATCAGCATACCAAGAATCGAATCCATGTTTCCTCCTTTTTCAAGAAATGACTTTCATGCTGCAGATCAGAAATCCGCGATTCCTAAATAATCAGCACCCCAAGGCCGATATGATGTCGTGCGCCCAGCGTCGTCCAAGCGCGAATTGCCGCCATGAGAACGATTCATTCGGCGAGTGGATGCGATCATCCCCCTGTCCGAACCCGACAAGCAGAGGCGCCGCACCCGAAATGCGGGCGAGCATGGAGACGATAGGTATCGAGGCTCCATCCCACTGGAATACCGCCCCGCGGGAATCGATATCATCAAGCACCGCCGCCGCAAGACGGAACACCGGACTATTCAGGGGAAGCCTCATAGCCGGAGCATCACCAGTGACATCCTCGACTGAAAGTCGCATTCCTCTCGGCGTATGCAGACGGAGATGACGTTCCACAAGTTCCATGCACTCCGACGGATTCTGTCCAGGAACGAGGCGCATAGAGAGCTTGGCCGTCGCCGCGCACGGGATGACTGTCTTCGAACCAGGACCACCGTATCCGGAATGTATACCATTCACCTCTATCGTTGGACGGAAGGAGTTGCGTTCAGTAATGGAAAGCCCCGCTTCCCCGCCCAAAGGCTCCACACCTGTCTCCTTGACATAGGCATCGTCCGACATTGCGGCAGATTCCGCCGCCGTGAGTTCCTCTTCCGTAGGAGGCTCAACCCTGTCGCAGAAGCCGCGCACGGCAATCGAGCCATCAGGATTATGCAGGGAAGCCATAAGTTCCGCCATGCCTTGCGCCGCATTGGGAACGATGCCGCCGTAGCGTCCTGAATGGAGATCAAAATCCGCTGCCGAAAGCCGAACAGTAAAATGGCTCACGCCGCGCAATCCAGCAATGATGGCCGGTTGCAGATCTGCTGCCGCACCAGTGTCGCAAACAAGAAGCACATCGGCACGAATCCTGTCATTCAAGTCGGCGGCAATCTTTGCTATCGCCCCGCTTCCGCTCTCCTCCTGTCCCTCCAACAGGAACTTAACCGTGGGGACAGACCCTTCTTTTCTGGGGACAGCCCCTTCAAATTCACTCAAAAAGTCACGCAACCCGCACAAAAACGAAAAAAATTGGCCTTTATCATCTTGAGCGCCGCGACAATAGACACGCCCGTCCCTCTCTATCGGTTCGAACGGAGGGGTCTGCCATTCCTCAAGTGGGTCTGGCGGCTGAACATCGTAATGTCCGTAGAAAAGCAAAGTGGGAGCCCCTTCATCCCCCGGACGCTCCGCGAAGACGACAGGCGGTGTAGCATTCAGCACGCTCTCACCGGGCGGCAGGAGCAACTGTACGTCAGCCCCGATCCCTTCGAGCCATTTCTTCAACCACATCGCGCATTGGACGCAGTCCCTGAGATGCATCGGATCCGCGCCCACCGTCGGAAACCTTAGCAGTTCGAAGTATTCGGCCAATTCTTTCGAGTTCGGCCTTTCGCTGGAAATCTCGCTCATAATCACCATCCGCCATTGCTTTACGGCCCTTTTGCCGTCAGAAAGTATATTGAACACCCAGCCCCAGCGAATAGACCATGTCGCATTCGCCGTCAACGCCAAGCGTCGCCTGCGCATCTCCGCGGAGCGACCAGCTGTCCGTAAGATGATAGAACGTGCCAAGCCCCGCAACAGGCCCTACATCACCTTCTATCCAACCTCTCGCGCCAAAGGTCAGGAATGGATCAAACCGTTCGTATCCCCAGCAATGCCACAGCCCCTGAACGCCCAGCCCTGCGCAATCCTCAAGCCATGCGGCGTCGGCCTCAACAGCCAACGTCTCAGAAAGGTAATAGCCGATCCTGGCCGTCGCGCCTCCAAGACGACGCATATCGCCTCCGCCCTGCGGCAGGAGCATCGTCGCCGATGCGCCCGCATACAGGCGGTCGAGCTCATATCCGTCATCGTAATCGTCTTCCGTTGAGGCCTTGGCTGACACAGATGACATAACACCGCACATCACCAGCGCAAGAAACTTAACTAACAAACTATCTGTCGTTTTCATGGCCCTGATTGTACCATGAAAGCAACCATCAAGTCCATAGGTGAAATGCAATGGTTTAGAAGAAATCTCCTTCAGATTCCACATAAAGCGCAAATGAACCAGCGGCGGGTCCTTCCTGCCCGTCTGTGCATGGCAGCAAAGAATCGCGTTTCGTGTGTTCAGTGTGATCGATACGGCATCCTTCGAAAGAATCGCGGAAGGACTCTCTTAAACATCGGCTGTACCGCACTGCCAATAAAGGCAACTGATGCGACCGAGCAGTTCCTATCGCCTCAAAAGAGACCTAAAGGGTGATCACAGTATTGAGAATTAGGTTCGGACTGATTCTCACACTCCGACAAAATCACGTTTTTCAACCGAAATTTTAAAAAGTCGCGTGGATTTCAAAGCTGAATTTTTGCGGGCAGACGATCTTGCCACAATCATCCACCCGCTCAATCCCACCCCTTGACCCTGACGAATTCGCGAACACGAATGAAACGTCACATAACACCAACCTCCGCCCCAGCTACTACACACTCCTGTGACCTTGCACTGCCGACAACGGACATCCGCAGTGGAAGAGAGCCCGTTACGCACCGCACATCAGTATTTGGCCAAAAAGAAGAGCCGCACAAACGTGCGGCTCTCTTCGTCTCGGCTGAAAACAGCCTTATTCGGCACACCCAGCAATCTTACTTGTCGTCAAGCGCTGCAACGCCGGGGAGAACTTTGCCCTCGAGGAACTCGAGGGAGGCTCCGCCGCCGGTGGAGATGTGCGTCATCTCGGCGGCCTTGCCGCTCTTCTTGACTGCGCTGACGGAATCACCGCCACCGATGATCGAAATGCCGCCGTTGGCCTTGACCGTCGCGACCGCATCGCACACACCGAACGTGCCCTTGGCGAGAGGCGCGAACTCGAAGCAGCCCATAGGACCGTTCCAGACAACCGTCTTTGCGCTCTTGACCGCTTCCGCGAAAAGCTCGACGGACTTGGGGCCAATGTCGAGCCCCATCCAACCCTCTGGGATGTCGCCTTCATTGACCTTCGTCTGAATATCGGAGGCATCCTTCTCGGCCGGGAACTTGTCTGCAATCACATCATCAACAGGGAGAAGGAAATTCACGCCCTTGGACTTGGCGGACTCGAGCATCTCCTTGGCGTACGGAATCTGGTCATCCTCACAGAGCGAATTGCCGATAGCCTGCCCCTGAGCCTTCTTGAAGGTGTATGCCATGCCACCGGCGACGATGAGCGTATCAACCTTGTTGAGGAGATTCTTGATGACCTTGAGCTTGTCGGACACCTTGGCGCCGCCGAGAATTGCGACAAAAGGACGGACAGGATTCTCAACCGCCTCACCGAGAAATTTCAACTCCTTCTCGAGGAGGAATCCGGAAACCGCAGGACGAAGATAGTCGGCAACGACAGCCGTGGACGCATGGGCGCGGTGAGCCGTACCGAAAGCGTCGTTGGCGTACACATCGCCATAGGAGGCGAGCTTCTTCGCCATCTCCGCACGCTTCTCCTTGAGCTCGGCCTTCTTCGCCTGAAACTCCTCTTCGGTGAGGTGGATGCCCTTCTTCTCGTCATCCTTCTTCACCTTGCCGTCCTCAGCCTTGTAGAAGCGGGTGTTCTCGAGCAGGCAGACGTCGCCCGGCTTGAGAGCCGAAACGATATCGTCCGCCGCCATGCAGTCAGGCGCGAACGCAACAGGCTTGCCGAGGCACGCAGCAAGGTGCTCCGCAACAGGCTTGAGGGAGAACTCAGCCTCGTATCCCTTACCCTTCGGGCGACCGAGGTGGCTCATAAGCACGAGCGAAGCACCCTGCTCCAACACATACTTGATGGACGGCAACGCAGCCTGAACGCGCGTATCATCGGTGATCTTCCCCGAGCCATCCTTCGCCATCGGCACGTTGAAATCAACGCGCATCACAACGCGCTTGCCATTGAGATCGATATCCCTCAGCGTCTTCTTCGCCATGACCGTACTCCTGAAAATTAGGCTTCTGCTTTTTCCATCTTGTTCATCTTGAGCTGCGCACGGGACTTACGGCGGTTGGCGGCGTTCTTCGTGATGACGCCTTTCTTGACCGCCTTGTCGAGCCCACTCACGAACTCCTTGAACTTCTTCTCAGCATCTTCCTTCTTACCGGCGTCGGCAGCCTTGAAGAGCTTCTTGTGATCGTCATGAAGACGCGTCTTCACAGACGAATTACGCTTATTCGCCTTCGCGTTCTGACGGTCACGTTTACGGGCGGCACGGCCGCCTTTGATATTGGCCATTATTAATTCTCCTGATTTCTAAAAGAAAACAAGAGCGTATTTTATCAAAATTCCCTATTGACTTCAAGTGCCGAATTTCGTATAATGCGCCCTGTTTTTTAACCAAGCCAGGTTAGCACAGCTGGTAGTGCGACTCATTCGTAATGAGTAGGTCGGGGGTTCGAATCCCTTACCTGGCTCCATCGGAGATGCGTCTTGCCTGTAGAACGGGGGAGACGCGTTTTTCTTTTTCGCTCATCCCCTGCCATGAAGCTCTCGCCCGACAATCGTCCTCGTCATCGCTCCGCGAAGAAGTCGTAGAATTGGTACCATTGTCCGGGATGCGCCACGGTCTCCCTTTCAAGGAATGCGACAAACCCGTCCAGCATGGCGGACTCCTGCCGCTCGAGGGCGGCAAAATGCACTTCATATCGGTTCCAGCCGGTGCAGATACACGTGACGGCGAACACGGGCGACTCCATCAACTTTGCGAAGCGGTATACTCCCTTAGGCCACACGCAGTCCCGTCCAAGGAATCTGTGGCTAAGCGTTGATTTCGACCCTGCGCTCACCCGGTCCCCCGCCATTATGACAAGCTCTCCGCGCCCGATAGCATCCTTCATCTCCACAGCCGTCTCCACTCCAATGTCTTCAACTGCATGAAGCTGCAGTCTGGCGCCGTCGAAATGCTCCATGAACACCTTCATGAATACCGCATCATGCCCCATCTGCTGAAAGGCGTTGACCTTGGGTACGCGCATCTCGGGATTTCCGTTTCGCTTCAGCGCATCTGGCAGCGAAGGCAGCACACCTATCATCCCAACATGAGTGCACAGGACAAACGCCCCCCTTCCGCCGTCCACAACCTCCCGGAATCGCCGCCATCCTTCATCATCGCGCACGGACATCCTGGGCGGATTCTTCCGCAGCGTGCAGGAATCAGTCTTGTCCATCAACCCCCACGCAAATCCCAGTATGTGCATGAAGAGACGCGGTGTAGTTGCGCAAATCTCCTTCCCGGTAAAACCGGAGAGCACAGAGTAGAAGTCCTTGAGCGCCCCCCTCCCCTGCTTCGAGAAGATATATATCACCGGCATGCCGATCACAAATATGATCTTCTGGAAGTTCTTCCCGAACCACGCATACGAATACCACATGAATTGCGCCCAAAACAGCGAAGCGCACTGTTCCCGCTGCTCATGCCACACCGCGGCGACATCTTCGCCGTTTCTGCGCCCGAACAGCGAACGCGAGATACCACAGCATAGCTTTGAGGCGACATAGGACAAGGCCAGTCCAACGGCCATCACAATCCCCATCAGACGGGTGACCGCGAAATCGGTGAACGCGAGAAGTCCAAACCCGACAAAACTCGTGAGGAACGAATACCGCACGGCCTTAGCAGTCCTGTCCTGCGGATCTCCGCCACCCGTACGCATCAAGTGCCTGCGGAACACCGAATAGTCGAATCCCAGCCCCATGAAGATGAAAAAACAGATGCGGGCGAAGAAATTGCATTGCTCACCAATGCATACAAGAACAGCGAATGCGCCTGAATACGCAATTGCAACCGGAATCACAAAGTCGAGCGCATCCTTCCTGAACACAAACACAAAGGCAACGAACAGGATCAGCATCGATACATGCATAAGTTTCCCCGCCTCATCCTGCCAGCGGAACAGGGTGTCTTCCAGCGTCTCCCTGGGGGCGAATACCGGAGCGCGATCAGGCAGTTTCAGAATGTCAGACGGCAAACCCACCATCTGACAGTAGTTCGTTCCCTCTACGGCGTAGAGACGCTCCACCAAACGGAAGTTCCGCTCCTGATCCGCTGCGGACGGAACGAAGCTTTCGCCACCGGACACCTCCAGCGCAATGCGCTCCCCTTCCGCAAGATACGGATCCGGATGGTGCAGACGGGAGATGTCCGAAGAGGCTGACACACCGCAAAGTCCAGCACACAGCACCGGCAATCCCCAAAGAGCCGAAAGCGCGGCAACCTTCCAGCGCCGCAGATTGACGTTCCTCGCCGAAGCGACAGGACCGGCGCCATCTGCGCACGAGCTGTTCACCTGTGGATGCCCGAAGACAACCGCTCCCAGATACACGGCAGCAAGTCCAGATACGGTAAACACCGCTATCTGGTTAAGCACATTGACATCCGAAAACATCAGCGGGAGAAAACACGCCACCGTACTGGAAAAGGATACCGTAAGCGGTTTGACTATTGAGTTCCTTGCGGATAGCACATGATATACATAATCAACGCTCATGCCAATGAGCGTGGTGCCGAACACAAGCGCAATCATGTGCGGACGCGGGAAAAACGCAAAAACCGCCGCCGCTGAAACACAGAACGACGAAGCGAGCGCAGCCGCAAGGACCGGAAGAAACCTCAGCGAGCCGGTCAACAGCCAACCGAAAAGCACCGCACAGGCCAACGATATGACGGAAAGGACATTTATCTCCCTCTTCGAGTTCTCAGACGCCACGGCCGTATGGAAAGGCGCGCCCGCACATCTGACATCCTCTAAGCCCTTCACCTTGGCTAGTGCGGCAAGGGCCTGGTCTGGCGTCATTTCAACAGTGACCGCAATCCACTCCCCCCGCGGCTCCTCTGACGAAAGCACATAGTCCGTAAAAAGCAGAAACGGGTCACGGCGCGGCGAAATGACGGGCGGCACAGGGGAGAAGAGCCGCGCCGCCGCCGCATCCCGCACCGCCGCGAAATCGCCGTTCTCCAGAAGCCTGCGAGTGTTTGGAGACAGAAAGCCCTGCGCGTACGGCGACAGCATCTCCAGCAGTTTCTGGGCTGTTTCGAACGACGGCATATCCACCCCCAGTTCGGTCAGCCTCTTCCGGGCGGCATCCTGCGATTTCGCCTTCACAAGGAATTTTGCGGAGTTCGACATCGCAGATGACACCTCCCGCAAACCGCCGTCCACGGCATCTCCAAGCAAGGCAATCAGATTCGACTCAACCCCCTTTCCCGCCGTGAAGAAAAGCGAACCTCCGGCGATGGAAACCATCGTCAGAAAAGCAAGGCGAAGAAGAAGTTTCAGACGATCTGACACGGCCTCAGAACCACTATCTCTTCAGTGTCATCTCCAGACGGTCTCCATTCTTGAACAAGACCTTCACCGATGATGGTATTTCAATTCCATCCGATTTGAACACCGGATTCGACTTGTCGCTCTCAACCTTCTCCACGGCCCCTTTCATCTCTTTCATCTCAAAGACCTGCGCCAGATTGTCTATCGTCATCTCAAGACGCCGGGATACGGTTCTGCCGCCCACCGTGAAGGAATAGTTCGTTGGGGTCGCGACGAAGGTCGAAGATACCGGCTTCAGGGTTTTCCAGACAAAAGCCCGATCCTTCTCGAACGACCACACCCCAGTGCTCACAAGGGTGACATTCACGTCATGCAGATGTTTCCTCTGCACGAACGTCCCTTGCACTACGCCGCCATCAGCGAGAATTTCGAGCGCGGCAACACTTGAAAAAAACAATGTCGCCAATGTACATATGCGTAACCGAAACATTGAACCTCCTCTTTGCATCGCACAAAATCCTTTTGCGGCACATTCTGCCATAAACCAAACACACGAAACCGCCGAACACAGACAGGAAACTGACAGTTCACATACATAGCAAGCGCCCGGATTCGGCCATCGCGCAAAGATTAAAGCGCTTCAAGCCCGGCTGGGGGCGTGTCGCGCGAATATATCGCATGAGCCTGAAGAATAGCGATAAGCGCAAATACCGCAATCATCATCTCGCCGCCCTCCTCGAACGCCGTGCAGAAGGAGCCGAACGAACTGTTGACGACATCATCCTTCGGCAATCCTTTTGAATGGCGATACCAGGCCGGAAGCCGGTCGAACACCTGAACCATCACCCCCGATCCGCCAAAGAAACACATTGTCCATGCAACAGGATGGAAACGGAGGAATCCCTTCAGCAGACGCGGGAAATAGTAGGCAAGCATCGCCGCAAAGACACCGAAAAAGAGAACGAAGTAGGAGACTGCCAGAAGTTTAGCCGAGAACGGAATGCCGCCACGCGTAAGAAAACGCATCTTGAACGGCGTGCCCTTGAAGTTGGCGACTACGTCGGGGAACAGAGATTTCATGACAAGCAGATGAAGATCAAGCTCTTTCACGACTGCCATTGCCGCAACACACGAAACCGCAGAACACAACAGTATTTTGCGTTTCATCGAGCCGGCAAACGGACAGCACAGCCAGACCACCGGCACGATGAGGGCGTAGAACGGAATCGTCATGGTTTCGAAGAAGGACTTTCCGTCGGCATCGAACGTAGCGCGGAGCGCCTGCGGCTCCATCACCGTCCACACGACCGCAAGCGCAGCCATCGACAGCAGATAAACAACCGGCGCAAGCAACCACGATTTCTTTGATACCAGAAGATTCATTGCCGCAACTCTTTACCCTTTACTCTCAACTATTCATCCAACATACCCTTGTACGCCACGCGACGAACCTTCTGGATCGAAGTGCGCTCAAGGGGTTCGTGAAGCACGAGGATCTTGCGGGGTCGCTTGTAGTCCGCCAGTTTCTGGCAACGGGTGCGGATACCGAACGTGGCGATCTTCTCCATTTCCGCCCAGGTCATCGGCACACCGCCGTTGCGTTCGGTAAGAGCCTCCTCGTCAGGATGGACAATGGCGCCGACATGCTCGCCGGGATCGCGGCCTACCCTATATCCGATGACAACGCAGTCTCCGATCAACGGATCTCCGGCAATCACGCTTTCGACCTCTTCCGGATAGATGTTCTTGCCTTCACGGTTGACGATCAACGCTTTCTTGCGTCCGCGGATCGTAATCAGCCCCAATTCATCGATGGATGCCAGATCGCCGGTCTTGAGCCATTCCCCGTCAAACGCCTCTTTCGTGGCCGCCTCGTTCCTGTAGTAGCCGCGCATCACGATGGGCCCCTTCACCTGAAGTTCGCCGACACCGGACTCATTCATGTCGGCAAGGCGAATCTCGATGTTGGGCAGCTTGTGGCCGATCGTGCCGACCTTTGCGACCTTAGGTCCCGCCACAGACACGACAGGAGAGCACTCCGTGAGGCCATACCCTTCCAGGATCTTGATGCCGAGCCCCTTGAAGCCGTTAAGCACATACACCGGACACGGAGCGCCTCCAACTACAATGAAGCGCAAGTTCGGATCGAGCGCCTTCTTCACGTTGGCGTTCACCACGCAGCCAAGGCCGATCTTCTTGAGAAGCGTCGCGGCCCTGGACTTCGCGATCTTGTCGGAAATCTTGTCGAACACCTTCTCGACGAGAAGCGGAACGGCAAGAAGGACCGTAGGCTTTACCGCCTTGAGGTCATCGGAAATCGTGCGGAGCGAGCGCATGAAGCACATAGTCGAGCCAAGCATCAGAGGCAGCACGAAGTTTCCGAGAAAGGAGAATGCGTGGAAAAGCGGAAGCACGATGAAGAATGAATCGTTCTCGTCAATCCTTTCACCGAATGCCGCGAGTGCCCCCGTGGCGTCCTCGGTGAAATTTGCATGGGTGAGCATGGCTCCCTTGGGCTTGCCCGTAGTGCCGGAAGTATAGATTACGCTTGCGACATCATCCTCTTTGCAGACGTTCTTGTCGTACCAGCCGCAGGTGCAGCCCTGCTTCTTGAGCTCGGCAAAGTCATACACAGGAATATTGCCGATGGCCGCATATGACGGTGCGCCGCCGTCAACGATGACAATCGCCCTGAGATTCGGAAGCTCAGGCGCTATCTGCTGCATCATCGGGATGTGGGCGGCATCGGTCGTAACAACGACGGCGCCTGAATCCTTTAGGATATAATGAACCTCGTCATTGTGGAGCTTAGGATCCAAAGGCACAACGGAGATTCCGGCGCCTGAACAGGCAAGATAAACATCCATCCACTCAGGACTGTTCGGAAGTATCTGAGCGACGTTTTCTTCACGCGGCTTGAGGTCGAATTTCGAGCCGTATGCCTCGGCGGTCTTCCGTACATCCTCAAGAAACGCGGCATACGTGCGGTTCGCCCACTCCTTGCCACGGCAGAACACATGGGCAACATGGTCAGGATGCTTACCCGCAAAAGCCTCAAGAGCTGAACGTATTGTCATTATGACATCCTCTTTCCTTTTTGTTTATGCCGATAAGATAGCATATCGCATGTTTTTTTACAAGCGAGACATGACACTTTTTCGTTTTATGTCACAAGAAGAGCTTTGCCAACTTCTCGAGTTGCGTAACCTTTTCCTTGTTCTCGGCAAGTTTGCGGCGCGCTTCTTCGACGATTGCCGCCGGAGCATGCTCAGTAAACTGCGTATTTGCAAGTTTTGCCTCTGCTGACTTGATGAACCCTACAAGCTTTACAAGCTCGCCATCTATGCGCTTCTTCTCCGCCGCCTTGTCGACAAGACCTTCGAGAGAGAGGTACACGGTTCCGAACACCGTCATCTTGCTAGGCATTGCCAGATCGCTTCCGGCGCCGACGAGCGCAACACTTTCCGCGCGCATGGCGCGTTTGAGGGATTCCACCTCGCCGGCAGCGCGGGTGTCGTCCGTGGCAAGCGTAACCTTCACAAACGTGGACGGCGGCACCTTGTATTCCGCGCGCAGGGCGCGGAGCGCGGTGATCGCCTCGCGCTTGGCGTTCACGAAATCGTACACCTCCTGCGAAAGGCCCCATGCCGCCTTCTCCGCGTCCGAATATCCCGTGGGATACTCGGCTCGCATGATGGTCTCGCCTTCCTTGAGGAAGCCGAGCTGGTGGGCGATCTCCTCGGTGACGAACGGCATGTAGGGATGGAGAAGGCGCAGGGCCTTCCAGTATACATCGCGAAGAATGGCAAATGCGGCAGCCTTGTTCGGCGCATCCTTCGCATACTCGACATACCAGTCGCATATTTGCGTCCAGAAGAAGTCGTACACGGCAAGCGCACCGTCCTGGATACGGTAGCGGGAGAGAATGTCGTTCATCTTGCGGCTCGCAAGATCGCAGGCCCAGAGGATGTGCTTCTCATCTGCGGAAAGGCTCGCCGCATCGACAGACGCAAGGGCGTCCTGCGGGATGGACTCTGCATTCATCTCAAGGAAGCGGGCGGCATTCCAGATCTTCGTCGCAAAGTTGCGGCCGATCTCAAACTTCTCCTTGTTCACCTTCGTGTCGCAGTCAAGCGACGTGATGAGGGCGATGGAGAAGCGGAGCGCGTCCGCAGAGTAGGAATCGATCAGCTCAAGCGGATCAAGCGAGTTGCCAAGGCTCTTGGACATCTTGCGCCCCTGCGCGTCACGGACAATGCCGTGGATCACGATGTTCTTGAACGGCGGCTTCTTCATGTAGTGGATGCCGGCCATCATCATGCGCGCAACCCAGAAGGAGATGATATCCTGTG
>JAZOAC010000009.1:0-9862 GCA_045595285.1 Kiritimatiellia bacterium | reverse complement strand
CGGTCATCCCATACGTCCACAGCATTCCTTCGATGGCCAGCGTATTGCGGCCCTTGGCTATCGTGGCCGCATCGTAGAGAAGATAGTATTTCGCCAGCGCAGCGGGAATGCGCTTATCGTGCGTTGCATCAAACTTTGCTTTCATGGCCCTGAAGAACACCGTCATCGGCCACAGGATGTGCTTGGGGCTGACATCGCGCCTTGTCGCGTCCCACAACGCTGGATGGCCAAGCTGTCCTTCTGCGCTCGCGTGATCCAGCGTGTAGTCTATGCCCGCCTCGCCCTTCCCGACGAACGCCTTGTCGCCGAGGGCGTATCCGAGGCGCAGGAGTCCGTCGGTGTAGTAGGCCGTCTGCTCGTAGCGCCACCATTGCTTCCCGTGTTTCCCCTTGCGTGGAATCTCCCCCGCCCAGAGGCACGAATCGTAAGGATAGCTGAGCGCCTCCGGGTGTCCCGTGAGGCCGTCCGCCTGAAGTTTCAGCGCACGTGCGAGCCAACCCGCCGGACGGGTCGCGGAGAGCATTCCGTCTTTGAATTTCATACAAGCAACTCCTGTCCGGTCGGTTGGAGGCGTGGCGGTCAATTCATGTGCCATGACAAGGAAAGCCGAGGCCGTCCACGTGTAGGCGGGGTCGCGTCGCGGTCTGCCGGTCAGCGCGTCGAAATTCTCGGCAAATCCGCTTTTCGCGCACAGGCGGCAGAAACGCAACGCCGCCTCGTTCGCCTCTTTCTCGAATCCGCACATCTTGAGGGCGTCGCAGGCGAGCAGCATTTCAGGCCCCCAGATCGGGCCGAGCCAGTAGCCGTCGGAGCGGTACCGGCCGCTTTTCACGGACTCCGTCGCAAATCCGTACGGCGTGAGAAAATCATCCGACATCATTTCTGCGGCGATCTTCTCGCGCCACTCCGCAGGCAACCGCTTGCCGAACAGCAGCGCAAGGCGCGTCTGCATCGTGGCCGGACGGGAGAACTCGCCGGTGAAAACCTGCCGGACTCGCGGGGTACCGTCTTCGTCGAACAGCGTCGCGATCGCCCTGCCCGCAAGCGCATCGGCCTTGGCGAGCCACCCAGCCGCCTCCTCCCGGCGGCCAAGACATCCGGCGATATGCGCGAGCGCCTCCATCTGGAGAACGAGATACGCCTGAAGTTCCGGCGTCTCGACCGGGGGCGCCACGGAAAACGCCGAAGAGTTGTCCCAGCCGGAATCGCATCCGTCGTCGTATTCGCAAAGTCCGTTGCCGTCCCGGTCGCGGCATTCCAGCCAATAGCGCGTCCACTTCGCGAGCGGACCGTAGATTTCGGCGAGCTGCGAATCGGAGAGCCGCCGCATTTTAAGTATGCGCATCAGCCCCCATCCGTGAACCGGCGGTTTGAGCGCCCTGAATTTCACGGAGCCGTCGCCTATCCTGTCCGGCAGCCGTCCGTCGAGGGCCTGGGCGTCGAACATGCACAGGAACTGATCGACAACATCGCCGCCGTCGTCGTCTCCGTAGGCAATGGCCATTGCGTTGAATACGTGATCCCAGCTCCAGATGTAGTGCATCCAGTTCTTCGACATCATCATGGCGTGCCGCCTGATCATGCCGCGCGGATCGACCTGGCTCGTCCACAGTGTCTTCGCGGCTTCCAGCCTGGCCGCCTCGAATTCCGGCGCAACCGAAGGAAGCCTCGCCGCGAATGCGGCGAACGCAGACTTGTTCGACGCTACCGCATCGTCAAAAAGCGCAGTCGGGACTTTCCCGTTCCAGTCGGAAATGTTGTCTATCACGGCCACTTCAAAGCCGTCTTCGTCCGGCATGACGGCCAGACGGTTCTTCTTGCAGCGGAAAGCGCCGCGCCGGACGTCGAAGGCGGTATTGAGCCTAGAGCCGCCGCGGAAGAACGCCCGAGCCCCTTTGCACGGAACCTGCCCGACGCTTTGTCCATCGAACTCCAGAACGACTCCAAGCCCCTTCGCGGAACTGCGAAGAAGAAGCGTCCGCGCATCCGCGAACGCGGCCTCGATCTCGCCCGCTTCCGTCACGAGACGCAGGGGGCCGGGCGTTTCATCCACAAGCCGGACGAACGACACCTCGCGCCCATCGGTCATCGGGACAAGTTTCGCGATCAGCGTCCGGCGATCTGCGCTCGCCACCGACCTGATCCAGACGCCCGGCTTGCGTTGCTTCGCGCCGCCGTTCGGCTCAAGCCGTCCTGAGGCGAAGGCGTTGATCGTGAGATACGCGCCATCGGTGCTGTATGGCCGGTCGAGAGTCAGATTTTCCACCTCTCCCGCGCAAAACGCGGCACAGGCCATCGCGGCGGCCGCCGCGCAAAAGCCAAACGCCTTGCCCGCCGGGTTCTTCATATCGCCGCGACCTCCGACTTATCCAGCGCGACCTCCATGCGCGAGCCGTCCGGCAGCACGATGCGGACGCGACGGGTAGGATCGACGCGCCTCGGGCGCAGGATGAGCTTCACGACCCTGCCACCCGCGACTTTGCACTCCACCTCGCAGGCGCTTTCGCACGGAAGCCGGAACGACCAGTTTTCCCACTCTTTGGGGACGCCCGCGCCGATGCGGCATTCGCCGTCCGCTTCCATGAGAAGCATGGTGTCGATTGCGTACAGACAGTTGCCGGCGGCCGTCATGAACCACGGGCGGCACTCCGCGACGCCCGGCTCGTTGATCTCCCAGTACTCGCCCCAGACGCCTGCGGACTTCCCCGCCTCCTTTATCAGCCCAAGCGCTTTCTCGCCCTCGCCCGCCCGCATCGCCGCAATCGCCATCGTCGCGGCGTACCATGGGCAGATGTTCTTCCCGGTCGCGTACATGTTGCCGGCCTTCACGCCGTGCGACAGAAACCAATCGACGGCGGCCGTCTGTTCCTTGTGTCCCTTCGGAAAGACCGGAAACGGAAAATATCCCGCCAGAACGCCCATCGAAACGGAATCGAGCTTGTTGGCGGCGGCGGCGAAGCGCCCATCCTTCACGGGCAGCGACTTTTCAAGCCTCTTCGCCATCCTGACCCACGCCTTCGCATCCTTGGCGTCCACGCCGAGACGCCTCGCCGCGTCCGCCGCAAGGCGCAACGTGTCGATGACGCCGCATGTCGTCATGAAAGGCCGCTTCTTCGCGATGCCAAGCCGCTCCAGGTCCGTGCACTTGCAGACGAACGACGAACCGTCCGGGGCGTCATAGACGCAGTGGATCGCGAAAAACCTCGCGCATTCGCGGATGACGGGATACGCCTTTTTGCGCAGATACTCCGCATCGCCGGAATACTCCGCGTTCAGATGGCACGTGCGGGCGATGGCGGACATGTGGAAAATGTGATCCATCCAATATCCGATCGGCGCCCATTCGACATGCGGATCCTCTATGCTCGTCCACACCCAGCGCGCACCCGCTCCGGCGACGCGCTTTTTCGCTACGCCGAGCGTCGCAAAGCGGTAGTCGGACGCCCGTCGCGCCTCCTCGAAATGCCCTGCGGAAAGCAGCCCCTGCACGGCGTACATCTCGTCGAAAGCGAAAATCCCGCCCTGGAAATGCGACGGAAGGATGCCAACGGGAATCGACCATTTCGTCGTGTTGCATTTGAGCTGGTATTCGGCCATGCGCCTGAGTGCCATGATTTCCGCGTCGGGTATGTCGATCTCCGACGCGCCGTAGTATTTCGCCCAGGCGGACGCATGGCGCGCCGCGAGCGCGGCGTATGTGCCCGAGAACGGCCTGCCGTATGAAATGAACGTGACGAACGCGCCTTCCTCCTTCGCGTTGCGAATTGTTATCGTCCCTTTGTCGACTTTCTTGCCGTAGACCGTGTAGGCGAACACGCGGGAATCGGCCGATTCCGTCCATTCACCGGTGATGCGCTCGCTTTCCGGCTCGAAATACTCGATTCCAGCCTCGATGCGCTTCCCTTCCACGCCGGCAAACGTCTGGCGGATCGCGATGACGTCCGCATCCGGCGCGACGAACGTCTCGATCTTTCGCACTATGTCGCCGAATTCGCCGACGACAACCGTCTTCGCCTCCAGAGGATCCAGCGTCTGCCGCCACCGGTCGGGAACGCTGAGCTCATTCCCGTCCACCTTGAGCGTCGGGCGGTACCAGCCGTGTCCGTAGAGGGCGTATTTCGGCCCTTCCAGGCGACGGTTCATGATGAATATCCCGTTGGACATTCCGCGCTTGCGCTCCTTCTTCGGCGCGGACACGCCGCCGCTGAAATCGACGGTCATGCAGAGATTGCCGTTGGAAAGAAGCGCCGGCACGTATCCCGGCGGCGCGTTTGTCCCAACGCTGCACACCTCCCTTGTGGCGGCGAACGCCGAAAAGACGCCCGCAACCGCCGCAAATGTAGTCAGTATTTTCATTCTTGACACTCCGGCTGCGATTATCAATGGACGGAAATTATGAATCCCTTGAGCGATTTGGCCTTGAGGACGAGATTGCCGCTGCCATCGACGGACACGGACTCGACCCACTTGGGCGGGTCGATGATGTTGACCGTCTTGCCGGTCAGGTCGCATCCGGAAAGAATCGTGTAGGTGTTCAAGCCAGACACGGACAGGCCATCGTCGCACGTCACTTTCACGTTCAGCGTGGCGGGCAGCGTCGAGGCCGCAGGAATCGCGAGCGTCGGCGCGACGTTTCTCCGCGTGAAGTTGAACGCGAGCGTCGTATTCTCGCCAAGCGTGAGATTGCCGCCGAGCGTGACGGTCCCCGACTCGGCCACCTGCAGCATGGAGGCATCCTTCATCGTCACGGCTTGGTTTCCCGGTCGGCATCCCGCGTTCAGCGCCACCGTCACGCTGTTGGATGCCGTAAAGCCGCCTACGAACGTGTTGTCGAACGCGAAGCGGAGACATCCGTTCCCGTATGCAAGACACTCTATATTCGATCCTGAAATGTTATTCGCCACCGTCACCGTGCGCGGCGTCGCTCCATCGAACCAGTCCGTCGTGTCGAACTGCAACAAATTTTTGGAGCCTGGATTCCATTGGGAAATCAGCGAATCGAGCGTCCAGTCCGCAATCGGACGAAACACGGAAATAAAATTTGCATTTCCAATCTGGAAACGGGAAGACGAGGCGCTGACGCCGCCCGCGCCGATGACGTAGCCCATCGTGTTATCAAACGGTCTGGTCATGCCGCCCGACGACGTCTTGTATGAGCCGAAATACGTACTGCCCTGGCCGATATTTTCGATGGCATTCATGATGAACACGCCTGTGGCATCTTCGGAACTGCTCAGCTTCGTACTCCCGTTGCCGGTTGCGACGGAATCGAGCGTCACCGTGCCAAGTGCGCGAAACGTTCCGTAATTGGCTTTCAGCAGGAATGCCACTCCGCTGCTCGCGGTGGATTCTCTTTTGACAAATGCATTCGTGACGGTGAGTATCGCCCCTTCGCTGATTGTCACCAAGCTGCCGGTGTTGACGTCGCCTTTGAAATTCTCGACCGAAAGCGACGACCCGCCTGAGAGGGTGGCGGCCGCCTCAGGCTGCCAATAGTCGGACGTGGTGAGTTCGTAGTTTCCGTGATAGACCGTATGCCCGGACGGAATCGTGCCGACAGCGGCGCCGTCAAACTGCACATACGCCTCGGCAGACGCGACCGTAACCGCGATCGGCCCGCTGAAGGCGACGCGCCCGGCGAACGTCTGCACGTACGCCGACTGGTTCTCCACGGACACAACGCCGGCCCAGTCGCCGAGGATGGTCATAGCACGGCAGGACGGGGCGAACGTTATCGACGCGGGCGAGAAGCCATTGTCGTTCGTCACGGTTCCTTCGCGCGACGCGGCGATGACGATATTGCCTCCGGCGGACGGCATCGCGCCGCCAAGCCAGTTGTCCCGGTTGGAGAACGTCCCGTCAACCGCGCCGACCCAGCACGGATTGCCCGTGTTCTCCGTGACGACCGTCATCTTGACAGCGTTTCCATCGACCGCGAACGTCGCCATCGCCCTCGGCAGCGCGCCTTGATCGACGCTGAAGCAGCTTTCGATTCCCGCAGGCAGCGCCTCGGTCGTGCTGAAAACCGTATAGACGCCGGCAGCAAGCGCCGAGCCGTCGCCGGCAATGCGAAACGCCGCCGTCCCGCCGTTCAGCGTCAGCGCATCGAGCGATGCAGCCGTCAATGCGCCGTTTTCGATCTTCGCCGCGACAAGCTCAAGCGTTCCCTCGTTCACGGCGAGCGTTCCGCCTGACGCGCCGGACTGGAGTCCGCCCGTAAGGACGAGCGAACCCGCGCCGGTTTTCGTCAGCGTCTTCGACGAATCGGCAAACGCAAACGCGCCCTCCACGTTCAGCGCATATCCGTCCGCAACCTGCACTTCGCTGTCCTCGGAGATGTAAAGTCCGCGATTGACCGTTGTCGTGCAGTTGGACAGAACGACAAGCCTGGCGTATTCCAGCTCGAGTCCTTTGGACTGGAACGCGGCAGGATTTCCGCCAAGCCCGTCCAGCGTGTACGTCTTGACCTGGAGAGGAAGCGGGTACTGTGCGCTTGCACCCTGGATCTTCATCGTTCCCGAGAAATTTTCGTTCGTGCCGGTGCCTGTGGTGTTGCTCAAAAGCGTAATTGGTTTCACGGCGGTGGCGCTGTGGTATGTAAAGATGAGCGAACCAGACCCAGACAACGGGCCGATTATCCTTGCACCCTCCGCGTTGGTCATGTGTTCGGATGCGACTATTCTGGCGGACGCCTCGCCGACGGCATCTTCCCTTATGAAGAACGTGGAGTACTGGATGCCGCAGGCGCTGGAGGCCGTAGATCTGCCATCGAGATAGATTTCGCTGTATGGGCCGAGGATAAAGTTTGCATACTGAAATGCCGAACCGCGAAAGACGAACGTGGCTTTCGCGCTTTCATCGCCTTCCAGAAGAAGCGTATTGCAGTAAAACCCTTTTGCACTGTTGGAGCGGTTGTCATACGGCGCAACCACCTGCCCGGATCCTACGACGAAATCATCATTCTGATAGGTCCTGTTGTTGCTTGTGACCGTAATGGCCGAACCCTGCGCATTCGTCCATGCGCCGCTCGCATCGAAGAGAATGGCGCTTCCGCCCGGCACGGCGGTGGAGTAGTATGTTTCCGCATTCGCCGAGATTGCGACCGCCGCAATCGACACGACTGTCATCAGTCCGAGTTTGTTCATTTTGATTGAGCCTCTCTGTGTGTCAGGTTAGTTGGCTGAAAAGATGGCACATCCACCTCCGTATTGTCAAACTTCATGCCAGCCGCATGGCGCAAGACGAATCCCTGCCCGGCCCTGCGGTCCCATGCGGCCGCGCCGTGATGCGTCCAGTCCGGCAGTGCATCGTTCGAAACTGTGCGGAACGAACAATTCGAAAACGTCCAGTTGCGGAGCGGACAGTCGGGCCGTCCGGCGAGGAACGGCAATTCAAGTCCGGTCGCATGGACGTTGGAGAAACGGATGTCGCGCATGGCCTCAACCTGTACGCCCTTATCCGGCGGCGCGATCGCGGCGAGCACGGGACGTCCGTAGATTCCGCTCATGCGGATGTTGTCGAAGGACAGGTTTTCGACGAGCGTCGCCTCGCGTCCGTAGTCGGTCCCGCGGGGGGCGCTCTTCCTGCTCGGCAGGACAAACGCGATGCCGACGGAAGTGTCGTGCATGACGATATTGGAGAATACGCAGTCCCGGATGACGCCATCGTTCGTCCATCCGATGCGGATCCCGCAAGACCACGAACGCAGCGAGCAGTTCGAGACGACGACCCGCTCGCACGGCTTGTTTTCGGCGAGCGAACGGCTGTTGGCGCGCACGACAAGCGAATCGTCGCCGGTCTCGATGATGCAATCCGCAATCGTCACGTCGCGTGAGCAGTTGACATGGATGCCGTCGTTGTTCGGATAGCGCACATCGGCGAGTATCTTGAGTCCGGACACCTGCACCCTGTCGCAGTCGTGGATCCAGTAGCTCCAGCCGGCGGGCTGTCCGACCATCGTGACATCGCGTATGACGACGTCGCGGCATCCGGCGAAAAACACGACGCGCGGCAGAGAGTTCGTCTTGGCGTGGACGCGCTCGTACTTCCATCCCTTCCAACCGGCGGATGTCCGCTCCCGGATGTGATGCTCCCCGTTGCAGTCGATCGTTCCGTAGCCCGTGATGGCGATCATCTCCGCCTCGTCGGCGAAGATGAACGCGGCGCTGCGCGCGCGGGGCAGGTTCTCGCGCCGCGCGTGTCCGTCCGGCCAGTCGGGGAAGTCGGCGATGTCTGGCGAAGCGAGGAGCCGCGCCGTGCGGTCGATGTGAAGTTCGACGCCGCCTTTCAGGCGGAGCGCGCCGGAGAGGAAAGTGCCGTCCGCGAGCACGACGCGTCCGCCGCCGCTGGCCGCGCACGCGTCAATCGCCTGCTGGAGCGCCGCCGTGTCCTTTACCGCACCGTCGCCTGCTGCGCCGAAATCGCGCACTTTGAAATCTGCTGCGGACGCAACAAAGGCAGACAGGAAAACGGCAAGCACGACCCCCCCCCAGATTTTCAGCGTTTTCTGCAAGTTATGCATTGTGCCTCCTTTGGCTTGTCGATGGCTCGGTTAGACTTTCCTGACGGTTTTGCGGCATATAATACAATAACAGCCCACAGGCATCAACCGAATCGCCATACTTTATCCGCCCGATGTTTTTGACAAAATCGGACAGATTTTGTATACTGCACACTCATGCAACCGAAAAAAGACAGACGGATATTTGTCGCATTGGATCTTACGCACGCATCTGGTCGGGCGCATCTCAATGGCTTCTACCGATATGCGGACAAGCAGCCGGAATGGGACGTCCGGCTTGTGCCCAGCACCGAAGAGAGCTACGTGAACATGGTGAAGGAGATTGTCGGGAGCGGAATCGACGGTGCCGTCATCAAGGGCGAATGCGTTCAGACCATCGCCGAAACAGTCTTCGCGGCGCACGTCCCCGTCGTTTCCATCGACAGACCGCACAGCGAAACACCGTTCAAGGCGAATACTTACGTTGTGAACGACAACGAGCGCATCGGTCTCGCCGCCGCGAAGCATTTCAAGAGGCTGGGCAAGTTCGCCTCGTATGGATACGTTCCGGATCCCAACGACTGCGAATGGTCGCGAATTCGTGGCAAGGCGTTCTTCGAAGCCGTGGCGAACATGCTCGGCGAAGACGACATGCGCATGTATTCCCCTCCGCCGCACTGTTCAGCAGGCGAGACCACGTTTCGCACCGGGCTCGCAAAATGGCTCGCTGAAATGCAGAAGCCCGCCGCCGTCTTCGCGGCGTTCGACCAGTCTGCGGCGATCGTGCTCGAAGAATGCCGCGAAATACGGCTGAAGGTGCCGGCGGAAGTCGCCGTCCTAGGCGTGGACGACGATTCGCTTCTCTGCGAACACACGCGACCCAAACTCACAAGCGTTCGCCCGAACCACGAATACCAGGGCTTTGCCGCCGCGAAAGAACTGCACTGGCTCATTTCGCACAAGCGCACCGGTGGCCCACCACGGCGGCCCGACATCGTCGTTCAGCACATCGGCATAACGGACCGCGACTCCATGACGTATGTGCCGCAAGGGATGAGAATCGTCCGGGAAATCAACGCATACCTGAACGAATATTCGCTCACTCCGATTCGCGTGTCCGACATCGTGGCGCATGCGAGGGTCTCCGAGCGGCTGGCCAACCGGCGCTATACGCAGCTCACCGGACATTCCATTCAGGAGGAGCTGCTTTCCAGACGCCTCGCCGAAGCCAAGCGTCTGCTGGACGAGACGCCCATGTCAATGTCGCGCATCGCCGACCGCTGCGGATTCAAGTCGCAAGTCGTCCTTGCGCACCTTTTCCGCAGACGTTTTAAAATGTCGATGAGCGACTGGCGCAACAGG
>JAZOAC010000008.1:0-11735 GCA_045595285.1 Kiritimatiellia bacterium | reverse complement strand
AACGTCACTCCGCCGCAACAAAATCAACAGGAAGCTTCAATTGAACGGGCAGTTTTTTACCGGAGAGTCCGGAAAGAACAGCAGCGGCGATCATTTCACCGCTCTTCTCCCGGTCAAACTCGAACCGATCAAATTCCCCTGAGAAGACGGGAGCATTGCCGATATTGACAACCGTAGCAATACGCACATCCTGAGGGAAGCAAACATTATGCGCACACAATGCCGCCATAGCACCTGTAGCAAGATAGTCATCACTAAAACATATGACATCCGGCAGCCATTCTTTCCCGTCTGCCAGTCGCGCCGCAAACGCATTGAAAGCCGTTCGCTTCAGAATCTCCAACCGCCCGCGCCCCTGACGCTTGGGATAAAGACACCATTCCTCTGCCTCCACCCCCACTTTGCTCAGAGCCGTCCGTAAACCTTCGCTCGCCCCAGGTCGTTTTACGACACACAACGCACTTTTATCCTTCCGTTTCCGGCAACTCACAGCGAATTTTCTGTATGTTTTCTTCAGGTCATATGCATACACACAACGGCACATCTTGAACAAAGCATCTTCTTTCGCCTCCGACACAAAAGGTATGCCCGCGTTTTCGACGCGCGCCGCCAACTGTCTGCTACCGTCCAAAATTACAGCAAAATCAACCGGTTGCTCCAACACATAATCAAGAGGCCCCAGATCAAGCCGCCCACCCTCCAGACGCTGAACGGCAACCTCTGTGAGAAGGAAACCGGCGGCACTCAATGTATTGCGCATCCGGCTGACCATCATTGCCGTACTGAAACTGAAGTCTGCCGCCGACACGATACATACATGACCCTTCCAAACCGGAGAACGCAACTCTCTGACCACACACCCCCTGTTTGGAATCGCCTCAACAAGCCCCTCCTCCGACAGAATCTTGAATGCGGCGACCGGAACCCTGCTGGAAACGCCAAAATGCGCAACAAGATCGCGTACCGCAGGCAATCTGTCGCCCCTGCGGTAAACGCCCGATTTTATAGCCCGCCTAAGACCATTTGCCATCTGCTCGGCAAGGGTTCCGCGTTGGGCTCGATCCATTGCAAAAGGAATTCTCTTCATTGAATGCTACTTTTCGACATATGTATGTGATATCTCTGAAAATTTGCGGTGAAGTATATCAAAAAACGCAAGACCGGCCTGAAACTGTCCTCAATATCCTGCGACGTCGGAACTCTACTCCCAAAAATCCAGCGCGACGGGGCCGAACAGGCCTGAATCGTGAACAGGCCAACCGGACGCATCGAACGGCACGCAACCGCCAGCCCACACCCCTTTCACGCTGATCATGTTTATGTCGCGGAAGTATTTCCATTTCACGCCGTTGGAATCGTTCCAACGTATTCTGTTCGCCCCAAGGTTCGTAACCTCCACTTCAAGTCTGTTTTGCCGTTGCAGCACACCTTTCGGAACATCAAAGCGATACGGTGGCATAAAACGGCAGCCGAGTTCATGTCCATTGAGCCTGACCCGTGCAGAGTGGCAGACTTTTCCGAGATCGATTATTGCCGGACATTCCACCTCCCCCTCAACAGCGAACTCCGTACTGTAGCAGATTGTTCCGCAAAAGGATTCGTCCGATCCATCCTCCCGTTTGGACCAGGACGAAAGGAAGCGCATAATCCGCGGAGGCGGCAGCTTCGGTCCGCCGCAGACAGGCGACAAAGTCCACGGGCCTGAAACCGGACACGTACGGACCGCTTTGGACTGCGGTACATAACGATCCCGGCCTTCGCAATCCGCCTTGCCCGACGCAACGACAATCACCGAGGCGTAAGGTCCAAGCGAAACACGGACGCGTCCATCATCCATGCGTGCACCGCACACCTTTCCGGTCATCGGATCCATACTCCAAATCGATTCTGCGGCGGCAGAAATGCGAAATGAGCCTTCGACAGAAGACGGCTTGTCGTTTACGACAAAATAATAAGTCGAGTCGGGACTCTTCCGCCTCCATGCGACGAGTCCGATAGAGGACGCAAAAGGCTCTCTGCGAAGTCCGGCAATATTGGAAAGTTCACTCAAATCCGTTTTACAAACACGCCTCGGCAGATTTTCGAAAATCGATCTTAACTCGACATTCTGTCTCTCATAATCCCAAAAGCCCGGTACCGACTCGGGGAAATCTTCCACAAAAACAACACGAAAACCTTCTTCCGCCAGTCTGACGAGCTCCTTGGCCGTCGCAAGCGGCATTGTTCTGGCCGAAGGGACAAGAATCGTGCTGTGCGAATTTCCGAAACGGAGTTTCTTCAACTGTCTGTCGGAAACATAATCGAACTGAAACCCCTTCTCATGAAGCATTCTCGATATCCTCCCGAACGGCAGGGAATCGAACCATCCGGTGTCGTGCACCGACATCAGGCGTTCAAACCCGTTCGGCTCCGTCCACCAATCGTAAATGGGCCAATAGACAAGAATGTCGCAATCACTCTCGGTCGACTGCATTAACGACTGGATGCGGGTGACATACGCATTTATCGCATCAAAGTCTCGCCACAGGGGATTGCGCGGATTCGTCTGTGAGGAAGCGTAGAAACTCCATCCCGGCCAGACCGCATTGGTCGGCGAATAGCACAGCCCGTGATAGTAGATGCGATTCACACCTGAAAGAAGCAATCTGTCGATCCTCCGTTTGTAATCGAGGGGAGTTTCGCAGAAGTGTTCATTCAGCCATGTACACGCCTCGGCGGAAACATATTTCCGCCCGGACACGTGCGCCGCGGACGAAGCAAACTTTGAAATCAATATATCCTGACAGTCCTTCCCGAACATCTCCGTCTCCGGACAATCCGCAAGCGCGTAAAAATCAAGCCAATTGGCCGGAGCCCCGTGAGCCTCGTTGCGCGTTCCGATGCCTCGCGAACGGCACCATTCCACCCACTTCGGAAACACATCCTCCACGATCAAATCGGAAAGCGTCTCCCTATAGTCGCATTTGAGACGCGCCACGATTTCCGGATTGCCCTTCCCGGACGCGAAAGACTCCCAGTGGTCTTTCAGGTCGTATCCGCGCTTCTTCTTGAACAGCTCATAGAAACGCGGCGTCCATCCGGCATTGTAGTATTCGAATGAGTCGTGGTACATCCTGACCGGACGCGACGTGCCGGCCTTGTCGAACGCGGCGGAAAAAGGACGCAGAAATGCATCCATCGCCTCAACCGAATACGGATCCATCATCAATCCTTCCCCGCCGGGGCCGGCCCGTTTCACCTGCTGCCCGGTCGGGACCGGTTCGACATACGGTGCTTTTCCGTCGAGACGTTTTTTAAGCCTCCAGCATCCATTCGACGCGTCGATCTGCGGCCCGCCGAAACACCATCCGCTTCCTGTGGTGAGATCGACGCCCAATCCATGTTTAGCACCGATCCTAACCGCATCTACAAACGCATCCATCCACTCATCTGATAAATACCTGCGGTATTTGCTTTCATACCCCTTCGCACCATATATTGGTATCACATGGAAACCACCAAAGCCCTTTTCCGCAAGCGCGGCGCACTGAGCCTCCAGACCTGCCGCGTCGACGGCGCTGCCCATCCACCAGTTGTAGACCCACGGCTTTGAATCCCGAGTAGCCTCCGGCCACACGGGAGTGACGCCCGCCGTCAAATCCATTGCAATCAGCAACGCAAACGCTAATCTGCAAAAGAGTTTATCTTGAAACATCAACACCGCCTCGATGATTTCATTTATTCTTGAAAAGGCGTTCGAGCTGCTCGAGATGGCCTTCGACAATGGCTTTCTCCAAGCCCTCGACGAAGAGCGAGCCCTGCGTTTCATAACCGGTCTCCTTGAACGCCTCGTCGGTGGGCAGATACCCGAAATTCCCATTCACCAGACAGGCGGAAACCGTCATTGCGAAGGGAGAGCGCTTTTTCATTGAAATTCCATAGCCGGTGAACGGCTCGCCGGGGATGCCCACGAAAGCAAGCGCCTCGCCGACAGTCACCGTCGACAGCGGAAAATCGAAATAGTCCGGGCCGTTCGCAAGCTGCAGAATGCGGCTGGCTTCGGCACACGCCGTCGTCTTCTGCATACCTGTATCTCCGGGGATCTTCGCGAACTGTCCGCTGCGGTGCAGGGCCACGATCCGCTCTGCCTCAGGGAGCTGCTCGGGACGGCCTCGGTTGGACTTCACCTTCACCTTGGTTATAGAATACCCGACTTTGCCTACATCCACCGGCCTGCATTCGTCCCAAAGCCCGACAGCCACGCCGCCGATCTTTCTGCCCATATGCTTGTAAACCGTCTGGCGCGTCAAATAAGGCGAACGTTTGGCCGGATCGGTGCATATATGGTTGGAGTCTCCCTGAGGACCGTTCACAAACACGCATTTCACATCGTCAAGCACACTCTCAACCGTTTCCCGCACCACCCGCGGCCAGTCGGCGGAAATCTTATTGCCGCCGATCGTATCGGGATGGCACTGGAAGTTTACGATGGCTATGGAAGGCTTTCCGGTGCGGTCGACGCGCACGAGCTGGACCTGCTCGTCAGCCTCGCCGATCGGCGCGACGATGTCGGGATTGCCCACGCCGGGATTGGTTCGGCACGATCCGTCTTTCATCCGATAGCGGCGGATGAAGGAAATGCCTTTCGCCTCGCCGCGGGCGATGCCGAGCTTAGCCGGAGCAAGATCGTTCAATGCGATTTTCGCGGCCGAGGAGAACTGGTCGAGCAACCACTTTTCGTAGTTGCTGGCACGCTCGAAAGAATCCAGCTTTTTGCCGTAGCGGCAGCTGCCCACCAGCGGTCCGGTGTGGGTATGGGTGCAGGCGATAAAGACCGCCTGCGGATCGAGACCGGTGGCGGCGGCAACGCCTTCACGGTAGAGGTCGAAATATCCGCGCAGACTGATTATATCGAGCGACATCACCACCGCCCGGTTGGTGCCGTCTGAAAACGCAATCGCGATCGCGTCCAGCGGGTCGAGAATTCCATCCGCAAGTCTTTTGTGGAAATACCCCGAAAGGTGAGTGCCGAGCGGCGGCGTGACGTCCACTCTGCCGTATCCGACCATAAATTCAGCTCTGGCGGACACAATGAATCCTGCCACGGCCGCAAGCGTACAGACAACACTCTTCTTTATCTTCATTTTAACTCTCCTTAATTTTCAGATTTTGAACGGGCTTATTTCTTTTCAGGATCGAGAAACTTTTTGATTCCTGCGACATCTCCGAAATACTGCTCGCCCCACGGATAGAGCGGGAAGCCGTGCTTCTGACGGAAGGCGACAAGTTTTTCAGTGTTCTCCTTCGACTTGTGCGCCACCGCTTCAAAGAGAAGCCGCGAATGATCATGGCGGATGCGCAGCCGCTTTACCATCTCCCGGGCCGTCGGCGAAAGCTTTGTCGCCTCGGCCGCGGCGACAAACTTCTCCGCCGCATCGAAATCTTCCGTCCGGTAATAGTCGTTCAGCCTCCAATAAAGTCCGCGGCCGAAATTGAAGTATCTGCCGATTTTCGCAAGTTCGTCCATCTTGGGTTCAAGGCGCTTCTTCCAAAGCTCTTCGCGCCAATAGCGGTAATACGCCTTGACGTCATCGGCCGCCGCGCCAAAGGATGCGCAATAATGGTTTTCCCAGTAGGAAAACGACTTTGACGGATCCTGCATGGCGTGATCGAGAAGGTAGCGGTCAAACCACTCGTGGCTGCCGCGATGGGCCGCAATCGCGTCATAGTCGAACCCGATCGCACCTTGGCGGTAGAGATAATGGAATATATTCACGAAATGCTCTTCGCTCCCGAGCGGCAGATACGGACAGTGATAGTAGTAATGGCGGTTGGGACGGTAGAAGAAATTGATCAACCCCGCCTTCTTCCATGAGCCCACATAATTGGAGATATAGGAGTCGGAGAAGTACGTCGGCACCACCCCGACGATGGCCGCCGGATCCGGACGCTCCCTTTTGGGCGCATCCTGCGTGGCGTTGTAGGCGTAATAGCATATCTTTACGTCGGCACGTACTTTACGCGCCGCCGCCAGCACCTGATTGCCGAACCATACGTACCTGTCGGCATAGTGGACTTCCCACTTGGGATCGAACTTCTCGGGCACGACGTCCAGCGCCTTGCAGGACGGGCACTGGCAGGAATCCTGTCCGGGAATGTCGTTCTCGCAGAGATTGATGTATTCTCCCGCTCCGGACTTTTTCCAATCGGCCACGATCTGCGCCACCAGCCCGGTCGAGGTAACGCACATTCCGAGCGTATTGTTCACCCTCACGTCGTACACGGCCACATTGTCCATAAGTTCTTCGGCTTTTACATTTGTCGGCGCGCGCAACCCGTCCTTGCGCATGCCGAAATATTCGGGATGATCCTTGCCGTAAAGTTTCCAGTGTTTCACGAACGCATGCCCGTATAACGGCGCATCGTGGTGGCCCTCGCGCATCCGTCGCACAAAAACGCGGTGCCCGGCGAGATCCTTGTGCTCGGGCTTAGACACCATCCTTATCCGGCGGATTTTAAGCTCGGGCGCCCATGCTCCGCTCAGTTTTTCGACAACAACCGGATTGCACGCCTCATACGCAATCATATCCCCTTCCGGCCAACGCACTCCCAGCGCGTTTTCAAGGAAATCAACGACCGCGAAATAGACGTTGCCTTTGAACTCAACCCCGGTTTTCGACACTTTCCATCCGCAGGCTTCGGCGTTACCGTCGAGCGTCGACGGAACAAAGGAAAACACAAACTTTCCGTTCTGCGGCTTTTCACTCTCCTGCACATTCACGCCCGTAATGAGCTTCAGGTGAAGCTTCAATTCATCCACCGCCTCGCGGACCTCCGGCGACGACACGATAACGGACTTCTCGGGATATATCACAATCCCGCCTTGCGCATCCGCCACAAAGTGCAGCATCGCCGCCAGAAACATCAGACCGATCTTTTTCATTTATCTTTTCTCCTTAAATTCTTAAAAACCGCTTCTTTTCATCGAACAATAAACCTGAAGCCCAGAATCGGCCGGGAGTGATCGTATGAAAATGCGCCGATGTCGACTTTCCCGTTCCACACACGCTGATTGAACGCCGCATCGTACCGGGAGATCCAGTACATGGAAGGCGGGAAATGAGACTCGTATTTATTCGCGGCGGCGGCACCGGCCACAACAGGCGATATACGCATTCTCGGTCTGAGCGTACCTGCATCGACTCCGGTGAAACTGTAGATAGACGGACTGGTCTTATCGGTAAGACCGGTCTTGACCGAGTCTTCATCAATGACGGTCGACGAGGTGTGAACTATGCAGTTATCGATCCGATCCGCAGAATAAGACTCGGGTGCCGCCATAATCAGAGAATTGAATATCACCGAACCTGCTCCTTCGCCGCGAATGCCGCCACGCCCGCTGTAGTCGAACGTGCAGTTGACCGCCTTCACGTTTTTGCCGTTCACATACCACGAATAGCCGTAGAGATTCCGGGCAAGCACACAATTGTAGATATTGGCGCCCTCATAGAGATGATCACCCACTGCATTGCTTTGCGTTGCGCGATTCGAGTCAAAACGGCAATTGTAGAAATTGCCTCTGTAAGCGCCGCCTCCGCGGAATGCCGTACAATTGGAAATTACACAGTCGATTATTATCGATTCCGGATCTGCAAATACGCCGCCGCCGGAAGTTGCGTCATTTGCGCTTTGAGTACCGTTCACCCGGCCGTCACGCAAAGTAAATCCGCGCAAAGTCGCGTTAGCGCCAAGCGTTGCGCAGCGGACCGCGCCTTCGCCGCAACCCCAGTTCCCCTCAGCAGAATCGCCGACGATTACGGTTGCAGCAGGGCCCTTGAGCGAAACCAGGCGTACATTGCTTGGGACGATCACCCGGCTGTAAGTCGTAACCGACGATTGCGTAGCCGACATCGGCTCGGTGCTGTATTCACCTTCATCCACCCATACCGTATCACCCGCTTGGGCAACTTCCATCGCTTCCTTAAGCGTCTGAAATGCCGTCTCAAGACTTTTGCCGTCACCCTTTTCTCCCTGGCGTTTACCGGCAACATACCAGAAACTGCCCGAGCCGGCGATTTCCACCGGAACGCCGTTGGTATCGAACGAGGGCATGTCGTTCGGGACGGTTTTCGCGTAAAACGTCTCTATGCCCGGAACGAACTGAATTTCATAGCTGCACCCGTCCACCCGGTTGCGCACAAGCTCTACGCCGTAAAGCGTATCGGCCTTCCCTACGATCCAGGTCGCGCCGGGCTTCGTCCATGCGGTATTCGGCTGTATTCTCAGCTTGCCGCCGCCTGAAATTTTACCCGAAAAAAGCAATCCCGAATCTTTCAGCCGAAAATCGAGATATTTGGAACAGTTTACAATATCGCCCGCCCCCGACAGCGCCGACACGGCCAGCGCATATCCGTTGAGGTTGAAAGTTCCGCCGTCTTCGATTTCGATTTTCGGATACGACAGCCGATACGAGTCCGTCGTTTTTTCAAGGAACGGCCAGTCGCCCATAACCGCCGCCGTCGCACCGTTTCTTATGAACAGCGTGCCGGAGACGGTGGTTTTCTCCGCCGGCAATCTCAGGCTGCCGCCCTTCACGTCAACAGAGGCGAAGTCATAACCCTTGGTATTCGGGTTTCCGAAATACTTCACGGGATAGAGCATTCCACCGCCCTTTTTTACCAGAGAGCGGCTATGCTGACTGTAGACGTTGACATTGAACGTCAGTGAAGAATCGGTTTCCACTTCTATCGACAGCGAAAAGTTTTCGCATTTTTGAGACGCGATGCAGTAATAACTGCCGTTGTTGAGGGCGTTTACTGCCACTTTAGCGTTATTGCTGACCGTAATCCCGCTCGGATACCAATGGCTGGACAATGTTATCGCGGCGGAATTTGTGAAGACGGCGACGTATTGAGCCGTATTATCGCCGGACGGGACGATCCCGTCCGACCAGTTGGCCTTTTCATACAGACTGCCGCTCTCACCTCCGATCCACACACACTCGGTAGCGGCAATCGCTGAAGAGCAGCACATACCGATCAACACAAAAGAAACAGCCGACAGTTTCATCTTCATAGAACTCCTCCTTTTGTACATATCCGACAAACCTTACCATCCTATCGGCAGATACGCAAACCGTTCTGCAGAACGCAAGCCGTATCTGCCGAATTCAATAAGCATCAGGTCTTCTGAGCGTCGACATCCTTCCTGACGCCCTTCGAAAAATCGAACCTGTTCATGTCGATCTCGTCGACCGTGAACGGCTTGGCAGTCTTCCAGCCGCCGCGAGTGTAGTCGGGGAACTCCACGACCGCGGAGCGGGCGTTGACGGACTTCTCGGTAAGCTCGACGATGGATGAGTATGTCGCCAGATCGTACACGTCCGTGTCGAGCGGGAGACCGTTCTGCAGGCAGTACGCCCAGCGGAGGTCCATGATGAAGTCCATGCCGCCGTGACCGCCGACCTTCTTGGCGATCTCGCCGGCGACCTTCCAGAACGGATGCTTGTACTCCTGACGGATTCTCTCGGCCTTCTCCGCGTCGAAATACCTGTGCGCGGCGCCGTCGCCGGTCTTCTCCTCCCACGCCATCAAGAGTGACGGATAGCTGCGGTAGATGCCGTTAGTTCCGAGGAACATGTTTCCGCGGTCGTACGGGCTCGGCGTGCAGACATTGTGCTTGAGCGTGAGGATCTTGCCGTTCGCCGTGTGGAGCATGGACATATTGATGTCTCCCTTGACCATCTTGGCGTTGTGACGCCAGTCACTCGCAGGGAAATTGTCGCGGCCATACTGCTCGAACGAGGCGGACTTCGTCTCCATCGACACAAGGTAGTCGAAACGGTCGCCGCGGTTGATGTCGAGGCAGCGTCCGGCCGGAACGAGACCGTGCGTGGGATAGTAGTTGCCGTGATGCTTCATGTGGCGGTCGATGCGCCAGAAGCGTCCGTCGAGCGGCTTGTACTGCAAGCCGCGCTGATCGTGCTGATAGCCGACCTCTGCCTGGATTATCTCGCCGAGTTTGCCCTTCTTCACAAGGTTGAACGCGAGCATCTCCTCTTCGCCGTACGTGCAGTTCTCAAGCATCATGCAGTGGCGGCGATTGCGCTCCGCAGCCTCAACGGTCGCCCAGCACTCTTCAAGAGAGAATGCGCCGGGAACTTCCTGAAGCACATGCTTGCCGTGATCCATCGCATACACGTTGATCGGGCAGTGGAGCGGACGCGGGGTAACAGAGTATACGACATCGCACACGTCGGAATCGCAAAGGCCCTTCCATGCGTCCTCGTCGCCGTTGCGGCTCCACTCCTTCGCCGCTGGATAGCCGTGATCCCTGAGCCATTTCTGGACAAGATCAAGCCGCGTCGGATTGATGTCGGAAATCGCGGTCACCTCGCATCCGGGGATCTGCGCGATACGGTGCACCGCAGGTGCGCCGCGGTTTCCGAGACCGATCACGCCGACACGGACTTTCTTCATCGGAGCCACGCGGAAACCATGCATGGGAGCTCCCTCTCCACCGCCGATTCCGCACATCGCAGAATTCCGGCTCATGCATCCTGCCGCCATCGCTGCCGCGCCCATCCATGCGGCACCGGTCAAAAACTCACGTCTGTTCTGGTTCATCTTACACGATCTCCTTATTTGTTTAGATGTTTAGATGCGCAAAATTATAACACACTTGCATCTTATAATCAATATCATATCAATTATTTATGACAACAATGAAAACAATCAGAACACAGGATCAAGAGCAGAGGTACATTCAAACTAGAACTCCATCATGGTACACATGAAGGAGGCGGGTCCAGTCCGCGTGAAACTGCCCAGCAAGGCAAAGCGCATAGTGGATCTTACGGACGGAAGCACAACCGCGCACGACACGGATTCCTTGCTATATACATCAAGCTCCGATTCCTCGGCAATCTTCCTTGCACAACCGACGAAAATGGGCATTCACATATGCGTCAACTGACGACTCGTCGATAATCGCCCTTGTATAACCGATGGGGGATGGTGTCTTCGGATATCCCGAGCGCAAGCACAGAGGCAAGATCAAGAAACGTCCCTTCGCAGACGCCAAGAATCTCCCCAACAACCCGCCTTACTTCATCATTCAGGCTTTCATTCCCCCGGCTTCCATTCCCCCCGCTTCCATTCCCCACGCTCCCGACACATTCTCCACCGCTCCTGCCACCAACAACTCCTCCACTACCTCCATCCGGACCATCTCTACCGCAATCCCCCACACCATCCCTCAATCCATCCCTCTCGCAATCCCTCATACAATCCCTTCCACCATCTCTGCCACCATTCTTTCCTCCATCCCCAACTCCTTGAGAATCAGTCCGAACCATATTCTCAACGCAATTCAACCCCGCCCGGCTTCCGATGTCAGCCCTGTTCTCTACGGTTTCCGTCGCTTCCCCACCTTCAACATCCCCGTGAGAATTAGTCCGAACCTTGTTCTCAACAGGCTTCCGTCTCTTGATCCCCGCAATATCTCCCTTGTTTTCGATATTTGTCGTTTTCTTGCGCTTTGGCGCGGATGCGTTAGTGTCCGTTCCTGTATCCGTATTCTCATCCCCATCCGGCAGGACAGATGCCGCAGGCACGGGATCGCATATCCCTACCGCCTGACGGAACCTCCGCGCAAGCGCCTTGTAGCGCATGAGCGTCTTGTAGGATCCGTAGAGATCGGGCATCTCGCTCTGGATGTATCTCCTTATCCCGCCCTTTCTCGCGATGATCTTCCCG
>JAZOAC010000007.1:0-25834 GCA_045595285.1 Kiritimatiellia bacterium | reverse complement strand
CATCCTGCTCTTCAAGCCATGCATCAATCATCGCACGGGCGATAGACCCTTTATGCGGGATCTCTGGAAGATTGTTACGGTCAAACCATCCTGACTCAACAACCTCCTCACCGTCAGGCGTAAGTTCGCCTGATGCATACTCAGCTTGAAATCCTACCATGATATTCGATGGAAACGGCCAGGTTTGAGAGCCGAAATATCGAAGATCCTCGACCTCAATTGAGGCCTCTTCCATAACCTCGCGCCTAACGGCATCGTCAAAATTCTCACCTGCATCCACGAAGCCCGCAACAAGCGTCCAGTTCCGAAGTTTGTAATGCGTATTGCGCTGCAAAAGAATTTTATCCCCTTTCGTCACCAGCACAATTACAGCCGGCGAAAGTTTCGGATATGCCGTATAGCCGCACTTAGGACACACAAGCGCCCGCTCAACCGGATTGACATGCGGCTGCATCAGCGAACCGCATTTGCCGCAAAAGCGGTTAGTGCTGCGCCATTCCTCAAGCTCCCGCGCCCGCGCCGCAGCTCTAAACTCCTCCGGCGACATCGTCGCGAGCATCTGCCTTAAATTATCCATTCTTTCATCCTCTCGAACACATAAATCCGACTGCTGTTGCAGCAAGTCCAAGAACGATACTTCCAATGACATACAGGCTGAAAGCGCCCCAGCGCCCTGTCGTTACAAGAGAAAGTGCTTCCTTTGAAAAAGTCGAAAATGTCGTAAAGCCTCCGCAAAGACCCACTGTAAGTGCGAGCTGTAGATTATCACTCCAACCCATTCTTGAGCCCAACCCACCCAGAAGCCCAATCGCAAAGCTTCCTATGACATTAATTGCGACTGTAGCCCAAGGAAAGAAACATGACGGCAAGATTAGTCCTATCACATATCGCAATAGACTACCCAAACCGCCAGCCAAAAATATTAAAATGTAATTCATTACATCATGTTATATCATCCCCCGCCTTTAAACGGACCATTGACGTATTACTCTTCCACGCAAATGCAACCCTTCCCCAACCAATCACAGGGCCCAGTTTGCAAACTGGATCCATGAGCTATTCTCGATTTCGCACACACTCTGCCGCCTTTCTCCGGCCGCTTGACTCCGTATATCATTGGCGCTTCTTCCATTTTACTGAAGGGTCCTTGACGAGCTGATAAATCGCATCCAGCCATATTCTATATCCGTCATCCCTGATATGGACAAAATCATGCATCATGCTTTTTGATATCGTCCCGTCGGGTTGAAGCAGCTTCTCGTAGAAATCCATCCAATACGCACCTCGCCGCGCTGCCTCTTTCCTCAAAAGTCTGTTCAACGCAACAATTTTTCTTCGTCTTTCACACGTCGGCAGTTCGCCGCTTGGGAAAACCGGCAGCATCACAAGCCGTGCATCCGGCTGGCGTTTATCGACTTCATCACAGACAAGTCTAATCCCTTCAAGAATATCATCTGCAGAATCCCGCCAGATATTGTTCACCCCGATAAGAACCGTCACGAACTTCGCCTTATACCCGTCCAACTGACCGCTCCTGCACCGCCACAGAAGATGTTCAACCCTATCCCCAGGTATTCCCAGATTCAGAACAGAATATCTGTTTGTCAATTCCGCATACCGTTTGCGTCCTGCCGACACTTCCCAGTTCCATGTCAACGAGTCTCCTAGCATCACAATATCCACCGTCTTGCCCTGACAGGCTTCCATCTCGGCATTACGCCGGTCATACGCCTTCTTGAGATATGGTTTCCTGGGATTCTCATTCCATCTGAATTCCGGCGTGACCGCCAACCAGGTATGTTTGCCGCCCTTGTGCGCCCGCCCCTTGATGCCGCGCAACTTTATCCAATTGGGCGTAATGGAGCGCAGCTCAGCCGGTATTTTCCGATCCATATCAGAAGTCTGCCAGACCCCATGCCACACATTTCCAATCTTGACAAGCGCAATGTCTACCGGCTCCTCCATCGCAAGCGAGATGCTGGGTCCCTCCACACGCGTAACCTCCCCACCGCACAGACCTGTCATCGTGCCGTTTTCTACACGGGCAGCAAAAAGACCGCGCGCGGCATATCTAACCTCTTTACCTCCTGTTTGAAGCATACCGGAAACAGGATCACCGGCATAATCAGGGCAACCACCCTTGACACGCACAACCGTACCATCCGTCAACCTGAATTCTCCGTCCGACAAAGGAAGCCTGTTTTCACGTCTATCCCAGAAGCCGGTCTCAGCCAGAGGAATCTGCCTGACCGCATCGAGAGAAGCAAGATATTCAGCGACAGACTGTACATCCGGATCGACAAAAATCCGCGTACAAATCCGCTTCGCTCCGATGAAGTTATCCCATTTCTGCTTTTCGCTCTCGGAAAGGTGATAGAGAACGCAGGCCGCATAACGCTGTTTGCCGACCCTCACTATACCATCCTGATCAAGTATAAACGTTCCTGCCTGAATTTCACTTGCGGGATAGGCGTCGGCATAATATCCCATGCCGCCAAGACCATGAACAACGCCTTCGCCCCAGTCCCGGTATCCGGCATCCAACCAATCGACTAAACGGTCATGGCCAAAGATATGCAACACCGGACAATCTATCGGCGCACGCGAAACAAGCGGCAGCAGACGCGAAATCTGCTCGGCACGCATTCCGTCATGGTTGAGGAGATCAGCGTTCCGGTGAAAAGTGCGCTCATCCACGTTTGTATAGCAACCGACAGACGTGTTTTTCATATCCCAATCGAAAATACCGTGATAAACCATCCGCCCTCCGCAGGCGATATACCGCCAGAGCGTCTTCACATAGTGTTCGGGATTCTTTCCGTAGCCTTCATTCAACCAAAGAGGCGTTCCAAACTTCTTCATCATTCCAGTTGAAACCGGAACGGGATTGACCTCATCCGATTGAGACCAGTCGCGCTTTGATGCCCACCAGGAAAGCCCGTTATGCAGAAACTCCTCGTACGAAAACGGTGGATGCCATGTAACATGCTTTGCAACATATGTATCCGCCCCGAAGCAGTCTTTCACGGAATCGTAGAAATCCGTTTCTGTTGCGACACACGCATCATAGATGGACATCGTGTACGCAATCGCCGCCGCATGAGCCTGCGGCGTATCAATGCGCAGCGCCAACAGAGGCAGATCGTCCTCAAGACTGCGCCCGCCGGATCTCTTTTCGTAAAGCCGCGCAAAATGCTCCGAATACCAATAGGCAAGACGGTTTTTGAACGCCGGTGTATTGGGTTTCTGAAACCCGTACTCATCCCGCATAACGCCCGGCACGCCGAGCTTCTTGTAATACAGCATCATTTCCCGAGAGAAAGCGGCAAGTCGAGGTGAAGAGGGATCGATCTGCTTCAACGGCCATTCAACTTCCGCCAAGAGCACCTCGTTCGATGAAAGCCAGCGGACAACGCCGGTCACAACATCCTTCGAAACGGAAACATCCATGGCTGAAACCGGTCGCATCTGAAGCCCCTTCACTGCACGAACAGACACAATGCGCCCTTCCTTCCAGTGCGAATACGGATTGCGTTTCCCCGAATCGGACATCAACTCCTGCTTTACTTCAAAACGGGCGACTCCTTCCGCATCAGGTCGGCAGACGGCAAACTGACGAAGACGAAGATAATCATCAGGGTATCTGGCAAGAAACGCATCGCGCATATAGCGTGGATCCAACTCCATCAAAAGAGCAATCCCCGAATCCTTCAGCCGTTCTGACATAAAAGACAGTTTCTTCGCAAGATTCGGATTGTCATGTTCGACAGCACGGCAGCAATAAGTCAGGATATTCCAATCACTATTCTCCCGGAAAAGTTCCGCCAACCGACCTTGGAGCTCATTGGAAGACTTTTCCGCATCCTGACTGGAAATGCCGGCAAAAGCGTTCTCCGGAACAATCCAACTCGGCAGACGCCGCAAACAGCCGCCGTTGCAATCCCGGTAAAAACGTTCAAGCACGTCCTCCGCTTCTGCTGCGATCACCCCCTGCGCAGATATCAGCAGGCAAACCGCAGCAAAGCAACCTTTCAACACGGAGCTGGCATTCATGGAAAGCGATCGGCTCATCATCTCAGCACCATCACCGTGCCGCCGCCGTTCATCTGCATCCAAAGCGCGCCGTTTGCAAAAACGAATCTTCCTTTGCGTCCGTCCTTGGCAGGATCGAATGTCCATCCCTTCGTGTCGGTTGGACCGGTGTAGCCGGAGCACTTCCCGATAAAGAGCCTGCTTCCGGCAAAGATGCTCTCTGAACCGGTCTCAGCGACAATATGCCCCGACTCCGGCAGAATGATTTTGCCGTCTGTCTGAACAAGCGGCATCTCACGATTTGCCAAAGAAAGAACGATCGTATTATCCTCGAAAGAAACAGGAACCGATACGCTCTTCGCCTTGAGGGGCCCCGTCGATCCTTTCGCGACGACAAGTTCGCCGTCGCCCGTCACGCTTCCCGTAAATTGCGACCAATCGACCGAGCCGAAACGGGAGCCGCCCGCGACCGTCACATTTCCCGCACCGCAGAATGAATTGGAGACGACATGCATACCTTCCGCCCTGAACACGGCACCATCGTCAACCGTAACAACCGAGTCATTCGGCAGGACAGGTCCGACATTTCCGCTCTTAAGCGATCTGGCAAGACTCTTCACTTCATACGCCGTCAGTTCCCGGTCGTAAATCCGCAGATCATCGATTGCACTCGCAGAGGCACCCGACTGTCCGGTGCGCCAGTTCACATAAAACTTCCCTGATGCAGGAATGTTCGCCCATGCCGTCGTACCGGTAGATTCAAGAACGCCGTCGCGATAGATTTTCAAGATGCATGCCATCGGATTATAGGTGACAACATAATGCACCCAACTGTGATCGGCCTGACGATTGCTGTCTGTATAGGCGGCTGTCACATCCGCCCCATTCCCTGTCTGCCTATAACTTGCATGGAATCTCCGAGGTGAGCCACCATATCCCAACCGGAACAATTTCTCCTTCTCATTCGTTCCCCAGTAGACAATCGAGCCCCATTCCGTTGCACCTTTAGCCATCAATCTGATTGATACCGTAACCGGATTGCGACCTGTCGGCAATCCAACCGGATATCCGCCGCCTTCCACCATGAGCGAACAACCGCCGTTCAACGCCTTGCCCATCGGCGAATAGGATGACGAAAGAGTCGGAGTTGCAGGATTCGACATGTCGCTGTTGACAACAAGACGGGACCTGCCCATTTCATCCTTGCCGATATCCGACTCATCATCAAACCGCCAGTGGGCAATCGGATCCGGAAGGAGATCCGAAGGCTTCGCGATTCCAGAGCGAAGATTGTATTCCCTCTCAACCTCAACTCCCGTCAATGCATGATTCCACACGCACACATCATCAATAAAAGCATCAAAGCGGTGTGTGACATTTGCCTCATAATTACCGAATATCAGCGAATCCGCGTCTGAAACCGCAACTGGATTCCAATTGCTATCCCTTTCCTTCTCCAACGCAAGGGCCATTGATGTCTTTTGACCACCTAAAAGTTTTCCATCGCACCACAGTTTGAGTTCCTGTTTTTCGTACGATGCGACAATATGATGCCACTGTCCATCACCAATCGTCGGCACGGATGCATAGATATTAAGCGAATCGTCCGTTTTCGCATACTTGTCGATCGAAAGACGTAATTTCTTTGCAGGCCCATCAAGCCACAACATAAACTCTGTTCCTAAGGACCAGACACCGCGGCGGAACACATACGCCGTCGATCCGCACTTCTCAAGATTCGGCTTCATCCAAAAGCTTACGGCCAAAGCCCCGCCTTCTTTTGAAAACCCGTTTGCCGCCGTCATCCGTGCTCCATCTACGCGAAATGCCTGATAATCGGAGGTTTCCGCCGACGAAAGATGAATCGCAGGCCTTCCGTCAATACCGCCTTGAATCTGTTGCGGCGCAGCGCTTTTGCCGAACAGCGTCAGAGGTATACCACCCGGACCGGAATCCGCGCCAAGATTATCCGCATCATCGAACGTCCAGTTTGCGACAAGGCCATGCCTGTAATTGCATCTCTTAATCCCAAGTGTTCCCGCCTTCACATGCGTGTCGCCCTTCCACGCATTGTCACCGGTAAGCGTCAAATCGTAGCTGGTGCCTTCCTTCACAAAATCCACATTCCCGCTGATGCGCGCATCAAACTGCGAAGAGGTCACTGAATCCGAACCAGAAACAGCAAGAGCATTTCCGCCGGACATGACAATCCCGCCCGTCGCGCCATCGCCCGATAGAACACCCAGCGTTTGATTCTGCGAAAATTTCATGGTACCGACACCATCAAAATCCATGGTCATACTCTTCGGAACGGCACTGCCGCTGTAATTGACAAGTCCGTCAATCAACCGGAAGCTTCCGGTGTAGTTAAGCGCGCCGGCCCATGTATAATCCTGTCCGCCCCAAAGCGTCAAATTGCCTACACCGCTCGCACCCATATACATAGAAACAGAGGAATCGCTTGCAGCCTCAGCACTTCCGAGACTCAATGTATGTCCGTTTTTCAATATAATCATTTTATTTTTATTAGACTCACTTGTTGCAATCACTCTGCCGACCGTTACATCCGCATCAACTTCAAGCTTTCCATTGCCCCACGATTGGATGTAACTATTAGCCCAATCTACGTTGCTGTTCGCCAAACGTATGGTTGCACTGCCGCACGGCTGGTAGTTTCGCTTATAGGTGAAATATCGCGCATTCGGATTAAAGCTGAACGTGCCGGCACCATTGACAACAACTTTACCCAGCTGTTCCCAATTGGATTGGCGCATACGACAGTCTATTGTGTTTCCTGAAGCAATGTTGATCTGTGCATCTTGTCCAAAGATGAAGGCAGCACCATCCTGATCATCTAAAATGACAGTCCCCTTGTCGGCAGTATTGAAATCCAAATTCCCTATCTTCAATGATGAAGATGTATTGAGAAGTCTCGCGCCGCCCGACAAGGCCGAAATAACCCATTTGCAATAACTTGCCATAACCTCGGCATCAGTCAAAGCTTCATAACCGCTATTTCTGACAATCTTCCAGTTGTTCGGATCCTGCCAGTTGCCGCCGGATGCCGACCCCTTCCACGTGCAGACCGCGACATCTGCCGCACCGGCACGGAAAACCGATACGGAAGCAAGCATGAGCAGGACAAAGCGTCCGATCTTCATCACATTATCTTTATACATCTTCGTTCTCCTTAACTGTTTTACTGTGCCAAGTCCAGATTTGCGGACTCGGTTCCCGTGAACCGGCAACGCGCCGGCATGAAATCCTTTGCACGATCAAGTTTGTCGCCGCGGTAAATCATATCCCGCCAATCGACACGTCCGCAACCCTCGTATGTTTTGATTCCAGGGATCGTCTTCACCATGCAGAACCCGCTCACCAGCATCGAGCCGCCCGGCTGCTTGAATACGATCGGCTTTTCGTTTTCACCGAACCGCTTATTCCAGAAATAAGAACTGCCGAAAATGCGCGTTTCCCAGCCTTCACACAGGAATCCGACCATACCCGTATCGGCATAGCAGTCGCGCAGAATCGCCGATGCGCATTTTGCGCCGATCCAGAAGTTAACCGAATCCTTGAGCATTTCTCTCATCTCTCCGCGCTTTGGCGCCGGCACGCAGCCTCCCCACACATGGCACCGCGTCAAACGGTTGGAGCCGCCCGAAAGAAGGTGGATGCCCGTCGTATAATCCACGACAACGATATCGGTATAGTGTCCGTCACTCCCCATCACGCAAAGCCCGGTATTCCCCGCAAGCCCCTTGAGGTTGCACAGGAAATAAAGATTCTGCGCAATCAATTCGCACCCTCCTACCTCACCTTGAACACGCAAGCCGTACTTTTTCCCGTTGAAGAAAGATACATCACGCAACGTGTAATGCCAATATCCGTCAAGCGCCATGCAGCTGGCCAGTCCATTGCCGTTGATGCGTCCGCCCGAGACAAACATACCGAAATCAAGTCTCACATGGGCACGCCAACTTGGCGCATTATTCACCTTCAGCACAAACTCCATCGGTTTGACGGCCTTCAGCATCGCATTCTTATGCATCAGAAGCGAACAATGGTTCGTCACCAGCAGCGTCTGTGCGATTTCATAGGTCCCTGTCGGTAAAAACAAGACGCCGCAAGGCGTTGCGTCAATCGCACGTTGGATACGCCCGGAATCGTCGATCTCACCAGAAACGCGAGAGTAATCCGCCACGGAAGCATCCCACACCCCAGAGATCGGCGCAGAATATGACGCTACGGAAAAAATCCCGATAAATGTCAAAAGAATCGCATTTTTCAAATCGTCTAATTTCATAGCGGTTGAATATGATATCAGATACCATGTGCATGAGGCGAACCAACCGAAAGACAAAATGCGATACTTTTGCGAACGCTATGATATCTGACACTGCCGCTCCCGCCAATCCTTCATTGAACACCCCATACGCTCGCGGAATATCTTGCGTAAGGCGATCTCTGAAGAAAAGCCGCTCATACCGGCAATGGCACCGATCTTCAAATTAGGATTCCTCAAAAGTTCAAACACTTCTTCAAACCGTCTGTCGAGGATCTCCTGGAGGATGCTCTTGTTTGTAACCATGCGGAAATGCTTTTCAGCCACGCGGCGCGAAACTCCCATCGCCGATGCGACATCATTCACGGTGATACCCTCGCACGCACGGCGTCGAATCAACTCCAGTGCCAACGCGACTTTCGAGCGATCACAGACAAGCCTGCGCACCGATTGGCGAAGAACAACGCGGATAGGCTTATGTGCCATCACGACCGGTTGTCTTTCATTCGCGGCGTCATCTGTCATCAGGCCGTCCAGAATCCGCACGATATCCATACCCTCCTGAAAAATCCCTGAATCTATGGAGGCGAGCGTCGGAACCGTATTTTCGCAGAGCCGCATATCATTGTCGGCACCCAGCACCGCTATGTCATTGGGCACATGTATTCCAAGCTGCGAACATATATTGAGAATCTCCTCACCAACAGCATCATTGCACGCCATCAGTCCGCATGGTTTAGGGAGCGCCTTGATCCATGAATAAAGACGCGCATGGCGAGCGGCCGGAGTCAGATTCCGGGCATGACAAAACTCTTTGTAATCACATCCGGCCTTATGTATCGCCGATGCAAATGCCGTGCGGCGCTCTTCGTCCCATACCGCAGTACGCATAAAGCCGACATAGGCATATGTTTTGAGGTTCAGCCCAAGAAGATGTTCCGCCCCCATACGCCCCACGGCACCGGAATCAAGTTTTACGACATTAAACCCGTCTAGCGGCTCTCGTTTTCCGATATCAAGCAGAACCGTGGGAACATTGCCGAACAACGAAGGAGAAATAATCTTGTCATCGCCGTATTCTATGATAATGCCATCCGGTTTCCAAAAGTCAATTGACCTACGCATTGCAGCGACAGGACCTTTCTCCACAAACTGTATATGCCAGTTTTTAGAATCGGCATGACGAAAGATCCCGTCTATCTGCTCGTCAAAGCATCGACGGTCTATTGAAACGAAAAACAGTATGGTCTTATGTTTCATCTGCGCATTACAACCCGTTCAGATTCCGCAATTCCGAAAACGAACAGATATCTGTCGCAACCTTTTCCACGCCGCAAATTATATCAAAAAGTCATGAAGAGAGAGGAGAACTCGCGTTTAGTTTCGGACATTAGGATATGTAATGCGCTGTGGAAACTTCAGCCGCGAGAGATTCCGACAGCTGCCACATACCGACATTGCCGCGGCATGGGATGGGGTCGGCGAGGCGTCTTACGTTCGAGAGATCCCACCAGAACCGATAGTCTTCGTCCCATTCCTGCTTTGGCGTTGGCTTTGACTTATAGACGCCATCCTCCAATACCAGATTTAAACCATCCCGCGCCTTGTAGTCACACACACCAACAATCTTACCCGGCCAATCCTTCACCTCGCGCCATGACGGCAACTTCTCAAAATTCTCCGGCGGCAGATTAACCGACGCCCACGCAATGAGCCGCCCGTACTCTTCTTTGCAAAACGACTTCGAACACGAAATCGCCGCCCGCCCTTCCCTCGGCTCCGGCAGCATATTGCGATTCTCCGTCCGCTTGATTCCATAAAGAATCAATATCGCATACGATCCGGTGCATGTAAAAGCGTTCATACAGACTCAACCGCTCTTCCATTTATGCGGAAGTTCCAAACGGTGCTACACGCGGCGCTCACTTCCGCGCCTGTTTGGGCGACGACGGTTTCATCCTCGCCTTCGCGCGCTGCTGCTTCCGCATCGCTCGGCACTCGCTCCGCTCGGCGTGTTCGCTTCCCTATGGGTCGCGAACCCCCGCAAGGGGCGGATACGCAAGCCTTCTTGTTTTCACGAGTCCCATGATTCCACCTCTAGCGTTACTGTGTCAATCCTACTGTGTCAACGGGACCGAACATGCGACGCCCCGTTGTGGACTATTTACTGCCATGTGGCCAAGCGTCCCATTCTTTCGGCCATGTTTTTATGCCCAATATGTCTGCTGTCAGATGGCAGCGCAGAAGGAACGATACATCCTTTGTCAAAACTGCAGCAGCGCGTTCAATGTCGGTTATACTTGATATATTTTTACAAACGTCCTCCCAACAATCGGGTCTTGTCCAACAAAGTCGCCCGTCAACGTATCTGTGCCAGTCTGCGCATTCCTTAAATGATTTTGAGTTCCTGGGTTGGAGCCATTCTGCGTTAGTCGATACTGCGGGTACATTGACATCCCAACTATCTGTGTTAAATGCAATTTTGACATTTGCAACAGCGCATCCTAAAGACGGAATTTCTATGAGCATTTCTCCTTTCAAGCCAAGGATGTCCGGACTTGGCGACGACAATATCTGACCTGTCCCTCCAAAGGCGTGGGTTATAATGGATTGTCTGAAGTTTTCAGCATATATTGAAGCGAAGTTCATCACATTGGCTCTGGAAAATACGGCTTAGATTTCGGCGTTGAGAATCCGTGGAAAATTGGTACGATTGCGGATTGACTTACTTGGTCAATGACCGCTTTTTCGCGAGATTTCTTGTCTTGCCTCTTGTATCCCTTGTCGGGGTAGATAACAGTGAAACTGTTCTTGGCATAGTCCGCCATCGCGTTTACATCGTCACGGTGCATTATGAGATCGTCAGGATTTGTGCCGTCAAGGTTTACGCCTTCCTGCGAGGTCCTCACAGGCCACCCTACCATTAGTCTGTAAGGCACTTGGTCAACAGATACAGAGAAAATCTTAATATTGCCACTGGCCATGCCATAGGTCCAACAGTCCATGTGATCTTGTCTGTTTTTGGAAGCCAGATAATCGCACCAAGATTTAATCATCAGAGTCGGGAAGTCTGAGAGACTTTTCTCCACAAGCTTCTTCTCGTTGATGTCCTTCTCGTCTACTGGGTAGGTAATCATGTTGCAGCAATCACCGGCCCATGGGAATACGATGACCTTATTGTGAGGGATGAAGTTTTGTTGCCAATCATTTACATCCTCCATAAAATTGATAAAATCCAATGCCAGTTTTTCAATGGCAGATTCATCCCCTTTCTCAAAGGTCCGTTTGACGCGAGAGGTAAAACCGTCCATGTCGGCGCGAAACACGAAGCCATAATATATGGCAGGGCTCTCGGGCGGATTGTCGGGGACTTTCTCAATACTGGCATTCTTTGCGACCGCATGACTCTCAACTGCCTCGTCTAGTACAATATGAATCGGATGTGTTACAGGTGGTGTGCAATCGATGTCTTCCCATCGTTTTGCATCGTCAGATTCTCGATATACAAAGTGCCATGAGGCGGGAGGGGCATTGCCAAGAAGTTTCTTTGCAGGATCGTTTGCGCTTGGGCCGAGGGAAATGCGAGAATGGGCGGCTCTTTCGTCTGAGGCGGACGGCATTTTTAGGATTATGCTTGGGCCAAACTCAGCGGCCATTTTGAATCCCATTACGCCATCTTCTTTGTCTTTGAAGATTTCATTCTTTACGGTTTGCGCAAGTTTCTTGGCGAAGGAAATAACAGAAGCAGGATCATCGTGACGATAATCAAGATAGAAGTGCAGCAATACTCCTTGATGTTCTAGAAGTGTAACTTTATTGTCAGGCATCAGAGCCGTTGCAACCTTCGCCGCATTGGTGTAGTCGTCATAAATACCTACAAGTTTTCCTCCCAGACGATCGTCTTCTGTCTTCTGTAAATATTCGGCCACGGATAGATATGAATAGAAATGCCATCCGTTAGCCGTCTGATAGGATGGCCTGTCTATGTCCTCGTCAAGCGCGCATGCGACCGCTTCGTTCAGAACAACGCCCTGAATCGGTTTCCGAATCTCATTCCGCAAAATATAGTCGAGATCGCGTCTTTGTATCTGTTGCCATTTTCCCATAGTGTCCTCCCGTTAGATTATGCTCGAAGATATCAGCAGCGATGCAATCCTAGTTATGATCGCCGTCAGGACAAAAACTATAGCTGCAATGAACAGCCATTTGCACCATTTCAATTTAGTGGTCATGATTGTACCATTGATTGCCAGCTGATCATAGAATTCAGACAGGATGGCATCCTCGGAGAGATCTGCAACTTTTCGCGCCAACTCATCTCTAAGATAAGTCTCTCCTAGGTCATCAGGTTTCAATGGGAATAGCAACCAAAGTCTGTCCGTGATTTTATCGCTTCTCCTGGGAAATTGAGTAAGAATCGCAAATAGCAAGACTGCTGCAAACGATAACATGAATAGCGCAAATAGTAGCCATAGAAACCATGGGTGATTGAATGTCTTGAGCTGGCCAATTAAAGACGACTTTGAAACGGTAAAGCCAATGAGGAAGGTTGTGAATGCTATCACCCCCGCCACTTTAGCGTCTAAAAGACGTATAGTTGCTTGCACATTGTCAAGCGAGTGCCTCAAGTGTTCAACTTTTGCGGCAAATGGTAACGGCAATTGACGTTTCGGTTCTTGCGGTTTCATTGTAGGATACTACGCCTCTCTTTCTGCAGAAAAACAATAACACATACTGTGCCAAGCTGATTTTGTGGCGGGAATGAATACTTTTGTCCCACTATGTTGTGCACGCGTGACATTTTGTCACAGCTCTTTACCCACGAGATCGACCTATAAAGCGAGAACAAACTTAGACACCAATCACTCGATTTCCAGCTCCCACAGCCAGTATTCCTTATCCGGTTCTGCCTTCCTGGGGGAATAGCCATGCATTGAAATGAGGTCGCTCTGTTTAATTTTCGTTGCCGATCCCCGTTTGATGCGGAAGACGCTAGGCTTCTCCCTACGGCTTGATACAAGAAACAGCATAGACTTTACCTTTGCTGAAGCTTCATCCTGGATGCCAATTTCTTCTGCCTTGCCTATCGGCAAATTATAAAGCCGCTTTTTCTTTATCCAGTCAAGTTGGTTAAATCCGCCAGAGTTCCTGTAGGTACCGTAGACCACATCTGTCGCGAGATAGTCGGTCTTGCTCGGAGCGACGACAACCGTCGTGCCACGAGTCGGAATGTCAGCGGACAGATGGGATTCGGGCGTCCGCTTTGCAAGTATCTCCTTTATGAACTTGATAAGTTTGGCTTCTCCATCCGCACCGGGCAAAAGCGGTATTGCGCCTATGTTCTCTATGGTACGTTTTTCCGCATACTCATAACTCTTGTCGCCACTTCGCCCGGGGAAGAGCACATAAGCGCCAATGGCCTCGCGGTTTGGCTGTTGAAGGATTCCGTCCCCACGACGATACAAAATCGCGTCTCTGTAACGATGCATCTCGTCAATGGCATCACGCGGAGAGGCGTCCTTGCCGTCCATCGTACTTATGCGATACTTAGAATCGAACAGATACGTGTATTCATTAGTGGAAGCATCGTCCTTTATCGAAAGAACTATGTCAGGTCGCTGAAGATAGTCTATTGCAAATGTCCTGTCATCACCTTCAAGCCCGTATGTCTTCTGATACGAAAGCGTGTATGACCATCCGTCTTTCTTCCAGACATGCACCAGCTTTGAAAGCGTCATCTTCTTCACTCCATCGATCAATTCTTCTTTATCCAACACACTATCAACCGTCCCAGATTCAACCTTTTCCTCTCCTGGCACCGACAACTCCGCAGTCAGCAATTTCCTGAACTCAAGGAAGCACCAGAATTCATAAAGCGACGAAATGGGGCGATACCCAATCTGTATCCCTTTCTTCGTCGGTGAAAGTGACTGCTGGAGCATCAGCCAAGCGTTAAGCACCTGGGCGTAACCAGGACGGCGCTGAAGCACAAGGCTCTGCTGGCGGAATCCTTCAAACCGCCCCACCCCCCTGAAAAACGGCTCATATGCCAACCGCGCAAGGTCGGTTCCCCGTGTCTCAATGCCCTTGATGAAATCTTCGTTGACACCTTCGCGTCCGGCATACTTCCCCGCAAACTCCACAAGATCCCGTGAAAGCGATTTGAGCGTGTACAGAACAAACCTGTTCTCAACCGTATCTATCGCGGGGGCAATTCGCGTCGTCCTAAAACGAATAATCTCACGCGCCGCCGCCTCCGTCCTCGCGAAAAGGTTTGCCTGTTGCGGTGTCCACCGCTTAACCCTGTCCGCGCGTTGCCACATAGGCTCAACCACATAGCGTCGATGCGGGTCGTTGATGATCTTCTTGCAGGCACGCTCGTATTCGTCAAAGACATCCCGTAATATCCCAAACCACTCCTCATCGGTCTGACGCCGCTTTCTGCCATTCAAGCCGGCGTCGTCAAATGTCTTGGCAAGAAACGCAAGGACAATGCCTGGCGAAGCCTTCTGTATGTCGTCCTTGATCACCTTGTAGTCCCGCTCCACGTTCATCTTCACGGAAACCACCGGCAACTTGAAATCCAACTCCTCTCGGCGGTCATCTGCATGAACGATACGGAGCCTCAGCGAAAACACCCCTGGCGAGTTTATGAAGTCGATGTCACCCCAAAGCACACCACCCTCATACTGGAATCCATCCGCAATCGCGGCCATCGGATGGTCGATCTCAACGGCCTTCGGAAACGGCTTGTCAAACGCAAGATGGAATAGATGGCGTGACTCAAAGAACACGGGTGGCGCCTTGACGGTCTTCTTCGGGAGTCCATCATCTTCCGGCAAATCCACCATCACCCCATCACGAAACGAGCTGAACTCTGTTACACCCCTGTTGAAATCATATTGAACAAATCCGTCGGCTGCAGCGTCATCCTCCTTGACGCGCTCAAGATACTTGCCTTGCAGGAATTTGTCTGACCTCCCTTTCGCAGTGAACGAAAGGAGGCCAGGTATCTTGAATGTAAGGACTGTTTCCATTAGTCTTACGGCCAGAACGACAAGTACTCACCAACACGCGCAAGAATACTTTTCATCATATCAACACTCTGGCCATCGCCCAATGTCTTGACCAAGCCAATCTTATTCACGTCACCATTCTTGCCATTGAACCAAACCTCCATCTCAGGCCTTGCGCCATGAATGCGTGGCAAAAGTTTCATTAGCACAACATGGTCAATCGCCGCCTTCTGCGAGTCGTCATCTTCGGGATTTGAGGTGCCGTCACTATTAAGCCCCTTGGACATCAGCATCTGGTATGCCGACTGGTAGAGGGCATATTCGTTGGCGAACCGATAGGCTATGGCAAACGGTGTATCGCCGACCTGTTTCTGAATCGCATCAAGCTTATCCATCTGTCCCTGCACGAGCGAAGTCTGCGTCGGACGCTCAAGGAAGAACTTGATACCATCAGGATCAAGACATTCTTCCTTGGACGGATCATTTGGTTCTGTCATCGACTTGAAGCTCACCGCCGTCATGAGAATCGTCATGGCGCGGTCAAGCACCTTGCGCGAGAACTGGCATGTCGTCTCGTCAACATTCACGGTGCCTACGACGAAAAGATTGCGCGGAATCGTCAAGCCGTGTTTTTTAACTTCCTCCAACGATTCCGCGAGCTTAGTCTCACCACAAATCTCCTCGGGAGAAGCCTTCTCGGTTATAAGCCGATCTGTGAGCTTTGTCGTTTCCGAATAGCTTTCAATTGCACTGAGGAACTCGGCGAAATACTGCTCGACTGGCGCAAGATTCATCTCGTCCAGGCACACAAAGAACGGCGTCTCGGGATAAGCATACGCCTTGCAGATGAACTCCACGAACGGCGTAGTGTGGTACTTTCCGCCGTTCATCTCAGTGTAGTAACCAAGGAGATCGGTGGAGTCATGCCAGTTGGGCTTCACCTGCACCATACAATAGTTGCCGGGGGCGTTGGAGTTATCCTTCTCTTTCAAAAGCTCCTCGTCATTACAGGTCATATAGGCAAGCCGACGCACAAGCTGGCTCTTGCCCGTACCGGAATGACCAGCAAGAATTGCGAACGGCTTGGTACGAAGCGCCGCCATTAGGCGTTGCATCATTTCATCGTTTTCTATTGCCTTGGAAAGCTTGCGCGCTCCTGTCTTGGTCTTCTTGCTAGCGTTCTTGAACATTTTAGCCATAATCTTCTCCTTGATTAAATCCTTGTTGTCGTCTTGTCCCAGCCACCATAAGAACTCGTTGGCTGTACGATAATCGGGGGCGGAGGAATCATCCGTCGCTTTACCGATTTTAAGTTCCTTCATTTTAGCTACAATCAATTGCTGCTTGGCTTTGCAATCTTCGTAAGTTTCAATCGTCAAATCTGACGGCATAGCACCCTTATGTAGCCCAAGAAACTCAAGCTGCTCATATGTCGGCTCAGTCCAGGCGGCAAACTCCTCCGGATGTAACTCCGACATAAAATAAAGCACAGCCTTTGGCGACATTCCTTTTACCTGATTGCCGCCAACGACCAAACGATTCGCCACATCTATGTACCACGAAGCGGGTTTAGGTGAATCCTTATGTTCTTTCAGGAACTTCAATACTACACGTTTTTCCTCGTCGGAATGCGCGGCAAATTTTGTGTTGGCAACCTGCCACGAAATTCCAAATTTACGAATATAAGCGAGATAGTCGAATGAAGAATCATCCAAAAGCACCTCGTCAACCGCAACAAAATCAGTCCTCACGCCCTTAGTCCAATCATCGTAAGAACTCCATCCACCAGGCTTATCCACGGACCGCTTCTCAGCAAACAGTTTCAGCGCGACAGTCAGTTTATCTGCCCCAGAACTCAGAGGATTCCTTTCCACCAGAATCTTCTTTTGTTCGTCAAACCACTTTAAAAACTTAACATATGAATCATACGCGGAACTTAAATTAGCCTTACTCTTTACAGACGGCTGTGCCGCCCAACTCACAGCCGCCTGATATTCTGTTGGACGCGCCCCCTTAGGGACTGCCGTTACCCCGTCAAGAACATTTCTAATCCATCCATAAATTGACTCAAAATCGGCAAGTCCCTCAACATCAAAAACAGCCCTCGGAGCAGATTGCCCCATTACATGGCAATATAAGCCAGGCCAAACAGTATTCTTAGGAGCCCCAACAGGCTTATTCAACGAATTAAGGTATACGACATAACTATTTGCTGTTTTGTTGCTTTTACCGGCAATATAAAGCATCCATTTTCTAAACTGATCATCTCGCGACAAATCTTGCATATAGAGGAAGGTCTCCTCGTCAGATAAATGCGTATCGGAATAACACATGCAAGATAATTTAATTTCCATAAAATCGGACGTAAGTGGGGGAATCCAGAATTCATCACAAGACAAAATGTCGGCAACCAACCCTCTCGCGGAACTGTTCATTTCTTCAAGAGATAAGCTTATCCTTTTAATTCCACGAGATGCTTCTTCTATTTTAACACACCCACTTGCCGCCATCACCCCCATCATTTCGGACAAGTACCTAAGTTCAATCTTAGACCAAGACGACCGAGCCGTGGTATCAATAGTTGTTGGATAACAGCCAGTGGACCTATATTGTATTATAGACTGAGCCACGTCCACTCTGTTTATACTTGTCACCTTTGTAACGGCATCATTATAAAGGATAAAATCACAAAGCTCTATGTTCGTTAGATATGCTTGCGATGGATCAATTAAAGTAAGAACATACAGCAATTTTACCGCCTCCCGCAAAGGAGCAACACGGATACCTTCACGAATCGCGTCATTGTATGAATCTTCCGTACGAGCATTTGGGTACTGGAATTTATTTACAAAGTTAAGTAACACCTCTTGCCATCGTGCTTCCCTGATCAGCCGTGCGTTATTCGACAATTTATCAAGAGCTAGATAATATCTATGCACAGGCTCAATATTCGACAAGAAATTTTCAGGTGCGTCAGTAGGCACAATCCCTGTTAATTGGTATTCCGCGGCAAATGCCAGAATTCCCGGCATTTGGCTAACTCGCCAATCATTAGAAAATAGGTACTTAAACATATTTTCTCCTCAACACTTTAGCTACCGCCTTCGCAATAGCACAGCCTAGATTAACTGGCACAGCATTACCGATCATTTGATATGCGTCGCCACGACTGCAGCGAAAGTCAAAATCATCAGGAAACGATTGCAATCTGGCAGCTTCACGAACTGTTATCGTCCTCTGCTGTTTTGGATCATAATGAATGTATCTATGACCGTCTTTGTAAAGATGAGCTATAATCGTTGTACTGGGCAAATCGGGGTTCAACACATGATACCGATGGATTGGCGATCTCGACCCTATCTTCTCTTCATACAATTCGGTAATCCTCTTGCTGTCATACTCATTTCGCCCTGACGCCAAGTCCTCCTCTAGTATCCTAAATGTATCCATATCTCTAAGGTTAGCATATCGTGGAATATGCCATGTTACCGCACATTCCGGCGTAGTGTGGGATATACGCTTTGCATGACTCTTCTTTGCAAAAATCGGTTTACAAGGCGGCAAATCGCCTATCGCATCTTTAACCGTCCTTACTACTCCGGACTTCTGGGCGGGGAGTGTCCTCTCGTAGAACTCATGGAGAATGTCTTGCGGCGCATCGAAACAATCGCGCCTTAAGCCAACAATAATAATCCTGTGCCGATTCTGCGGCACATCAAACTCTGCCGCATTCACTTCGGCATACTTAGCCAAGTCATCGACTATCTCATACCCTATTCCATCAAATCCAGCACGTATCCTGTCAACAATTGGGTGCCCGTCAGGAGCCGCACTCAATATGCCAGGGACATTTTCAAACACAAACAGACTAGGGCGATACCGATTAACCACATTCAAGTAGTGCTCAAACAAATAGTTTCTGTAATCGTTACGCATGCCATTTTCATCACGCACTCGACCGGCAATTGAATATGCTTGACAAGGCGGCCCTCCAATAATAGCATCAATGCCGTCTGCTTGTTTAACAAACCAATCAAGGCCCTTAGACTGGCCAAAGACAGGATCGTCCCAACCGGCAAACAGTTCGTCATCTCGTTGAATATCAAACCGCATCACCCGTTCGTCAGCATCCTTCTTGCGCCATTTGGTCTTCATTCGATACCGCAATGTCTCTACTTGCGGAGCAAGCCATTCTACCGCCGCAATCTCATTGTAGAGACCACTTTTCATGAAACCTTCGGAGAGGCCTCCACAACCTGCAAACAAATCTATAATCTTAAACTTGACGGCCATCTTACTTGCCCCCTAAGCACCTTTTAATTTGCCGTGCAACGACCTCACCTAACATGGGAGGAACCGCATTCCCGACCTGCCTATACTGTTGACCTTTCGTCCCATAGAAGATAAAGCTATCAGGGAATGTCTGGAGCCTCGCACTTTCCCTCACAGTGGGAATACGATTCCACTTGTAATGGAAATGAGACCTATGTCCCGTGTTGATCGTCAACGAAGGTTTATGGCTATGATACCTTGTAAGTGCTTCATGGTATTTAAATCTTGAAGCTATCTCGGGCGGCAAGGAACGATAGTTCTTCCCCTCTGGAACCATAGATATCCATTTAACAGTTTTCGCTTCATGGATTGTCCCCTCATGGTTATGAATCTTGTCGGATCCAAGCCTCATACGCCTCTGAAAATCTGTTATGGGAGGCGAAGGATAATCTTGAACTTCATCACCCACAATCCCGTCCAGACTTGGCAGATCCCCAATGGCATCTTCACAAGTAACAAAGTCTTCTTTCTTGACGCTCGGCTTCGGGAAAACAAATTCTTTCTCGCCTTTTCGTGTCCCAACAAAAAACACTCTACGACGAATTTGTGGGACACCATATTCTGGCGCATACAAGAGTTGAGGTTTCATGTCATAGCCGATTTCTGCAAAATCTGCCACAATTCTCTTTGCGCCAATGCCATCGTTAACCTCAATAAGGCCAGGAACATTCTCAAGCAATACTGCACGTGGCTTGACTCGAGCTGTCAGCTTAACCATTGCTTCGTAAAGAAAATTACGCTTATCATTCCGATTTCTAGGACCAGCAACCGAGAAACCCTGACAAGGAGGTCCGCCTATTAAAACATCGAGTTTGATGTCCTTCTCCTTGAGAAATTTTGTGATGACTTCAATATTATCATGATTAAAGAGGTCTAATTTCATTGCCTCCGCGCCACCATGATTAGCCTTAAAAGTCTTTAAAGCGGCTGCATCAAAATCAACACCGAGGACACACCTGAACCCTGCGTCCATGAAGCCGCGAGACAGTCCGCCGCAGCCACAAAACAAGTCCAAACATGTCAGCTTGGGTTTTCTCATAGATTTTCTCGCCTTCATTTTTAAATAGAGCCCTATATACCGATCTCAAAGATCAGGCAAATTACAAACCTCCATAATACGCTGCCAATCAAAGGCAAACTCAGGAGCCCTGGACGACTTTCTCATCAAACCCAAGCTGTCCCAAAGACGCGTCTCGTCGGCAAGGACAGGTTTCTTCCTTCCCACCGACGGATCTGCACATCGCCCTGGATTTGTTTTTATCATTCCTCTTAAAGCATAGTCATTCAAAAGCAATGACTTAATCTCCTTATCATTCTTCGATCCGCGATGATCACATGATAACCGCTCAAGATCATAAATCAGATCTATGTGGTGGCCATCGAGTAAGACCATCCTTGTAAAGTAATCTCTGAATAGCCTACTCTTTGGACCATTTGCCATTCCAAGATGATACATCTTTAGTCCTTCGCTCGTGATCTGCCAATTAGAATCTAGCATTCCAACGTGCCGCATGAATGGCAAGCAGTTTTTCCTGACTGCAGTATATTTATTGTCTACAGTTGAAGATGAATCCGTCTGGCGCAACAGGTCTTCTACCTTTTTCTTGAGCTGCGATGGCGACAAGCGCATGGCACGAATTTTATTAATGGTAGTTTTCAAATATGTAATAGACTCTTTACCTGCAAGTGTCCGTATTTCCTCGCCGTTAACATCTTTAACCGGCTTCGGAGCAAGATCCTTAATACTTGACTTGGGAGCCATACGCTCATCCCAGCACTTTGCGAATGGGTCTTTCCTCCACCTTTCCACCTTTGCACGGTAAGCATAGTGCAAAAGCAAGTGAAACAAAGGGATCGGCATATCAACATGTTTTGCCCAGAACCGATTGTTTGTGACCGCCTTGCGCTCAGACTTAGCATCACTCTGCAATCCATTTACATTATGCACAAGAGAAACATCTGTTGGATTGTCATTCTTGTATGATATAAGGCCAACGGGGACCTTATCAGAGAGCACAGACGAGAAGATATCTGACACGTGGCCTGCTATGTTGTAATCTTCAACCACTTCAGGTATAATAAGATAAGATAAATCACTAAATTGCAAATAGGCAATCGACTGCCCTAGACCGGTTAGTATGCCTCTCTTCGTTTCTGTTGGCGGTTTAAACTCAAACGATATAATGAGATTGTTCTCAGAATCACTAAATGCAGCATCTGGAGATGGGAAGTCTGCATCACAAGCAGTTCTAAGAAAGTCTTTACCGCAATGCCCCAAACAAGACCATGCTCCGTTTTTGAACTTAGCAAGAATTGAGTCGGTTGCCCTCTTGGCCAAAATATGGTGATTAAGCAACATCACTTTCTCCAATTACTTTGTTATTTCGGTTAATGATGTCAATTGCACAGCTGCCATATACAGAATGACGATTCCACTCAGAGAACAAAAGATCAAACCCGGACATGTGCGCCTCACATTTCATAGCCAGTCTTTCTCACTGGGTTAAATCTGTCAAACTGAATCGGCAAGAGTTTCAGCAGAACCTCTGCATCCCTCGCCTCAAAGAAATCACGTGTCATTGACAATTGGTCAATTGCCCGAATGAGATAGCGAGCTGCAGCAGCACCCTCTCCTCCGGCACCTTTTCTCGCACACGCCTTTTCGTCATCGTAATACAGTCGATTTGCGGCTTGCATGAACGCCGGATTCTGCACAATACTCTGCTTCGACATTATCTGCTCCGCCACATCGGGAAACACGTTAAGCTTGTGCGCAAAAATGAAATGGCATGTGTCTGGAGTCTGGCTATACAGCACATACACATAAAAAGCCCCGGCGAGGAGGTGCCTATACTGCCGCTGATAGTTTTCTGGATGGTAAACCAACCTTGTTATATCGCCAACCGAGAGACCATTTTTGGACTCCTTCACCAACTGCGGCAAATACACCATTGCGAGCCAGGTCCAGAAGCCGACGTCTTCGCGGTAGGCTTGCGGGTTGTGGTCGTGGATGAGCGAGTCGAAGTATTCGCAGAAGGCGAAGGTCGTGTCGAAGGTGCGCGTCTCGTCGAGATCAAGGTCGGCAAGCGCGGGGATGGCTTCAGAGTAGGCGGGCGAGGAAAGCAGCGCGGCGCGGGTGAACGGCGCACCGTCCAGCGTGACGCTGTCCACGTTATTCGCCTCCTTGACCGCCGCGAGGAACGCGCGCGTCTTAGCGACTCCGGCATCTGTGAAGCGGCGGAGCTTCATTTGGCACCCCGCTTTCCTTTGGGCTTTGAACCGAACACCCACCGGCCTTTTTTGGTTGGACCTTCGTGATGCAACAGGTTCCCCTGCTTCAGTTTCTTGATGTGATAGCGAACACCATCTGGAGTTAGACCGAACTCCTTTGCAGCGGATTCCGCAGAATGCTCACGGTGGTCCCAGAAGAACTTGAATATGGCCCGTGCCACATCCGAAAAGCCTTCCAGATGCACCCTCAATGAAAGCGGAATTTCTTTGGTAGTCAAAGAAATTTCTTTAGTAGTTCCTACGGTTTCTTTGGTAGTCGCTTCGTTTTCTTTGGTAGTTTTCTTACTAGTCTTCCCCGTTTCTTTGGTAGTCTTACGCCAGATGGTATGAACGATCGTCCTGTTTCGCACGTCGACCGTCGTCTGTGGCAGACCCGCCTCGGCACATGCAACCTCGATATCTTCGATTCCCGACCCAACATGCTCAATGTAACGCGCTTGGTAAAAAACTGCGGCAATCAGCGGGTTGAACGGCATGGACTCATGTTCATCAAAAAGCCAAGCGACCGTCTTGCCCGGAGGAAGTTCACCCGGATTCCATACCTCGACACGATCTGAGAATACCCGCACTTCTACTGACGCAGTGCTTGCGTAGTCGCGGTGTACGACGGCGTTAACGATTACCTCGCGAATCGCGCGCGGCGGTATTTCGTATGTCGTTGGCGCCTGGACCGAATCGGTGCGCGTTCCAATGGTCGTATCGATGTGGTTCAAGACAAAGATTTCCGCCTGGTCGACTTGGTCAAAAAGATCGCCTTCATAAACCTGAAGGACAAACGGCCTGCGATATTGCGTCCCCGCACAACATACGCACTTGATCTTTGCAGAAAGGCAGACAGACTGCGGATCCTTGCCGAACAACATTATTGCGGCACGGGAGAGCGCCCGCGTCTTCCTGTTCATGAGCTTGAGATGAACAAGCAACTTCTCGTCGGTCTCGCCGACCTTCGCCGCAAGTTTTCGCTCTCTTCGCGCAGTGTCCACGAACCAGCGTACGCGTTCATGGTCGATGTCATCCTCCAAGAGGGCATCTGGGACCACAACAGATTCAAATGGTTCGCGAGTCAGTTCGTTTCGTTCGCGAAGGAACGAAATGAATGAGGCATAAACCTCCTGGTTTATCATGGACCGGTCTTTGACATGACGATACGTATGGTCTCCGGCCGCTTTCCTGCGAAGTCTTGCCATACGCGGATCAACAGGCGTCTCGTCTTCGAAGACATAAATCCACTTGGTCAAGCCGTGCGCAGTGGCAGCATCATACTCCCGTTCCGTCGGCGACATCTCGCCCTCAGGGACTCTATTGCCGTACTGGGCACCGAAGAGACCAATGTATATGTCAGTATCGGCAAGCTTCGGAAGATAGATATCGCCCGGTCGCTTCTTGGCTGCGGGGTGATCCTCGAAGATGAACACTGATTCAACATATTCGCCCAAGAGAGGGTCGCTCAATAAATACCGCTTCAAGTTCTTCCGCTCGGCGGCGAACTCGCGTTGCACGCTTGAGATGAAAATCCTGTACTTCATTCCTCGCCGTCCTTCCACTGATTGGCAAGGTCCGTCAAGCCTTTGCCGCGCACGAGAGATTCGTCGGTGGAGCGGTTCGAGGTGAAATACTCGTCCCAGCCGGGGTCGCGCTCGACCTCGCCTTTGCTCTTCTTCCTGAAGAACCACTCCGCCATTCAAACAAACCCTTCTTGTTTAAGGACTCGCCTTGCCATACGGACAACGGAGGCTCTGGAGGCCTGAATGCCACATGACAAGGTTAGCCCAAAATTGACAACTCTTAAAATCCTTTTACGCGTGCTCCAGACACGCGGTAATAACGCGACTCTCGCCGCCTTATTTTCATGCCGATATTATATCATTTTAGCTGAACTAAAGGGTATTTTATTTCGAATGTCACTGGGTCGAAGAATCTCCGTTTCGGGTTATAAATACCATTAAGGTGCTCATTGGGAAAAGCAGTGTGCCCCCTTCCGTCAAGAGATGTGAGCTTCTCACCTAAAAGGTGCGCCCTACTCAAGCAAGAGGTGTGCACTTCCTTCCTACGAGCTTGCAACCCTCCCGCCAACCGTCTTGCGCAACCACCCACCCCTTTGTTGCGCAAGGGAGCATCTTTTGTTGCGCAACAAAATCGGCACCACCTCCAAAACTCCAAGCAACGGAAGTAAAAAACTTTGCGGACTTCGCGGACTTCGCGTGAGCTTATAACGATGCCAACGCGGCGGCCACGGGGTGACCGCCCTACCAACTTTATCCTTCCTCTCCCCCACTCCAACTCGAAACTCACCCCTTCACCTTCTTCACCATGTCGTCAAAAATGGACTTCGCTTCCTGCTTTGAGATGCGATAGAAAAAGATAAATCGTTTTTTTCATAGTTCGGCATCCTGCAAGTCGCGCCCCAAGACATCATTCGCCGCGACAGCGGCAACATCTTCCTGAAACCCAAGGCAAGCTATAACAGCCATATAGTTACACATTGAAACATGCGGAGAACCGCGCTCAATCGACCTAAGCGTCATTAAGGACATATTGGCGCGCTCCGCCATCATCCCGGCTGTAATCTTGCGGCGACGGCGGGCCAGACGAAGATTTTCGCCTAAAGTCTTAATGGCCTTTAACGCCTTTGGATATAGGACATTCTGCTTTTTCATTAGCATTTCCTCCTGTAAAGTGCCAATATTATAGCATATTTTAACTACGAAAGACATGAAACATATGTAATTTTTTTTTATGGTAGAGTGCGGAAGTAAATGCACCTGATCTGGTTCATTTACTCATGCGAACTGTATGGAATACCAGAGGATTGTACTTGTCTGACATATATCTCTTTTCTGATAACTTCCCTAGGGAAGTAAGGTGCGTTTAGTCGCGC
>JAZOAC010000006.1:0-9396 GCA_045595285.1 Kiritimatiellia bacterium | reverse complement strand
GACCTCAAGACTGTCACCATCCTTCGAGAGACGGGCGGCAAAGCGCAACCCTTCAGACTCAGGAAGCACCCAGCAATGATCATAGCCCTTGCCGAATTTGAGAACATCAAAATCGGCATCGATGCGTTCGCCGATAAGATGAGGCTCGGTAAAGTCAAATGGCGTGCCCTTCACGTCCGCAATGTCCCCGACCGGCACCTGGCTGGCATCGTACGGGGCATACTTCGTCGCGGCGACTTCAAGCGTATGATCCTCTACGGAACCGCCGGCCTCGCCCTTGAAGTTGAAATAGACATGCTGCGTCATTGCAACGGGAGTCGCCTTGTCGAGAGACTTGGCCCGATAGGTGATTCTCCAGACGTTGTCCTTGGTCACGGTATAGGTCACAAGCACCTCAACTGCGCCCGGGAATCCGCCTTCTCCATCGGGAGAGAGAAGCGAAAGCTCGAGACCGACTTCGTCGCCAGTCTCAAAAGACTTCACGTCCCAGATGCGATCATGCCATCCGCCGTCCGAACCATGGAGCGCACAGCCGATATCTGCCGGAAAGTTGTTGCACTTGAGCGTATAATCCACGCCGTCAAGGGAGAACTTGCCGTCCTTGATGCGGTTAGCATAGCGGCCTATGAGGCATCCGTAGTAGGGATCGCCGTCCTCCCAGCCTTCTGGACCGTCGAAGCCGAGCGCAATATCCTTGCCGGAAGGAAGTATTATGCGGTTCACGCGCCCGCCCCAGTCTAGCACCTCAAGCGAAAGACCGCCCGCACCCTTCAAGGTGTAGGCGGTCACTTCGCGACCGTTCCTGGTTTTCCCGAACGCCTTTTTCCCGATCATATCAGTCGGCCCTCTTGGACGGCTTGGAGAAGAAAAGAGCATACATGAGAACATACGCAAGCAACGCGATGGAGAACCAGTAGCTGTTCAGGATGCCGACCTTGTCGGCGATCATGCCCTGTACGGGGATGAGAACGCCGCCGAACACCATCGCCATGAAGATGCCGGAGCCCATCGGCACATACTTGCCGAGGCCTTCCGCCGCCATGTTGAAGATTCCGCCCCACATGACAGACGTGCAGAGACCGACACCGACCATGAATGCCATCGAAAGCGGGAACTGATAACCGAAAAGAGTGATCATCTTGACAGGCGAGAACATCACCGCCAGCAGGAGCGCGATTCCGAGAGACGCCAAGAACGAGGTCTGGACACGGGAAGACACCTTGCCGCCGACAACACCGCCGAGGAGACGTCCGACCATCATCAAAAGCCAGTACACGCCGCAGACGGCTCCGGCAACAGCGCCGCCGACGTATCCGGGACCCTTGGACGTGATTTCACCGGCGGCGTTCTTCACGCAATCGGTCATATAGAGCATGCCCATGGAGGGGACGCCGACCTCAATGACAATGTAGAAGAAAATCGCAAGCGCGCCAAGGGTGAAGTGGCGGAACTTGAGCGTATCGACAATGTCCTTGAAAACCGACGTGCCGCCGGCGATGCGGGCAGCCTTTTCCGATTCCGTCTCCTTGTGCGGTTCCGGAATCCTGGAAAGCGCGACCACCACGAAAGCCACGGCGAAGATTCCCATCGCGATCATCAGCGCGGGTGCGGCCTTGATGAACGACGTATCCTTGGTGATTTCACCGATCAGCCAGCCCAAAACCATCGGCGAGAGCGTCGCACCGACCGAATTGAGGGAGCAGCCGAACTGCACGAGCTGGTTGCCCTTGTTTCCGCCGCCGCCCAAGGTGTTGAGGAGCGGATTCACAACCAGATTCAGCATGCACATCGAAAAACCTGCGACAAACGCGCCCGTAACATATACGGCAAAGGATCCGATATAGCCAGAAAGAAGCTGGATGCCCACGCCAGTAAAGCCGACTGCGACTGCGGTAAGCGCCGTGAACTTGTAGCCCTTGCGCTTGAGGATGAGTCCGCCTGGGATGCCCATGAAGAGATACGCGAAGAAGTTCGCGAAGTTCCCAAGCTGAGAAAGCGCGTTGGATGCGTTGAACTGGTTCTTTGCGATTACGCCCATCGGGCTTGCGAAGTTCGTCACGAATGCGATCATGAAAAATAGCGCAAACATGGTCGCGATCGCGAACACGTTTCCGCCCTGCTTGTTGTCGTTGCTCATTGTAGTTCCTTTTAGAGTTTTGAGTTATAAGTTCAAAGTTGAGCGTTTAGAGTTGGTGTTCAGGTTTAAGAATTAATAACTCTTAACTTACAACTCTAAACTCTTAACTGATTAGACGAGATGCGCGCCCTCGGAAGGTTCAATCAATGCGCATGTCGGCTCGTCGCCATATGCCGCCTTGTAGTCAGCCGTGATCGCCGCCGCGATCTTGTCCGCAGCCGAAGGATCGACTAGCAGACAGCAGCTGCCTCCGAAACCGCCGCCAGAGAGTCGTGCGCCATACACTTCGGGAATTTTCTTGGCCGAATCGACAATCGTGTCGAGTTCGGGGCAAGAGTTCTCGAACCAGTTGCGGCTGGACTCATGGGAGTCGAACATGAGAGCGCCAAAGGACTTCACGTCGCCCTTCTCAAGAAGGGCCGCGCCCGCGAGAACGCGCTCGTCCTCCCCGATCGGATGTATTGCGCGTCTGGCCTGCATTTCGTCAAGACCGTCACGATAGAGGATCCATTCGGCCGAAGTGACATCACGCAGATGCGTGACGGGCTTGCGCAGTACCTTTGCGAAGGGCTTCGCGGCATCTTCACAGGCCTGACGGCGGGACGCGTATGCACCGTCGACAAGCGCGTGCTTGGCGTTGGACTTCACCATCATGAACGCGACGGAAGGTCCGAGGTTCACATTCTCGAAAGTGCAATAGCGGAAGTCGCTCTTCACGAGTCCGCCGGCCTTGCCAAAAAGAGAAGAAGCCTGATCGAGGAGTCCGCACGGGCACCCGGCGAAAGTATGCTCCGCCTTCTGTCCGATCTTTGCGAGCTCGACACCATCCTTCCAGACACCGTAGATCTTGCAGAGCGCAAGCGCGGTGCACATTTCAAGGGCTGCGGACGAAGAGAGACCGGCGCCGAGCGGGATGTTGCCGAGGAACATGCCCTTCCAGCCTTTGCCGGCCTTTGCGGGCTCCCCGTCGAAGAGCCAGTTGAACGTGCCGTTCACATAGTTCTGCCAGGTATCCTCGTCACGCTTGGCGCAATCGGCCAGCTTGTAGGACACCTCTTTCATGAGGTCTCCCGCCACGAGACGCACCGTGTCGTCATCGCTGGGCGAAACGGCAAAGAACGTACCCTTGTCGATCGCCGCCGAGAACACGAAGCCCTCGTTGTAGTCGGTGTGGTTACCGAGCACCTCGATACGTCCGGGCGCATAGGCCACCGCTGCGGGCTTCTCGCCGAAATGTCGCTCGAACTTGGCGACCAGTTCGTCATACACTGCCTGATTCTTCATCTTTTCTCCTGTGTTTAGATTTATTTCAGAAGCGCGGCCACGGCGGCGCCGACCAATGGCGCGTTGTCGGGGCAGACGGTGAGCGCGAATGCGATGTTGCGCGGACCGAGCATCTGGTCGAGCTCCGCCTGGACGATCTGCGGGAACGAAACGGCACGGGTTTTGTGATAGGTCGAACCATCGACGCACACGCACACGGGCGCGGACTTGTCCTGACCACCGCCAGTCTTGACGATGAACGCAGCAAGATGGATTGCCGTAAGGACTGCGGCACGCTCGAACACTGGCGTCGCAAGACGGCGCGCGATCGCGGCGTCGTTCGCATCGGCGAACACTCTGTCCAGAGGATTCGGCTTGCCGTTGTCAAATTTGGCGCAGAAATTGTCGAGGTGAATCGACTCAAGCGAGGACATCGCCGCAATCTGGTTCTTGGCGGGATCGGAGAAGAAACCTTCCTTGGCTGCCGCCTTGAAAATCTCAAGACCAATTGCGCCGAGATAGGCACCGGCGATCATCTTTTCGAACATCTGCTTGCCCTTGTCGAGCGTCTTCGAGTCCATCGCCTCATCGAACTTCGACTGCGCGACCTTGGAGAAACCACCTGACTCCGAGTTGATGATCATTTCCGCCGGATAGTTGCCGGGCGCAAGCTTGGCGATATCGGACGTCTTCTGGACATAGGCGACGTTTGTGCCGGTGCCGAGGATGAATCCGATGTATGCAGAGAAACGCTGACCGGGCTTTTCGCTGGCCTTGCCGGCGAGAAGCGTGGTGACGGTGTCGTTAAGGACTAAAAGCTTAGAGGGCTGGAACGAAAGGCGTTTCTTGAGCTCTGCGCCGATCCACTGCCCCACAATCTCAGGAGCTTGGATCTGCTTGGTCCAGTGAAGGAGCTTGGCGTCGCCGTCCGCCGCCGCCTCGCATGCATAAGAGAAGCAGAAGCCGACGGCCGGATCCTTCGCAAAGGGACGCGTCCTTTCGAGATGCGCCGCAAACGTGCCGTAGAAATCGTCCGGCGAGACGTACTCCGTCGTGCCTGGCATAGCCCCCTTCTCGAGGTTCGCGATCAAGGCATCCGTCGAACCGGAAGGAAAACTCACTGTGCCGCCGCGAAGGTTCGTGCCGCCGGCATCGAGAACGGACACGGGCGTATCGCGCTTCAGCTCGCCAGTGGGCGACACATATGTGGGAATCATCGCCAATGATGATGGCTCACCTTTGAGACCGGTGTCCATCTCCTTGAGGAACATAGATACAAGCGCACTGCGGTCAAGCGACTTGCACGCAAAACCGTTGGCTTCCAAAAACTCTTCAGGTGTCTGCATTTTATCCTTTTGTTTGGGCATTTAAAAACCAATTAGAGGTAACAATCGCCAAATATACCAAAAACAACCGCCAATGGCAAGTATTGTCGACCGGAATTGGGTGCGAAAGATACGTCGCATTCAGGATGCTTACACCATCAGTTCGCCATAATAACAGACGCGATGCTGGCATTCGGCGGCAATGTGCAGAATTCGGGCGGATCGACCACTGTGATCTCTGCTTTAGGGAATCGAAAAGCCGACTCGGCGACAGCTCCGAAAAGAATGACCGATTCAACATTCTTCGGGATATCCACACATCCTGGATGGATTGATATCCGATATCCGTCATTCAGATATGGAAGCACGGAGCGGAGCGACCATGTACCATCGCGGAACACAAACGGCATGCTTTTTCCCTTCTTGACGACAAATCCGTTTTGAACAGCTGGAACATCCGTTTTCGGCATGAGCGACAATAACAAGATTGTTGAAATAACAGGAAACACCGCATACACCAACCTGCGCAATGTCAACGAACGCAGAATAAGGCAGAAACCACTACCGACATAGAAGACAAGAAGAATCCATGAAAGCCAAAGATTCAAACCTGAAAAACCATCTGTAACACCAAAGAGCACATGCCAATCGAACACACTTGAGGAAAACGCAGAAATGGAAAGTCCGACAAAAGCGCACCATGTACGCAATTTGCCAACCTCTCCAACAATTCCGGACACTACAAACATCATCCATGCCGCCCCCGCGACCCATCCCATCTCTGAAAACAGGGTAAGATGGGAATTCACCAATGTGCGGCACTCGATGCCGTCAAGCATAAATGATGACACCAAAAGGCCGGAGTTCCCCAATCCAACCCCAAATGGATTCATAGCCGAGAGTTTGAGTCCCGCCCACCATATCGACAGACGGTTCATTGCGGCGGCATCCGGCGCAAAGCGCATCGCCGCACCGCTGATGACAGCGGCAACCGCACCCAAAGCCAGAAAAGCAACCGCTGCCTTGCGTCTGCCTGACAGAACCGCCCATGCAACCACCTCAAGCCCCGCCACGGCAAAGCCTGTACGGGAATATGTAAGCGAAAGCGGAATGAGAAGCAGCACGGAAATCAACCAACCTATCACAGCGCAACGTCTCCATCCCCACAAAAAAGGCAGCACGGCGCAGATTGCCGCCGCCGCATGGTTAGGATTATTAAACCCAAACCCCCACCGCACAAGACCGTCGAAAGTGAACTCCATCATCGTTTCCACTGCCTTTCAATGTCTGAAGAGTAGAGTGGATTGCGGAATTCTCGATCTATCCGGAAAACTGGCAGCACCCTTTGCGTATCATCCTCGCCCCACGCCTTGACCGATGGAGTCCTTCCTGAAAAAGCCGCCAGCCATGCAGATGCCAGATCAAGGGCATCCCTATTAAGATGATGTCCGCATCCATACCCCTTGAAAAGCACATTGCCGCCAGACTCCCTGCGCCGATATGCGAATTGGCGGCATATCGCAAACCTCTCTGAATCCTCTTCACCGCATGTTATCAATGCAGGGGAATGCGACGCCAAATCCGCATCCGGATACACCCCACACCCATGAGCGCCCCATGCCGCCACCTCACCTTTCATGAAAGCCGAAAACAGTGCGGCGCACTGTCCGCCCGCTGAATATCCATACATCAAGACAGGAAGATTTCCCAACCGGAACCGCCGCCTTACGGAATCAAGCGCACGACGCAGGATATGACCGCTACCCGTTTCCGGACGCCAGTATTCTCCAACCGAGAATGACGGCGAAACAAGGAAAAGACGATTCGTGTCAGCCATTCCGTCAAAACCAAAGGCGTGAAGCGTCTTTTCGCCAGACCAGCCGCGTCCACCAAAAAGCACGGCAATGCGCGATTCATCCGAAAACTCAAGAGGTCTGCGACAGGCAAACTCCACTCCATCGACAGAGAACATCCATTTTCTGTCGGACTGATCTCTGCTTCGTGCCGAGGCAGTCATTGATGATTGAGAGACACCGGCTTTACCCCAGGCATCTGCCAATAATCTACTGGGGATTACAACCCTATCCTCAAACGGAATGCTTTGCGCTTCCGGCGAGTTGGCCGGCCAATAGACGCCGTCAGGATCATCGCCGACAAATTGCATCTCAGCGCCAAATCTTCCCTCTCCCGCATTGCCGCCGCCAAGATCATCCCTGTGCAGCGCATCGTAATGCTCAAGAAACGCCCGCGCCAACGCAAGCGAGCCTGGCGGCACATCATGCGGATGGTTCGGGTAAGACTTCCACATGACCTGCTGACCGATCTTTCTTGCCTTTGCGACAAACTCTCTGCTCAAAATATCCCGTGCGGCATCGGCATCTCCGCAGGTGACAAGTCCGGGCGTATTGCGCATACGAACAGACGGCTCGTGGAACACCCCGCATGCATGACTGACCCATGCCCGACATAGATCAGGACGCCATGCGGCAAAAAGATTGGAAGCCTGACTTCCTGCGGAATAGCCGTAATAGAGAAGATGCTTCGTATTGATTTTGTATGACTTGCCTATCTGCTCCAATGCGGAAAGAAGCGCCCTTCCCGACCATACCTGAGGTTCCCAGTAGCGGTCGTCACGGAATCCTGGCGCGACAAGGAAGACTCCATTTCGATCCGCCCACTTCGCCCAGCCGAGCGCATTGGACACCTCGTTGCTTCCGCCGCAATTGCGTCCACCGAAGATCACAAGCACGCGCCATTTACGACACGAAATCTCCCGATAGTTTTCCGGCACGCGATACCACACCGATACATTACGGTTGTTCTCCGCCTTCGTCCGCACGGTAGTGCGAAAAACTTCCACACCACCACTATCAAAAAAGATTAAGCCCACTAATAATATAATCAAACATCTCAACTTCATATATTTTCAAAACAGTAATTTAAGTGCCTTTGAAACAGGCAATCTTTCATAACATGTCAGCATGCCATACCGAAATTTGAAATTGATAAATCCATTACCGTACTTTTTATAATCATTGCATGTCAATATTATATCCACATCACAATCATTAGGCTCATAAACAACGCGTTTTTCCATTATAATGTTTTTTGCAATGTCAAAACGCCCCTCAATCTTACCATATAAAACATTTCGAAGAATACCCAACTTTCTCACAAAAAAAAACATCTTAAATGAGCCATCTGAGCCGATAAACCATGTTCGACAAAAATATTCATCTCCTTCCACCTGAGATGTCTCACGTTTAATTTTTTGAATATCCTCCATGTCAAGTTTCTTCTGTAAAAGGATAACACCGTGACAATTACGAAATCTCATTTGAGGATCCAATTGAAGCTTGCAATATTTCATATGATTATTTGACAAATGCATTTCAGCTCTTGGATGCCCATATGCATAATAATACCCAAATTCGGCACATACAGCGATTGAACAACAACCTTTAACCAGTTCTTTCATCTTGAAAACAAGACCGTCCCCCTTTAAGCAATCAGGCATAACCATAACCTTTCTCACACATTTTCTAGTCTTTGCGTACGAATCATATATGCGTGGCAATGGCATATTTTTCTTGCAAGGATAGATAACCACTTCTTCAATCAGTGTCGAATTATCCCTGCCCTTCTTTTCACAAAAAACATGATAGGGTGACTTTATTTTTCCGTCTTCTCCAATCGTTGCAATTATTTCAACTCTGTCAAATCTCGCAATAGGCACACTAGAATCTCCTTCGCTGATAATCCCAGGCATTTCAAGTCGATAACAAACCATATTTGAAGGAGAAAACCATGCATAAAATACAGCACCAACCCCCAAACAAATAGCAAATAACAACAGAATAATTTTTCTTATATTTACATTTTTCATTGCACATTTACCTCGCACCGCCAAACTATTCATCCATTCGACGTCTCCATATATGTTGATGCCACTCATTTGTTATTCTTTGTCCTTGACGAGTTGCTATATTAAGTGTCTTTGTTTCACCTGATGGCACATGCTGTTTTAAATAAGCAGCTAAAGAGACAATAGATGTCCCAACCGCAGCACTTGACGGAATGATAGAAGCACCCATGAGAACTGAACATAACGCATCAAACCCACCGAATATGGTTGCCAGATTTCCTAAATTATCAATAAAATCATCCCCAGTAACTATCTCCATATCCCATCGTTTCTCAAGGTTTTCATATTTTCGACAATACAAATAATAATAAGACCATTCACCTCTGCTCCCTCCTCTTGTATATTGATCTTCATACTCACTCATTTTAATTGTTTCTGAAATTTTTAAAGTAACCGTAACTCCATTAAGCGACTCCAATCGTCCTAACACAGTGGATACATCTGATGGGATGGAATCAATATTCCATATAGTTTCTGTTGAATCATTTGTAAATCCAGGAAGTGCTACTTTTCCAACATATTCCCAACCATCCATAATGGGCAATATACATCCGCCCAAATAATCAATGAATTTCATCACCCCATTTCTGCAATACGCCATCTGATTCCAGCCATCAGGATAACCAAGCGGATCGGCAGTCGGCCATTTGCCGAGATCGGCACGGTAGTTGCGGAGAAGGAACGCATGGCCAAGTCCGTCTACATGCGGCTTGCCGGTAAAGAAGTTGGAAGTTGGTTGTTGGCAG
>JAZOAC010000005.1:0-50186 GCA_045595285.1 Kiritimatiellia bacterium | reverse complement strand
CCGCGGCGGATGATGTTGCAGGAGATCGCCTTGGGCGGAGTCCCCATTCCCAACGATGCAAACGGAATGGCGATTTCCGCGACAGCCGAACGCTTACTGCCGACAACCGCAGCCTTGGCGTTGGCGTTCCACGCGCTTTCCGCCAAGGTGTCGGCGTTGTAGCAGGCTGACTTGACATTGCCCTTCATGTCTACGGCAACGCGATACGCCCGCTTGCCGCCGCATGCAAGATGCACTTCCACCGTTTCGCTGTCCTTCGGCGGCACATCCGCCGGTGACGGCAGAAGCAGCGCGATATAGAGATTCTGGGCATCGAAGAATGCCGTCGCCCGCGTCTGCAGATCGGTGAACTTCTTGTCGGCGGCAATGTAGAGACCGTTGATCTCCTTGCTTTCGGGATCCATCACCGTAAATGCATCCGACCATGCCGCAGTGGTGTACGAAGCCTCGTCGCAGGCTCCGTCAATGGTCATTGGAGTCGTCCGCGAAATGGCAACCATCGTATTTGCGGACGACGCCTCCGCATGAAGTGCGGCGACGGCCAAACCTGTCAAAATCAATTTGCGCATGATAAAGAATTCCTTTTTTCAAGTTTCCTTAAATCAACGAACCGAAAATATCAGCCCGTACCGTTTGGTTACGCAGGCGAATGTGGTGGCTTCCTCATCGGCAAGCGGAATTTCGACAATGGATGCACGCACTCCCTGGTACGGTTTTACGCCGTAAGGAAGCATGGCACGCACACTATCAACCGCGGAATTGGCGACCGTGAAAAGCGCGTTGGTAACCATACCCTCTAAACTGTCGGCGGAAAGCTGTTCTTCAAACGTTATCGGCAGTTTGGAGACTCCTTCAGCCAAAACAAACGGTGCGGCGCCTGCCTTTACGTTGTAAAGACCGAACTTGTCAAGATCGGCGTCAATACCGGGTTTCGGCAAGAGAATCGATGTTCCATCGTAGACTGTGATACACAATCCATTGCAAGCATTTGTAGAAGCAATCTTAAGCGTACCCTCACGAAGTTCAAGTACATCCGCTTCATTTCTAGGCGTTTCAACCGAAGTTTCATTTTCCGCATCGTAGAACCTTATTTCACCAGCCATTTCAAGTACGCCCAACCCATCCTTATACAAAGTGCCGTTCATTGTAATCGGCCACTCCATCCGCAATGTTACACCATCGCCCGGAGCAATCACGCCTTCACCAATAATGAAAAGTCCGCGGTTCGAGGCTTTCGGCAACGTCATCGAAGCGGTAGGAATCAGGCGCGCCATACGGCTGAGAGACAAAGCATTGAAAGTAAACCCGTCTATCGGCCCGCCAAGACTTTCTGCCCTGGGAACGTACAGATACGTCCATCGTTTCGGGTATGTCACATTGTTGTAGTAGTTGGACACGGCGATTTTCCCGCTATATCCCGTATTGTCGCCGGAAAGAGTTATCTTGCCCTGATAAGGATTGTCTCCTGAATTATTTATAAGTATGTCGCCTGCTCCTGAAATATCTGCATTGATATTCAGAGGATATCCAAATGAGCGCAATGAACGTGGTGAAGTGGCCTCAGCAACAGCAGAAACCAGCATCTTTCCCTTTAAAACAACATCTGCATCCTTCATAGAATAAATGATACCGCTTCTCCATACATAGTTCGAAAATACTATATCCCGTTTACCACTGAACATCGTTCGCCCGCCATCATGAATAAATGTTTTTCCAGGGAACGTATAATCGGTATCGCCCATGAATTTTAGAAATTGACTGTTAAGATGATAATGCCGCCCACCGACCGGCTTAGATTTATCCTGCCATGCATCTGGATTTTCCAATACCGGATCATCATCAAACGCGGTCGGACTAGAACCATCGGTTTCTTCTAATTTTATAATGGGTTCGACAACCAAATATAACGTATCTACCTCATTTTCAGTCACTACTTCCAAATGCGCACGTTGCTGATAACAATCAGCATGACTGTCATCTGTCACATTGGGATCGGGCATGAAGTAGAAATCATCAAGGTTAAGCCCGTTTGCGGGCGCCGTCAGCAATGCGCACCTAACTTCCTTGCCATCTGTAGATTTTTTATGCTGATAATCTGCCATTACACAGACAGGGCCTTGTACATTAAGCTTGGAAGCCTCCACGCGATTGCATGTTTTGGCAGTCAAATCTACCGCTGATCGTATCATGGAACCTGGCTCAAGCGTAAGTCCGCCAACGGTAACCACGGCAATCTCATTTGTAAACAGCAAAGCTCCGCCATCGCAGATTTTCAAATCACCTTCAAACTGGACATTGGGATCACATAACTGAACAGCCGCCCCGAAACCTCTAACGCAAGACGCATTTTCATGTTTTGACGTTACCGAAATCAACCCTTTATACTCTCCAAGATTGTAAAACGAAGCCAAATATCCTTGATTATCTGATGCCTGATAAGCCTTATCATTCAAAGCATATTCCAACCCAATTACTATAGCAGACTCATTGCTGCCATACAGAATACCGCCAGAAGTGTTATCACTATTAGGAGGATTAAAACGAACTTCACTATTTGAGCCTGATGGAAAAACACCAAAAGGGAAATCTCTATTTGCCGATACAGTGATATTTCCCCTTATGTTGCACGGGACCCCTTGACTTCTCATAGATCCTTTCACCAAAAATAGACCGTCATTTTGAAAGATTACAGAAGCGCTAGTGTTAGCGGTTTTCTTTTTATTCAGATACATTCTGCCGCCGATATCATTTTCGCCAATCGTCAATGAATTAACAGTGTAATCTATTCCTTTTATGGTTAGATTGGTTGCAAAACCACGCACAACATAATCATGTTCAACACTTACGCCTGTCGTATCCTCACTACCATCATAAGCTATCCACGTAGGATCGTTATCTCCATTACTTTTCTTCAGATAATACTTCCCCGCATGCACCTGCAAAGCACCGGCAATGAGAAACAGCAAACCAAACCGTACAGCAAAATTGCCGGCATACGGCTTTCCGCAATGTACTTTTCTGTGCAGAGTAGAGACCCTCGCCCCGGGCGTTGCCGATGCGATTTCCCCCTCGTCAGACCGTACGTGCAGATTTCCCGCATACGGCTCTCCATTGGTCGCTTCTCTCTTTGTCATGGCTTTCGTCCTTTCTTCTCTTTCTGTAAGATGAAACAATCCGAAACAATCACCTCTTCCGTACAGGCGCGAATATACCACAAAACGAAAACCAAAAAATAATCTTTTGGACAAAAAAAAACCACGTTTTAGCCAAATCCCGGTCGGCAAACACCTTCTGGGCTACGGATAAAGTAAATGTCCGCGCGCATTGTCTGTCCGCACTGTATGTCGGGTATCCCAGTCCATTATGTACGGCGCAAGCCGTGAAACTTGCACCTGCATAGAGAGCGGCAAAAGCCTTGGGGGCTTTATCTTGCGCAATATCGCTTGAGAATCAGTCCGAATCGCATTCTCTTCAACGGCAACTGGCAAGATGTCCGTTACACCGGTATGGTAGAGTTTGCAGTCACTTCTATACTGTAATTCCCGTCCAGTCATAGGCAGATGAAGGCATCGCCCCTGACCGGGCGGCGCTGTGGAATGGAGCGATGGCCGGCTGAATGCAACTGGTTGCTCCATTTGGCATGGCATAGGAAAATAAGCTGTCCATTCGAGAATCGGTTGATTCGCTATTATTGCCAAGGCAAAGAAAATGCAATCCCTTGCGATAAGGCAAATTCAATGCAAACAGGCCGGAAGACAAACACCTTTCAAAAAACTTAGGGATATTTGAGTGCGCATATGCTATAATGCACGCCGTTTTTGTTTGCCCGGTTGTGTAATGGTCAGCACAGCGGCTTTTGATGCCGCTTGAGGAGGTTCGAATCCCCCCCGGGCAACCATTTTTGCAATCAGCGCTTTCTGCCTGTCACCAGACGATTTCCTCAGCCTTGAACACCGGACCGTTTACGCAGCATCGCGCGTTCCACACTTCTCCATTTGGGTGCTTCAGCTTCTGTATGCAGGCGAAGCATGCCCCGACCCCGCATATCATGTGCCGGTCCATCGAAATCCAACCTTTCGCCCCAGTACCGAGCGCACGATCAGAAACAGCCTTCAGGAGTCCATCGGGGCCACAGGTAAAGAATTCGAAGTTTTTGCCGGCACTGCGCAGTTTCACGAGTTCGGCATCCAGCGGCTCCGTGACAAAACCCTTGGTCCCTTCCGAACCGTCATTGGTCGCGGTGCGAACGTCAACACCCAGTTCAACGAACTTATCTACCGCAAGGAGATCTCCCTTGGTGCGTCCACCCACAAAGAGGATTGGCTTTGCCTCCAAACCCAGCTCCAAAAGGCGTTTTGCGAGGAAATAGAGCGGAGCGACGCCATATCCGCCCCCGACAAGAAGCGGAACGCCATCGCATGCGACCGGGAAACCGAAACCAAGCGGGCCGAGCACCTCAACCTCCGCACCTGCAGACTCCTTTGACAGAGCTTCTGTTCCCCTGCCGACAACCTTATAGAGAACGGTCAGCGTTCCGGCATCGGCGTCCGCATCGAAGACCGAGAACGGACGGCGGAGAGCGGCATCGTCAAGACCAGGCACTTTCACATGAACAAACTGACCGGGGACTACGGCGGCGGCGATTTGCGGAGCCGCAAAAACCAATGTGCGGTAGCCTGGCGCGGCATCCTCGTGTGACAGAATCCTGCATTTCTCGTTGAAGTTCATTATATCCTCTTTCCTATCTTGTGTCGCGTCTGTCGATGCGGAATGAATCACTTCTCTTTTATGTCTATGATCTTCGCGCCGGGCATGGACTTGAGTATTCCGTTCAGCCGGGGATCGTCAAGGATCGCTTGACGGTCAAACTGCGGATTCTGATCCGGTTCGGCCGAAGCGGGCTTGGCCTCCGGCCCGCCCGAAACCGCAGACGGCGCGGAGGCGGATGCCGGCGGCGGAGCGGCCTTGGTCGCAGTGGCCGCGTTTGCAGGGGTCGGTGCAGTCTGCACTACGCCACCCGCCTTCAGTGCGCGCACAGCCTTCATCAGCTCCTCAATGCTTGCGACGGACGCGATGCGCCCTGCCCTGAGAAGGGTCATTTCGATAAGGGTGCGGACGCTCAGCACATAGCGGAGCTTGTCCTCCATTTCCGCAAGCTTGTCCGCAATGCGGAAAATTCGGGAGGAGTCGCATATCTTCGCCTGCTCCTCAAGCGTCTTGCGCTGATCGGTCGTTATCTCAAGCGTATCGCCCGCCTTCTCGCCAAGAGCCTGCCAGACCACAAGGTTGCGGAAATGCACCATCAGTTCACCCGCAAGGCGGCGCATGTTCTTGCCTGCGGAGTCGAAGTGCGACACGGCCTTCAGAATCGCCGCCGAGTCGCCCTTCAATATCGCACCGGCCAATCCCTCGAGTTCCGAACGGGAGACCAGACCGAACACGGAGAGTGCGTCATCCTCCGTGATGTTTCCGTCCTTGAACGCAATCAACTGGTCAAGCGACGAGAGCGCGTCTCGCATGCCACCCTCTGCGCCGCGCGCTATGGCGAGGAGCGCATCGGAATCCGCCGTGACATTCTCCCTGCCGCAGATGTAGGTGAGACGGTCGACGATCTGATTCGTCTGAATCCGGCGGAGATCGAAACGCTGGCAGCGCGAAACGATCGTCGCAAGCACCTTGTCGCCCTCGGTCGTGGCGAACACGAACTTGACGTACGGCGGCGGCTCCTCAAGCGTCTTCAGAAGTGCGTTCCAGGCCGCCGTCGAAAGCATGTGGCATTCGTCGATAATGAAAATCTTGAAACGGGAGGCCGCCGGCTTGAACTGCACAGCCTCGATGATGGGGCGGACATCCTCAACCTTGTTGTGGGAGGCTCCGTCCAGTTCCATGACGTCCAGGGAGCGTCCCTCCGCGATCTGGGTGCAGTTCTCGCATTCGCCGCACGGCTCTGCTCCGTTCGGGTTGAGGCAGTTGAGCGCCTTGGCGAAGATTCGGCTGGTGGTGGTCTTGCCGATTCCGCGCGGACCGACGAAAAGATATGCGTTCGCGATGCGTCCGGACTCGATCGCATGCTTCAGCGTGCGCACGACATGCTCCTGTCCGACAACGTCATTGAACGTCATCGGACGGTACTTGAGCGGCAGAGCCACATGCTGCCTGCCTTCGGCTGACTTCTCTTCCTTGTTCATTGATGTGGATTATACCATAGAAACGCCATACCTCACAGTCAAGTCATGTACGCATCTCATCCGACAAACAATACTCACATTATTCGACACCCAAACACACGAGTAAATGATATAATATACGACATTTGCGGAACTGGCGATGACAGGCGTGTGCCTGAAGTGGAGTTTACCACATGAACCGCGATCGGGAAACCGATAAAGTCGTTCGCCTGGACATTTTCAATTAACAATCTCAAAACCAATGAATATCTCAAATATAAATATTCCCGCATGGGAAGGATTTGTCGCTGGGCAGTGGCAGAAGGACATAGATACCGCCGTTTTCGTGCGGCTCAACTACACCCCTTACGAGGAAGGCCCCGAATTCCTGGTCGACTCCACCCCTGCAACCGATGCGCTTTGGGGCAAACTGCAGGCGCTCCAGAAGGAAGAGCGGGCAAAGGGCGGCGTTCTGGACATGGATACTGACATCGTCTCATCCATCACTTCCCACAAGCCCGGCTATCTGGACAAGGATCTCGAGAAGATCGTCGGTCTCCAGACGGACAAGCCGCTCAAGCGCGCTTTCATGCCGTACGGCGGCATAAAGATGGCAGAAGATGCGCTCAAGACATACGGTTACGCGCCGAATCCCGAACTCCACCACATCTTCACCGAGTACCACAAAACGCACAATCAGGGCGTATACGATGCATACACCCCTGAAATGCGCATGGCCCGCAAGAACAAGATCATCACAGGCCTTCCCGACTCGTACGGACGCGGACGCATCGTCGGCGACTACCGCCGCGTCGCCCTGTACGGCATAGACCGGCTGATCGCCGCGAAGGAACACGACCTTCCTATGGTTGGTGTCGGTTCGATGCCAGAGGATGTCATCCGTGGACGCGAAGAAGTAACCGAACAGATCCGCGCACTAAAGGCGATGAAGGAAATGGCGGCCAGCTACGGCTACGACATCTCGCGTCCGGCGGAGAACGCGCGCGAAGCCGTCCAGTGGACATATTTCGGCTATCTTGCCGCCATCAAGACGCAGAACGGCGCGGCAATGTCCATTGGCCGCATTTCCACGTTCCTCGACATCTACATCGAACGAGATCTCAAGCGCGGCCTCATAACGGAAGCCGAGGCGCAGGAACTGATCGACCATCTCGTGCTCAAGTTCCGCATGGTGAAGTTCGCCCGTGTACCGAGCTACAACGAACTTTTCAGCGGCGACCCCGTGTGGGCTACGATCAACCTCGCCGGAATGTGCGGTGACGGACGCAGCATGGTCACAAAGACCGACTTCCGCATCCTCCACACGCTCGAGACCATGGGTCCGTCCCCGGAGCCGAACCTCACCGTGCTCTACTCTCCCCGCTTGCCGAAAAGCTTCAAGGACTACGCCGCGAAAGTGTCCATCGACTCAAGCAGCGTCCAGTACGAGAACGACGAGGTCATGCGCCGCGTCTGGAACGACGACTACGCCATCTGCTGCTGCGTATCCGCGACGCAGACCGGCAAGGAGATGCAGTTCTTCGGTGCGCGCGCCAACCTTGCGAAGTGTCTGCTGTACGCAATCAACGGCGGCATCGACGAAGTGACGCGCATGCAGGTGGGGCCGGAGTTCCGGCCAATCACGTCGGACGTCCTCGACTACGGCGAAGTCCTCCACGCTTACGAACGCATGATGGACTGGCTCGCCGGGCTCTACGTCCATATTCTGAACATCATCCACTTCATGCACGACCGCTACAACTATGAAGCGTCACAGATGGCTCTCATCGATACGGACGTGAAACGATCTTTCGCAACAGGCATCGCGGGATTCTCGCATGCGGTTGACTCCCTATCCGCAATCAAGTACGCCAAGGTGAGCGTTGTGCGCGACGAGTCCGGCCTGGCGGTGGACTACAAGGTCGAGGGTGACTTCCCTCGCTACGGAAACGACGATGACCGCGCGGACAGCATCGGCGAATGGTTGCTCACGGAGTTCATGCGCAAGGTCAAGAGCCACCACACGTACCGCAACGCAACGCCGACCACATCCATCCTCACGATCACGTCGAACGTCGTGTACGGCAAGGCGACAGGCTCCATGCCCGACGGCAGGAAGGCCGGCGAACCGCTCTCGCCCGGCGCAAACCCCGCCTACGGTGCAGAGCAGAACGGACTTCTCGCCTCGCTCAACTCCGTCGCCAAGCTCCCGTACGAATACGCGCTCGACGGCATCTCAAACACGCAGACGATCCATCCGTCCGCGCTAGGCAACGACCCCGAGATGCGCGTCCGTACACTAGTCTCCGTAATGGACGGCTACTTCACGCGCGGAGCGCATCACCTGAACGTGAACGTGTTCGGCACCGAGAAACTCATCGACGCGATGGAGCATCCCGAAAAGCCGGAGTACGCAAACTTCACGATCCGCGTGAGCGGATACGCCGTGAAGTTCATCGATCTCACGCGGGAACAGCAACTTGATGTCATCAGGCGCACATGCCACAAGAGCCTGTGACCGGCAAGATACATTCACTTGAATCGTTCGGCGCGGCGGACGGACCCGGAGTCCGCTTCATCGTGTTCATGCACGGTTGCGGTTTCCGCTGCGCCTACTGCCACAATCCCGACACATGGGCGCGGCCGCCGGCGCTTGAGATGACGGCGGAGGAAGTGCTTGCGAAGGCAATGCGCTACCGAAGCTACTGGGGCGAGGACGGCGGCATTACGCTTTCGGGCGGAGAACCGATGCTGCAGGCGCAGTTTGCCGCCGCTCTGTTCGAACGGGCGCACGAACTCGGAATCACAACATGCCTCGACACGGCGGCGGGCCCGTTCCGCAGGGACGATCCAGGAATCATCAATCTTCTGGACGCCACCGATACGGTGCTTCTCGACATCAAGGCGTTCGATCCGGAACTCCACCGCACCGTCACCGGATGCGGAAACGAAAGCGTCATCGACTGCGCACGGTATCTTTCCGAGATCGGCAAAGCCGTCTGGATCAGACGCGTACTCGTACCGGGCCTTACCGACGACGAGGACGATCTGCGCAGGACCGGCGAATTCATACGGACATTGAACAACGTCAGGAAAGTTGAAATCCTTCCGTATCACAGCATGGGCGCGGCAAAATGGAAATCACTCGGCATGGGCTATCGACTGGAAGGCACATTGCCTCCAAACTCCGCTGCTATCGCCAGAGCAAGAGCAGTAGTTGGCGACAGCCTGCGCTACCAATCCGCAACCTGCTGAACCATACGAAAAGCCAACGCCACTTCTTCGCTCCCGCGAAAGAAAAACCGTCCTCTCCGTAAAGGCGAAAATTGGCATGGCCAAAGTGCGGTTTGGATGCTGAACCTCACCTTGCTGAAGCCCGGCGTATCGCCGACAAAATACCCGTCGTCCCCAAACGAACTCATCACATCTTCATCCATCACAGGATGTTGTGAGAGGCAATGCCGGAAATGCCGACTTCGCGAATACGGAGTTCGAGATGCGGCTCCTCGCCGCCCCATGACGATACATCCAACGTAAAGGTCACGTCAAAACGCGACGATGACTTCGCCCTGATGCATTCCGCCTCGCTTCCATGGTTCCACCATGTCGCGCGCGGGATACGCCGTTCCGAGAATGAAAACGCCGCATGTCTCCCACTGTCGCCCATCAGCCGCACATCGGAAAACGAAACTCCCCTGAGACCGAACACCGGTTCCGGGTTTCCTTCACCAAACGGCTCCATTCTGGAAATTGCTTCGTGCAGCTCCATCGTAAGATCGGAGGGTTCAACCCATATCTCCGGTTCACGGATTGCTCCCATCTCTCGAACTATTCCACTCCGTTCACGCTGTGCGGCGCATGCGGTCTTGAACGCATCCCGGAAATCCTCAAACATTCCTTCCTTGGCCATAAACCCGCCGGCCGCCTTGTGTCCGCCAAACCGCTCAAGCAGATGCGCACACTCCGTGAGCGCCGAGTGGACATCATACCCTTCCGGAGCCCGGACGCTGCCGTGTCCGTCAACGGCAACGGCGACGGGCACTCCGTACTTCTCAAGAATCCTAGAAGCGACAATTCCGCACACTCCAACATGCCATCTGGAATCCGTTCCCGAAACGCTGCCGTTAACCACCACTGCCTCGGGGAAATCTTCCGCAATCTGCGCCATCGCCTCGTCAGCCATACGGTTTTCAACGGTCTTGCGTTCGGCGTTGCGGGCATCGACACCTATCGCCTTCATGCGCGCCGATTCAAGGTCCGTTTCCATCAGAAGGTCGAACGCCTCGCGCGCGGATGCCATTCTTCCGGCGGCATTTATGCGAGGTCCGAGCAGAAATCCGAAATCACGGGAGGACACGTCCTCCGTCCGCCGCTGGGCGCGATGCAGGAGTTCACGCAGACCGATAGGCGCGGCGGCGCGAAACGCCTTGAGCGCACTGGCGACAAGGATTCTGTTCTGGGCGACAAGAGGCACGATGTCCACCACGGTTGCGAGCCCGGCGAGCACCAGAAGAGGTGCCCCGAACTTTTCGCCGCCGTAAAGCCCGGTCTCCGTCGCACGGGCGGCGAGGACGTTCGCAAGAAAGAACGCCACGCCCGCTCCACAGAGATCCCTTACGCCAAGCCCTTCCGCCAACTCAAGCTGACACGGCACCTTTGGATCGACGAGCGCGTCGCAGTCCGGAAGCTTTTCCGGCGGAAGATGGTGATCGGTGACGACAACTGCAATGCCTCGGTCCTTCAGCATCTTCACTTCCGCCGCAGATGTGATGCCGCAATCGACTGTGACCATAAGCGCGACGTCCGGATGCTCCCCGACCATGCGCTCGACGCTCGCAACCGTAAGCCCATATCCTTCGGAGAACCGATCCGGGACAAACATCTCGACACTCGCGCCGATTCGACGCAGGGCCATGACGAGAATCGCACTCGCACAGACGCCATCGCAATCATAGTCGCCAAACACGACTATGCGGCGTCCATCACGAACAAAAGGCATTATCACATCGGCCGCCGCTGAAAGGCCCGGAATCTGTGCGGCATTGACAAGCCTCTTCAGAGACGGATCGAGGAAGGACTCAATGTCCTCCCCCGCAAGTCCCCGCATTTCGAGGAGTCTTTCGACTATGCCACAGATTCCCATGTCAGAAGCGTCCCCCGCACAGCCGAAAGACAGATTACTTCATGTTGTCCATCGTGCCGAGCACGCAGGTGGTGGACGCTTCGGCGACAAGTTCGCCGTTCACATACCCCTTGAGCGCAAAGACACCGAGTTTAGGTTTTGTGCGGACATTCTCGACCACGGTGTACAGGGTATCCCCAGGACGCACCGGACGACGAAAACGGACATCCTCGATTTTGGCGAGGAGGAATGCCGCATTCCCTTCCGGGAGAACCCTGCGTGCGACGAGCGCCGCACCCGCAACCTGAGCCATAGACTCCACGAGAACAACGCCCGGCACAACCGGATATGTCGGGAAATGTCCTTCAAAAAAGGAATTCACCGCCTTGCCTTCGACGGCCGTGGAAGGGTCGGTGTATGTGTACTTCCCGAGAGCGCCCGTCTCATCCGCAGAGATGAGCTCGTCCACAAAGAGAAACGGATCTCTATGCGGGAGCAGTTTGATTCCGGGAAGATTGAATTCCTCCTTGAACTTGGGATATTCCATGAGCGTCCCCTTTTAAACCATTACTGCACGGCCTTGAATACGAGCACGCCGTTGTGTCCGCCAAAGCCAAGAGACGTACTCACCGCAACACGGATATCGCGCTCAACGCCGGCGTTGGGCGTGTAGTTCAGGTCGCACTCGGGATCGGGATTCTCATAGTTGATCGTCGGCGGGATGAACTTCTCGTCGATGGCCATGGCGCAGACAGCCGCCTCGAGGGCACCGGTAGCGCCAAGCAGATGGCCTGTCATGGACTTCGTGGAGGACACATTGATCTTGCGTGCCTGTTCGTCGCCGAACACTTCCTTGAACGCCTTGGTCTCCATGACATCGTTGAGGTGCGTGGAGGTGCCATGCGCGTTGATGTAGTCGACCGTCGAGAGATCCTCGACACCCGCATCCTTGAGGGCTAGCTTGATCGCCTTCACTGCACCGGCGCCGCTCGGATCGGGAGCCGTGATGTGATAGGCGTCGGAGGTTGCGCCGTAGCCTGCGAGTTCGCAGTATATCTTGGCTCCGCGCGCCTTTGCATGCTCCTCTGTCTCGAGAATGAGCATCGCCGCGCCTTCGCTCATCACGAAGCCGTTGCGGTCGGCGTTGAACGGACGCGACGACTTCTCAGGGCAGTCGTTGAACTGTGTGGCAAGCGCACGCATCTTCATGAATCCGCCGACTGCGAACTCGTCGATCGTCGCCTCGGTGCCGCCGGAGATCACCACGTCGGCGCGGCCGGCACGGAGTGCATCGAGTGCAACGCCGATGGCGTCGGTGGAGGAGGCGCACGCCGTCACGACGACATGGGCCAGCCCCTTCGCGCCAAGCGCCATCGAGATGTTGCCTGCGCCCTCGTTCGCGATGAGTTCGGGGATGGCGAGCGGGGAGAGACGGTCCGGACCGCGGTCAAAGAGAGTCCTGTAGGCCTCGCCGTTCGTCTTCATGCCACCGATGCCGTTGCCGATGATCGTTGCGACACGATCCATGTCCGGCCTGTTCTCTTCCGTGAATCCGGCATCCTTCCAAGCCTCGACCGCCGCCGCCACGCCATAGATGGAGAACGGATCCATGTGGCGGGCCGCCTTGCGGTCCACATAGCCCGTCTCGGCGAGATATGCGTCGAAATCCTTCAGTTCGCCGGCGACCTGGCATGTGCAGCGCGACGGGTCGAACCTCGTAATGCGGCCGATTCCGCATTTGCCAGCCTTGAGAGCGCTCCAGGTGGCGTCCTTGCCGTTTCCGACAGGCGTAACCATACCAAGACCAGTTATGACGATTTTCTTCATTTTTTGTCTCCTTCTGCTTAAGTCGTTTAAAATTACAGGTAAGGCCATTTCATGTACGTTCCGGCATAAGTGAGCCCGGCGCCGAATCCGCACAGGACGATGTTCATGCCATCCTTGAGTTCGCCCTTGCGGACCGCCTCGTCAAGGGCAATCGGAATCGATGCGGCGGATGTGTTTCCGGTGGTTTCAAGGTTCAGGTAGAACTTCTCAAGCGGTAATTTCATGCGACGCGCAACAGCATCGATGATGCGTCCGTTAGCCTGATGCGCAAACACACGGTCAAGCAAGGCCGGAGTCGTGCCGAGCTTCTCGCAAAGCTGGTTTGTGACCTTCGCGAGGGCTCGTACCGCAAATGCGAAAACGTCATGCCCTTGAAGCACCAAAGTGGGAATCGGGAACATTCCGGGCTGTGGCTTGATGCGGGTGCCTCCATCACGATAGATGAAGGACGCGCCATTGCCATCCGCCCAGAGAACGGTGTGGGCCTCAGGACCGTCACCTTCGGTGTCCCCTAGCACAACTGCGCCCGCTCCATCTCCGAAAAGGATGCAGCTCCCGCGATCGCGCCAGTCCACAACGCGTGAAAGCGTCTCGGCGCCTATTACAAGAGCTTTCGCGCCCTTGTTCACCTTTGCCCAACAGCGCGCCTGCTCGATGGCATACACAAATCCGGCGCATGCAGCCTGAAGATCGTATGCACCGGAGCCCTTGCAGCCAAGCGTCGCCTGCACGAGACATGCGGTAGACGGGAATGTGGCGTAGTCAGGGGTGGATGTTGCGACAATTATAAGACCTATCTCCTCTGGTGAAACCCCGGCCGCCTCAAGTGCAGCCTTACCTGCCTTCGCCGCCATGGAAGAGGTGCAGTCATCCTCCTCCGCAATATGGCGGGAATGGATGCCTGTATGGGAATAAATCCACTCGTCGCTCGTGTCAAGCGACTTTGACAGATCGTCATTGGTTACGACCTTGGGGGGTAAGTAACTTCCTGTTCCGAGTACCTTTACGGACATTCTGATCATCCTCCAAAAAATAATGCGTATATGGTACTAAATCACGCTCATTTTAGCAACCAGAAACAAAACACCAAAAACAGAACCCATTACCAGAAAATGTACCAATTGCCGGCAACGGGTCCTTACTGTTTGGCAGTCTTGAAAGCTGGATAACAGTCACACGAGGCACAACCCACGCAACCCATTAAATGAGAATTAGGTTCGGACTAATTCTCATGCTTTGCAATACAGACTAAATTGAGACCATTACCGCCTACGTTAAATTGACGGTCACCCGCAAAAAACATGCAAAAATTAAAGATGAAGGATTCAATCCTTCTTCATCCCAAGAGCTTGATCGGCAAAGTCCAAAGCCCACTTCCAGTCATACGGCGACAGACCATGGCACTCCGTGCGGCGGACAAAACCAAACGGAGACCTGACGGCGCAGTCGCTGTACTCCGGCGGCATCTCCTCAAGCCCCAATCCCTTTCCGGTCAGGAACTCCCACACGGGAGAAGCCGCCTTCGCCGCCAGAAATTCACCCTTGGGATCGAACCAAAGCTTGTGATAGCACTCAAGCAAAAGCGCACGAGGCGCCACACAGGCAAGCAGAAGATGCTGGTCGAACGGCTGAGTCTTCGGATCATCCATGTACTTCCATACGCCTTTACAGTACCAGTGCGCCAGCGAAAGGCGCTGTCCTGCGAGCGATTCCCCGAAATTGCGCTTCATGAGCTGCACGCCCACCGCTCCCGTCTGGTTGGGTACACAGACCTTGAAACGCTCGTCATATGCGGCGGCAAGAAGCGCCGCCTTGCCCAGACGGGATGAGCCGATCACCATGTTACGGCATGCATCAATCTCAGGTATCCTCTCTGCAAGGTCGAGTCCGCGGCAAAGACCCCACGCCCACACCATCAGCGCCCCGGTATTGTCGGTGGCCTTAGGATCACGTCTACCCCAGAGTTCGCAGACTCCGCTGAACGGCGGCGGACCGTCCTTTTTGCCGTCAGAGGTAATCTGTGTGTACTGCGCAGACATGAACGCATAGCCGCGGACAGCGATTTCGCCGAGTGGAAGAACATAGTGGTTGGTCCTGCCGGAGGCAATCAGATCATTGCCCTTGTAGTTCAGGTGCAGTATGACGGGGCAGGGATGTTTGGCGTATCTCGGCACGAACACGATCCAATCAATGGCAGGCCCCGTCCTCTCCTTCCTGAACCACATCCTGTAGCGGCGCTCGAGCGCGAAGCGATCCTCGGTGAGCCTTTCGGACACAAGCTCCGTCACGAATTCACCCGGCTTCGGCGGCATTCGCCCATAGACCTCACACTCGAAAAGCTTCAAGATCTCTTTTCTGCGTTCTGCCCAGTCTGAGGCGTTCTTCACCTTCCTGCCATCAATGAATGTCAATGGATCTTCAAGCGTGTAAGTGCCTTCGCCTGCCTTTGATTCGTCATAGTTGAATTCGACATACTCCGTGCGTTCCTCGTTCGAATAGAAACGCTTGGCGTTACTCTCAGGCGTACCCGGCTCGAAATCCATGTGCGTAGTGCGCCTTTTGACAAATTCAAGTTCCTCATCAGAAACCCACCAGCAACTATTGGTCTGAGACGCCGAACAGACTCCAGCAAACAGCATAGTGGCAAAAACCGTTTTTCCTGCATTGAAAATGCTCATTCTGATCTCCCTAAATTGACTTCCACACGTTATTTTTGTAGTTCCTTCAGGCACCGCCATTAAACTGACTCTCCAATATTACCTGAACTGCCGCTCCCCTTGAGATCCGTATTCCCGTGCTGGATCGGCTTCCAGCGTCTTGAGGGGAAAACCAGCGTGCACAGCACAGACGCAGAGAGGACGAGGGAGAACAATGGGAACGTCGCAACCGGAATGAAACCGGGACGCTGCCCCTTCGGCGCAAGGGCGACCGCTGCAAGCGCCGTGAACCAACCCATGACAAACACGAAAAGGAGAAATCCGGCAAACGTCTGAACTGCAGGCACGACAGGCTGGCCTGTGTACAGTTTCACCGCCAAGGCGATCACATTCGCAAGATGGATGAACGCAACGGAGATACCGGTGAGAATGGAGAAGAAACTGTCGAAAAGACAAATCGACGGACGACGGCACAGTGTCGTCAGCCACGGCAGGGAATACAGACGCACGACCTGCCACCCGCCCGTAGCCCAACGGCGCAATTGCCTCCACATCGGCATGAGAGCGGTTGGCTGTTCATCGCAATAATCCGCGTCCCGGATATAGGCAACACGCCTGCCGGCGATGTTTCCCTGAACGGAGAACTCCACATCCTCCACCATTGTGCGTGTGCTCCAGCCCTCTTCGCCAAGACATGAAAGCAGAAACGCGAAACCTGTCCCCGTCAGCTTGCCGGAGAGTCCAAGATTTGTGCGGACCCTGTTGGACAGTTCGTTCATCATCGCCCAGTACACGGTGTACCATCCCGTAATGACGTTCACAAAGGCATTTGACGAATGGCGGCGCCCGGTGACAACGCTCTCGCCATCGTTCAACGCATTGTTGACCGCATCAAGCCAACCGGCGCACATTGTATTGTCCGCATCGAAAACGGCCACAGCGTCAAAGCCGCCTTCCTTGCGCAGACGCTCGACTCCCCATGCAAGGACATCGCCCTTCCCAGCGCTGAGAGACGTCTTCTCCCATACGGTGGCGCCTGCGGCACGGGCGACTTCAGAAGTGCGGTCCGTGCAATTGTCCGCCAACACGATCACCTCACGCTTTTCGGCAGGATATGAAGCCGCCAGAATGCTGCGCACCGGAAACTCTATCACCCGTTCTTCGTTCCTTGCACAGATCAGCACGGCGAAACGCAACCTGCGCTCTGCCGCCGGATGCACACGCCCCTTTCTGATCAATCCGGCAAAAAGCACGAATGTCGACCAGAAGAAGACGACGCTGAGCAATCCGCACAGCAGATCAAAGAAAACAGTGAACGAATAACCGCCCATGAATCACCTTTCGAGCTACAGCACGCTTACCATCAGAAAGACCCTGCCGTCACTCAAAGCGGATTGACGCCGCACGCCCGTGCGCATCAAGCCCCTCCACCTCGGCGAACGCCTCAATCGTCTTTTTCGTCTCGGCAAGATCGGCTTTCGTAAACGCCACGAAACTGTGGCGGCGGCGGAAGTCGTCGGGTGTGAGGCCGTTGAACATGTTGGCCGCACCGCCCGTCGGCAGCACATGCGACGGTCCCGCCACAAAGTCGCCTGCGGACTCAGGCGTCCATGCACCGGCGAACACTGCGCCTGCAGAGCGCACGCCCTTCATGAGCTTCAGCGCATCCTTGCACATGATCTCAAAATGTTCGGGTGCGAAACGGTTTACGAGCTCGAGACCTTCCTCAAGATCTGGCACGACCGCGAAGAGTATCCCGTCTCGGTCGATGACACGATTGACAATCTCCCTGCGGGAAAGCGTCTCGGTCTGCGCGGAAAGCTCGCGCCTGACCTTCTCCGCGAACTCCCTCGACTGCGTGACGAGAAGCGACTTCTCCCATCCGCTGCCGTGCTCCGCCTGCGAAAGAAGGTCTGCTGCGACCCAGCGGGCATCAACAGTCCCGTCCGCGAGTACCGCGATTTCGCTCGGCCCCGCCACCTGGTCGATTCCGACATATCCATACACCTGACGTTTCGCCGCCGTGACGTATGCATTCCCGGGTCCTACAATCTTCTGCACCTTGGCGCAGGATTTCGTGCCGTACGCCATCATGCCGATCGCCTGGATGCCGCCGACGCGGTACACTTCGGTGACTCCCGCGAGCTTGAGAGCGTAGAGGAGCACGGGGTTGATCTTGCCGGTCTTGCCGGCGGGAGTGCACGCGACAATCTCCTTCACGCCGGCTGCGCGGGCGAGAGTCGCAGTCATGATGGAAGTGGAGGCGAGCGGCGCCGTGCCGCCGGGTACATACACGCCGACACGGTCCATGGGCGAGAAGAACTCTCCGGCGCTACCGCCACGAGGCGTCTTCATCGTCCAGGGCTTGCGCAATGAGGCCTTGGAGAATCTCATGACTCTCGCATACGCATCCTTCACCGCACGTTTAAGTGCAGACGGCACTGCCGCATCGACATTCTCCATTTCCGCCGCCGACACGCGAAACTGCTTCGGATGAAGCTTCGCGCCTTCGAATTTCGCGACATACTCGGCTATAGCCTCGTCTCCACGGGCGCGGATCGCCGCCAAAACCTCGAACGCGGCCCTTTCCGCCTCTTCAGGGAAAGCGCTGCGATCGAGAAACTCCGTCACCGCACGGTTCTGACGCTTGGAAACAGACCAATCGACAATCCTTAACATATCTCTGAACTCCTTTATTTGTCCATAGATTATACCATACTATCAACCATATCTGACACAACCGTCACGTTTAATTGATCATCGCAGTTTGCTGTGATTAAGAGAGGGGGGGGGTACTGGCTCACAGTAAAATTACATTGCCGACGAGTCGTGTCTTGGAATTTTTAGTTCTTTAGCCTTGTATGAGTCCGACAACCGTCAAAACCGTCTTTGGAAAACTTGTTTTAAAGGAGAATTGCGCAAAATCGGAGCGGGGCGAAGTACAAAATATCTGCGTGCATAAGTTCGCAAAAAATACGGATAAACCCTTTTCAGTATCTCATTCCTCTTATCTTTACAGCCCCCCTGTGTTTTTGAATGAGAATATGCTTCGGACTAATTCTCAACCAAATGACTATTGAGTGAAGATGGCCTACTCGAAATCCTGCCGCCGATTGAATCGATGTATGCCAGAAGTAGGGATAAATTCCAAAATCAGCGAATATAAGCCGTTAATCAAACTCTTTTTCAGAAGCCCTCCCCGATTATTCCAACCAGAGGGTCGTACTGGGCCAATCGGTCGGCTGTCCGCCGAATGACGGATACATCGGCAGGCAGGCGCACTTCATTCGGCTGTGAAGGTCCGCTCAACAGTCGACCGACTTGTGGGCGGTCTTCTTCTCAGAATGCGTGTGCTTCCCCTCGAGTATACGCTGTTTTTCTCTCCACATGCCAGGTGACATGCCGGTGCAATGAGTGAAAAAGCGGACGAACGACGCCGATGACGGGAATCCGGATGCCGCTGCAATATGAAAAATAGTGTCACGGCTGGATGCAAGCCTTTTCTTTGCCGCCTTTATACGAGCCCGGACGATTGCGTTGTGTACGCTTTCGTTTTCCATCTGACGAAAGCGCAGGTCAAGGAGGCGTCGTGAAATATTGAGGGCTTCGGCTATCTCTGAAACACGAAGTGTGCCGGAGATGTTGTGCTCGATATATGACAACGCATCGGATACGATGCGCGCAGCGGGGGGTATGATTCGTGTAGATGCGCGCATGACTATGTCCTTCACGGGTGTGTCGAAAACGACATTGGTGCCGTTGCCTCCGGACAGAAGACGGTCCAGTTCCTTTGATGCGAGAAAACCGACCTGCTCATGGTCCAGCTGAATGCTTGAGAGGGGGCAGGAAAGCATGTTGCAGAAAAGTTCATCATTGTCGACGCCAATGACCGCCACTTCATCGGGGATGGAAAGCCCCAATCGGCGGCAGGCCTCATATACGGGCAAGGCGGCACCGTCGCGGACGGCGAAAACGGCCAGAGGTTTGGGGAGTCGTGAAAAGCGCAAACGGAAATTCCGTTGTTCCTGTTTGTCGATGCGTTTGGAATTGAGGATGAACGTTGCCACAGGTTTTTTCTGCCGTTCAATGGCCCGACGGAATCCCGCCTCGCGCAGATGCGGGTATTTGGTCTCCGGCGTATCGATTATGCAGGCGAATGAATTGAATGCGCCGCGTGAGATCAGATGCTCGGCGGCATATTTTCCAACTGCAACGTCGTTCAGATGAAGAAACGAGAGTCTGGCGTTTCGGGTGGCAAAACCCTCCGGACGGCTGTCTATGATAACTGTCGGTATGTTTTTGCGCGCGATGAAGGAAAGAGATGCTGGAGTGTGGGGGACGATCGACAGAATTCCGTCAATGGACGAGGCATGCTTGTGGCTTGCGGAAAATTCATCCACAGAATTGTGGAACTCAAATGTCCATCGTGTGCGGGCATTGGCGTATTTGAACACACCCATGAGATATTCACGGCTGGCGATGCCCGCTCCAGTTGTAATCACGGATATGCTGAATCTTGATTTGCTGGTCCTGCCCATCATTTCCTCCGCCCGTGAATTATAGCATATGCTTGCTTGAAATGATAATATATTCTTGCCTGTTTTGGAAATGGATGAGAGCCGGCGGAGATGCTTCGTGTGCTATAATTCCGCACATGAAAATTCTGCACATGAAAGAGAGAAAGTTTTTGACTCTGGTCTGCAGTACGTCGGTTCCGCTGCTCGTCATGGCTTTGCATGCAAAGACGGTCTCTTTCCATGCCGAGGAGATTCCTGATTGCCGGGTCCGCGCTTTCGTTTCTCCTGTGCGGGTCGTGTGGAAGTCGGCGGACAGAGGGGGCTATGGTTCGCGCAGTTCGGTCGAAGGCGTGTCGCGGCTTCTGGGGAAGAAGCGCGGGCAGGTCTACGAGAGGATATGGGAGCGGCCACATGGCTGTACGCTCGTCAACAATGGAGTGGCACCGGGTTTTCTTCTTGATTTTGGCCGCGAATACCATGGCGGTGTTCAGATCGGGACGACAGATGCCCCGCATGGAACCAGAATACGTGTGCGCTTTGGCGAGTCGGTGGGCGAAGCCATGAGCGAAATAGGAGAGAAGGGCGCATGCAACGACCATGCTCCGCGGGATGTTGTTCTGGAGACTTCCCATCTGGGACAAATAGAGTACGGACATACCGGTTTCCGTTTCGTCCGCATCGATCTCGTTACGCCAGGAAGTGTGACGGTGGAATATGTTCGGGCTGTTTCGCTCATGCGGCCCATGAAGCGCATAGGCTCGTTCGTTTCAAGCGACGATCGGCTCAACCAGATTTGGGAGACTGCGGTGCGCACAGTGCATCTCTGCTGTCAGGATTACCTGTGGGACGGCATCAAACGCGACCGTGTTGTATGGATGGGAGATATGCATCCCGAAATACGCGTCATTCTGTCGGTGTTCGGCGAGGTGGATGTCCTTAAGCGCTCTTTTGACCACGTGGCAGAAACTACGCCGCCTGGCCAATGGATGAACGGTATCGACACCTATACAACGTGGTATATGCGCAATGTGCATGACTGGTACCGTTTCACCGGGGATGTGTCGTACATCCGGGAACGGGCCGGATATCTGCGTCAGACCATTGAACATCTTCTTTCATGCGACGGTCGGGACGAACGGACCGAGATGTGCGGATTCCTCGACTGGCCTACGCGCCACAACCCTGCGGCGGAAACCGCCGGATCACATGCATTGCGCGCCATTGGGTTTGACGAATCGGCCATTGTTGCCGAAGCGATCGGCGACAATGCGCTTGCCGCGCGCTGTCGCGCCGCCGCGTCTCGGCTGCGGTCGGTCAGGCTTGAATCCCACGGCTCAAAATCAGCGGCCGCTTTTCTTGTTCTTGGCGGATTCCGCGACGCAAGGGAAATGTTTGCGGAAACCATCGGCCGCAACGGACACTCGGGCGTGAGCACGTTCTTTGGCTATTACATGCTCGAGGCCATGTCTGCGGCTGGCGAAGATCAGCGCGCGCTTGATACCGTACGTGATTATTGGGGAGGGATGCTTGATATGGGCGCAACAAGCTTTTGGGAGAATTTTGATGTTTCCTGGACGAACAATGCCGTACGTATAGACCAGATGCCTGTATCCGGAAAGAAGGATATCCACGGTGACTTCGGGGAGTTCTGCTATCCTGGCTTTAGGCATTCTCTTTGCCATGGGTGGAGCGGTGGTCCTGCGGCCTGGTGCATCAACCATGTATTGGGCGTGCGTCCGCTTGACGTCGGTTGCCGGACGGTGGAGGTGAAGCCTTTTCTCGGCGATCTGGAATGGGCTGACGGTTCGATGGCCCTGCCTGGCGGACGCATGATTCGTGTGCGGGTGGATAAGCTTCCTGACGGCAGTCTTAAGACATCGGTTCACGCGCCGGATGACGTTAAGATTGTGCAATGAGTGAAAACAGTACTAACACAAAGAAAGGAATGTGTGCCATGAAAATACTCCTGTCCATTATCGTGGTTGCGCTTGTTGGCGGCCTCTCGGCTGGAGATCTGGAGATATCCGGCGATTATGTCGTGTCTCCCGACGGTGAATCGTATGGAAGTGTATCGGTTATTGGGAATGCAAACATAACGGGAGGACCGTTGACGCTTGCAGACGATGGGACGATTGTGGTTTCATCGGGGAAATCGGCGACATTCGCCTGTACTGTCACGTTGGGGCAGAATGCAGGCGATTCAGTGTCGATCACTCCGGCATCTGGTGCAACGGCTCTTTTCACAGGCAAGATAACAGGGCCTGCGGACATCTTCATATCGGCTGCCGACAAGACGGGAACGGTGCGTTTTGCTCCGGCGTCCGGTGTGACGAGCGACTTTGACGGCAATCTTTCGGTCATCCGCGGCACGTTTCGCGCAAAGGGTGACAGCGCCCTCGGCTCCACGGTCGGCACGACAACGTGCATCTCAACCAAAACGGGCGACGTCTACGACAATTTCATCTATTTCGAGGGCATGGAGACGGCTGAAACGCTTGGCTTTCACGTGGTGACATCGGTTGGAGCAAGGTGGATACAATTCTTTTTACGGGCGACTGCACATTCAACGGACCGATCTGCGCGCCATCGCAGAAACAGGAGTATGGTTGGAATTTCAAAACAGGCATCACATTGACGTTCAATGGAGGACTGGGAAGCCAAGACAAGCCGTATGGACAATTCATGGGTTCAGAACAGAGCACTGCGAACATCGTGTTCAATTCGCCGGCGTTTGTCAAAACCACATGGTATTGGATGAATGGCGTCAATACGATGAATGCGCCGCTTCTGGGCGATTGCAAACTTTGTTTCCGCGGCGGAAAATACCTGTTGCCCGTAGCGAATGCTTTTGTTTCGGCGAATGGGAACTCGAAGGTTCTTGCTTTCGGTCGCGGAGACCCGCTTGTGTTCGATTTGATCGGCGGCGATCAGCTCTTTGCGGGCATTGACGGAGGAACGCATTCGGCGGCTACTGAAATCACATCCGGAAACGGATGGAGCCTGCGCCTTGACGGAACAGGCAATAGTGTATTCCACGGCCGATTCACCGGTTCTGCCGGACTTTCTGTAGAAGCTGCGCAGTGCATAACCCTTTCCGGAAACAATACTTCTGCCGGCACGCTCATGCTCACCAATGGTGCACAGGCGGTGTTCTCCGGAAGCGGTGACTGGGCCGGTCGAATCGTCATTGCCGGGAATGGTGGAGAGAAACTCACGATAGCCGGTTCGTTGCATGCCGCTGAAGTTGTTGTCGGCGGCAAGACACTTGCGCCCGGCCATTATGGCCCGGATGCTCCTGTTGAGGCGAATCGCCTGTCCTGCATAGAGGGGAACGGAACGGTCGTCATCGCACCGGCGTCTGCAGAGACCGCCGTCTGGGATGCCGGGGGAGGCACTTCCTCTCTTGGCGTTTCGGATGCCGCAAACTGGTCGGGAGACCGAACGCCGGACTGTGAGACGGGCTTGGACTCGGTTCACTTTGCATCTTCCGGTGAAACGGCGCAGCTTGACCGTGATGTGTTCTGGAATGCGGTGGATTTCATTTCCGGGGTGTCATCGTTCCGTCTTTTTGGAGACGGTTGCATGACTCTTGCAAATGGCATAAGGGTGTCTGAACCGCATTCTTCACATGAGATCGATTCACCGATATGCACACTTGGTTCGCAGACATGGACTCTTGCCGAAGGATCGACTGTGACCCTTTCAGGAAAACTGTCAGGAAATGAGGACTCGACCGTGACGCTTTCAGGTGCGGGGACGTACGTGTTTGCGGGCAGGGACGGTGATACCGGATCCGATTTCCGTTCTGTGGATTCGGCGGTTGTCCATGTGAAATCGGCCGGTGCGCTCGGGACGGCGGAAGGCGTAACGACAATCGGCGGTTCAGGTGCACTTGTGCTGGACAATGTCTCAATAAACGAGCCGTTTGTTCTGGCCGGTCAGCACGCGAAACGCGGCACCCTTGTCTCGCTCGAACCGGGAACCAATGTGTTGAACGGTAAGATATCGGTCAAGTCGCAGGTGTATTTGCAGAATCAGAAAAACGGCGGAAGACTGGTCGTCTCCGGCGGCATGGATCTGGACATGCCCGGCAACGGATATAATTTCAGAATCGGCTGGTTCGGCAAATCCAGCGACAAGGAACCGTTCCGGTTCGAGATCAAGGACGTTCCAATCGTCAACACGGGCAGTAAGACAGTCTTGTTCTACAATGAATGTGTGTGCGACGTGATTGTTTCGGTTCCCGGGAACCGCCTTACGCCGGTGGACGGCTCAAATCGTTCGCGCATTCAGATGACGCGCAACGACAAGAATGCCGCAGGCGAACCCACGGCTCGTCTCATCTGCAAAGTTCCGTACGCATTCGCCTATACAGATGAACTTATTCTGGGTGTGAATGAAAAACTCGATACGCCCTATCATGGTTTGATTGATCTCTGCGGAAATGATCAGGGATTTGCGGCTGCCTATGGCCTGGACGAACAGTACCAGACGCATCCGGACGCAGACGGTGTGCCGCAGGGGGCGCACAGCATCGTGACGAGCAGCGGCGGTCCGGCGTATCTCTGTTCACGCCATGCGGAGGATGTCTCCACCTGGTGGACGTTCACGGGTGCTGCCGGATACAGGATGGAAGGTTCAGGGGGCATTACTTTCAGGACGTCAAGCCGGTCTAGCGGTGCGCTTTGCGTGACAAACGGCACCATGACGCTTCCGTCCGGGGTTGCATGGCGTCGAGCCTCGAAGGTTGTGGCGGAAGAAAACGGAACGTTCATCCTCGCCGGTTCGCTTGGCACGGATACGGAAGTTTATTTGTCCGGCAACGGCAAACTCCATTTGCCGGAAGGCGTCAATGCGCGCGCCGGATGTCTTGTGTTGGAAGGTTCCGCACCTCGTTTCGGTGAATGGGGATCTCCCGAAAGCGGTGCGAGCAATACAAGTTCCCATATTACGGGGAAAGGACGCATCCGTTTCGGGTCGCCGCTAAGGATCATGATAAGGTAATCAAATCAAGAAGTAAAGGAGATTAACGATGAAACACAAAAAATGGTTTGCCGTATTCGCGACGGTTGTCTGTACATGGCTGTCGTGCATGGCCGCGCCATGCGACGATGTCTGCTACTGGGATCGCACTGTGGCGGAATTCCCTGTCCTGCCGGGAGAGACGAATGACACTGACCGTTTGCAGCGTGCCATTGACGCAAGCGGCGGAGGCGTCCTTTTCGTCCCTGCCGGAGACTACAGGATAAGCCGCACGTTGCAGATCACCAATCTGTGTTCCGTTCTGATGCACAAGCGGGCCCGATTCGTTGCGGTTGCACCGATGGAGTTTGTCGTGCGACTCAATTTTGCGCCCTATACGCGCACGTTCAATTCCATGGATTTCGGGACGTTCTTCAAAGGAGGAAGGATAGACGGGAAGGGAATCGCATCGTGCATGGCGGTCCATGGATACGTTCATTTTACGCTTCGCGATGTATGCTTCCACAACGGAAAGATGTATGGTCTTCGTGTAAAGGGGGAAGGCAAGGGCGGTGGCGCCGAGATGAATGCCTCGAATCTCCATTTCATCAACACAGTGTCCGGCAACGCTGGAAATGTAGCTGTCAGGGTGAGCGGATGCGACGACAACTTCACGGACTGCTGGACGGTCGATTACACGACGGGGTTTGATGTTGACGGCGGATCGAACTTCTTCACGCGTTGCCATGCGTGGGGCGGGCGCGTCCGGGCGCCGACACCCGGCGAGATGCCGGAATATCTACGCGGTTCCGTCGGTTTCCGCGTCCGCGGGGGCAGCAATACGATTTTGCGCGACTGCTATTCTGATACGGCAAGCATCGGCTATTTGGTGGAAGGTTGGGAGGTCCGTATTCTTGGATGCTGCTATTTTTACAACACGAATATGATCAAGCTGGTAAAGCCTGAAAATCTCGACAATTTTCTGGTGTTCAGCCAGCCGAGTGGGTCGATGCTTGTTGCAGACGGCGTGATTATAAAAAACCGTAATATGAAAAGCTTGAAGGTCTATGAAGGCAAAGGGAGCGCCAGATTTCGTGACATGATTTACGGCGGAAAGGGGTTTGCGCCCGGCGATGCCCGTCCAGGGGCTTGCGAGTTTGTAAAAGAAGTCGCACGAGATGTCATACTGTTGGATTAGTGCGGCGGTGTCTGTTGAAAGCCTCGTGCTTGGGTGCGATTTCCGACTATTGACGAACTGCGCTTCGATTCGAACGGAACCCGTAACTTGATTCCGAGAATACCCTTTTATACAACGGACTTAAGACTTGCGTCAATGCCAGTTGCACTATTAAGTCTTTGACCGTGGGAATCCTCAACTGTCGCACCCCTCCGTCCGGCTTAGGGAGAAGATGGGCTACGCAAATTAAAAAACCAGCTTCTCCATGGGCAAGCACTTATCCAGCGAATAAATGTGATTGAAGATAGATTTGATCGGCGGCTTGCAAAAACAGAAGCGGATGTTGTTGATTTGAAAGATAAAGTTGATTTCTTTGTGCAAGTGCAGACACCGCCTTTGCAGAGAGTGTTCTATGAAGGGCAGGTGTGGGATGTGTGTTCGCTTGTTAAATGTTGCCGATGTGAAAGTGTTGCCAATAGCCAATTCCAGTTTTCAATCAGGACAGTAGCGTGATTGCGTTCGAGTTTTAAATGGAAATTGGTAACATTGGTACTGGCAACAATAGCACATTGGCAACATTAATCAAAGATCTCGACCGCAAATGTTTCGGGTTTACCGCACTCGACAGATCCAACATCCCCGACATTCTCGCCAAGATTAAGAGCCAGGAGTTAGGGGTTAGGAGTTAGACGAGGTTGTGTCCCGTTCAGTTTCGGGTCTTTACTCTTTACCTTTTACTATTCTCACCTTTCAAAAATCAACCTGAATCCCACCGGAATTTTCACCTCCGCAAGGGTCCCCGCAGACTCCAAAACCGAAAACCTTATTTACAATGGAAGTTCTTCCACGAGTTCTTCGACAATCGAGCGTTTTTCGGCGGAGAAGGAGATGCCGATGAGCGTCACGCGCTTGCCTGAAAAAGCATACTTTCCGGCATAGTCTTTGCCCTTTATCTGATCCATCGCCTCAGCGGCCGGTCGGTCGAGCTTGAACTCGACGATATAGATGTCGTTAGGAAGATCGACAACCATGTCGATCCGGCCGTCGTGCGTCTTGACCTCGCCGTTGACATTAACGCCGATAGAGCGCAGAACCACATACACGATCGTCTGCCACATCTGCTCGTTCTGGCGATCGGTCATGTCGTACGGGATATCTGTAAAGAACGACTTGAGCGACTTGACGAACCTCTGCGGATCATGCGCATACAGCGCCTTCGCCGCCTCAAACGCATATCCGGAAGAAATGCTCGAATCCTTCCCGACATACGCCCCGGCCACATGCTTGAGGAACGAATGCTCGATTTCAAGATTGGGGAATTTCAGAGAATAGCGACGCATCGAACCGATCTGCTCGAAATCTTTAATCGTCAGATATCCGGTCTGATAGAGAAGCGTCACAAACTTCGGACATTCCGGTTCATAGTTTTCAAGGTCATCCTCTTCGATGTTTATGGACGAGAAGTCAAGAGGACGCTTTCTCAAAATATCGACAAGAAACGTCGGCAGCGCAGTCTTAGACCAATAATCGTTGAACTTGCCCTTTTGAAAACACTGCCCAAGCGAAACAGGATTAACGACGGGTGCGGCATACTCTTCAAACCGATAGCCGTCATACCACTTCACGATTTCACCAAACGCCGCATCGTCCGTCAGCCCATTGGCTTCGGCAAGCGCATGGATGCGTCCAGGGAAATATTTCTTGACCTCTTCATGCGTATATCCGAAAAGCGTTGCCGCCTTTGCATCCATCGTCCAATCGTTGAGATTGTTCAGATCTGAAAAGATGGAAACCTTCGAGAACTTGCTTACACCCGTGATAAACGTGAAGCGCTGCTTCTCCTCAAGAGTCTTGATAACGGAATAGAACGCCTTCAACGCATCGCGGAATTCCGTCACATCCGGCTTCATCAAGTGCCCGAGAAGCGGCTTGTCGTACTCGTCCAAAAGAAGCACCATACGCCCGTCCGGCGACTTGGCGGCAAGAGCGTCGATAAGATTTATGAACTGAGTGGACGGAAGAGTACCAGATAACTCACCGATACTGAACTCATCCGCGCGGCGCTGAAGTTGGGTGATAAGCAGTTCATTAAACTCATCGACATTTCGCGCCTGCATCGAACCCATATCGAGATGCAGCACGGGCCACTTCTTCGACCAGTCCCACTTCGGTTCGATCTTGAGGCCCTGGAAAAGCTCGCGGCGTCCCTCGAAAAGACACTTCAGCGTCGAAACGGCAAGCGACTTTCCGAACCGCCTCGGCCTCGCCATAAAGAACTGCGCACCTACATCGCCGGATGCCATAGCATAAAGCTCCTCCGTCTTATCGACGTAGGTAAAGCCATCTTCACGCATCCGTGCAAACGAATAGATGTCTGTCGCAACCTTTTCCATGCCACAGATTATATCAAAAAGTCATGATGAGCGATATGGAAACGGGTCACATTCCGAGAATACGAATACGGAATACGAATACGGCACAGGCACAGCACCGGCATCCGTCAGTTCTCCTGCATAACCGGAATAGAGAACCGCCGCCGTGCAGTCAAACCTCTTCTGTACAGCGTATCAATAAGACCATTCTTTTTCATCACCATTTTCCCAAGGGCGCCACAGAATCCAAATATCGGCAAACAACAGACGCGATTGCAGTTAAAACCTTGAATCAAAACCCCAGAAAATCCTGGGGGTTTTCATTCGAACGTGGAAAGTCGCGCTAACGCACTATCACCTTCAGCCCGATTATCGAGAGAACTACTCCATTCTCACCGGCATTGATAATCTGAAGTTTTCTCTCATCACAGTCAACATTCCAGTTTTTGAGATTTGCCAGACCAGACGCATTGAGGAACGACACCGGCAAATGCACTTTATCGGATCCTCCCGTTCCCGACACTTTAAGCGTACCGCTGGAAGCAAATGAAAATCCGTCAATGGCTCCGTTCTCAGAACCAAGCTTCAATTCATCGATTTCGTAGCTGCCGTTGGCACGAAGAACCGCCCCTGCGCTCACGGATATAATTCCCATCCCGTCCGCGAACTGGCTATCGGTGGGCGCATGGTTGTTACCGATGGTGAGAACACCTTCCTTTACCTCAATACCACCGGTAAATCCGAGATTGCCTCCCATCGACCAAGCACCGGGGCCTTCTTTGACAATTTTTATTGTACCCACGCCATTCGTAACATTGTTCATTACGCATCTTTCGGCAATACCGGCAAGACAGAGGAAGTTCTCACCTGACACAACTGATCCTACACCGCCGGAAAGTACAAGCGGCCCGCCAGAAGATGCAATACATCCTTTACCCTTGACAGCAAAAGCACGATCATCGCATACAGCCTCATCAGCACCGACATACTCCATAGTGCCTAAAGTATCCGCCGTACCAAGAAGATACGCATACGACACAGGCACAGCACCGGCATCCGTCAGCCGCCCTGTATAATCGGAATAGAGAACCGTCGCCGCGCCCAAGGAACATTTCTCACCTTTGTTGCGGATTGAGGAGAATTTCAGTTTCCCATTCTCCACAGCGATGACTCCATTACTGAAAGCCGTATCCGAAAGAAGTCCCCATGTTCCCGAGCCGCGTTTCGTAAGATACACCGCACCGGAAGCGTACGAGTTCATCGAACCTTCAATCGAGCATTCCTTCACATTATCGCCTGACAATATAAGCCGCTTCAACGGCTTGGCAGAAAAACTGCATTCAAATGTCCCAAGAAGCCTCAAACCGCCCATCGCCCCTGCATCGATACAAGCGGACTCAAAAGTACTTTCTCTGAGCGTAATCTTAGTGTAAGCAATCTGTCCATCGCCAAGGTATCTGAAAACACTCTCTCCTGTAAACCAAATTCCACCGCTCCCTACGGACCCATAGTGCACTTCACCGGTCTTGGGATTTTTTCCGCCAAGGTCGGCAATTCCAATATTCATTTTATTGTCAGCTATGACATTCTCAGAATTCAAACTCCCGGTTCCGGTAAAATCCTGATACGTAGTGCCATTCCTCCCCTGAATCTTGATCTTTCCACCGAGAATGCCTGAAAACACTGGAATATTCGCGCTATCGGTTCCCCTGAGGGAATAGATCACCGTATTCGAAGATGGATTGGTAACCATTCCGTCGCCCCACAATTGAGTGCGCATGGAAACATTTGCTTTATCCGGTTCACTCTCTGTGTTTGCCGGGGTATAAAGTACACCAGGACGGTTAACGGTCAAACTCCGATAATGATGATTATGCGTTCCGCTGGCGGTCTGTTGCAACTTAAGAATGCCATCATTGACCGTAATGTCAACGCAATAGCTATACGCACGAGAGTTCGTCACCGAAAGCGTGCCGGAACCATTCTTCACGATGGCTCCGTCTCCTTCATTTGAGCTTCCGTCATCAGTACCGCAGATGGCACATCCTATTTCATGATCCTGCGAAATGTCAAACACGATCTTCGCATTAGAACCAAGCGTCTTTATGTTTTTCAACTTAGATATGATAGCCATATCTTCGTCATTGGCTATGACGGTCACGTTATTCGGAATCACCACCGTATCCTCATCTTTGGGGGTGGCAGCAGCATTGTTCACATACGATAACGGATCATCCCAACCTCCTTGTGCACCTTCCTTCCATGTGAATACATCGGCAAATGCAGAGATTGAAAAAACCGCTGAAAAGACAACGGGTAACACCCTGACATTGATTTTGCGTTTCATTTTTTAATCCTCCTGTTTTAACACTAATTAAACCTGTTTCCATTTGGCGATGGCTTCGCCCATGACATCGAGAGACTCCATGATCTTGTCACGACGCGCCTCCAGCGTGGCGCCGTACCATGGCGCCATGAGAAAACCCTTGAGCCTGTCCGGCTTGATAACATTGCGACAATGTTCTATCGTCAACTCGAAATTCTCACGGCAGTCGTGGGTGGATCCGCATGGCACCTGGTCAAACCACCCCTTACTAAGCGTACGGTAGGTTTCTACGCGACCCTTTTTACGGTCTTCAAGTTTATTCACATCGAACTGTTTTCTGTAATACCAGTTCGACTGCAGAACGGTGCGCGGCATACGCGAAACGAATTCTTCGGGTTTATCCCAACATCCATCACTCCATATCCACGAGCGCATCCCATGACTTTCAACTTCTCTCACGAACCACAGGAAATCATTCCACCATACATTTCCGCTACGAAGCCGTTTATACTCGAACTTGTTGATATCCTGAATCGAAAAAATTTCCTCATCGAAACCGATATGGAAAAACGGAGATTCATCGAACACATCCGCAACATCCTTGATTATCTCGCTGCACACCTCGAAATATTCGGGAGTGGACAAATATCTGTTCCATTTCCCAAGCCACTGATCGTGCGAGCTGGAGAAGTTGAGTTTCGGAACCGCCATCATCCCCATCTTTTTTAGACGGGCGATTTCATTCTTCATGCGCTCCGGCTCCCATGATCCCTTTACAGCCAACTCCGGATGACTCGGGAATACCATTCCTTCTGCAAGATCGAACACGAATACATTCACCCCGATCTCTCCGGCGCGTTCAGTCATGGATTTCCACATTGATTCATCCACCTTGAGATCGGTATAGTGTTTCCGCCGCTCCCAGAGCTTTATGCCGAACTGGGCGAGATACGCCCACATCATACGCGGCGGCAGTAGTCTTCGGTTGGAGACTTTTCCAAGTCCGGCGCACCCGCTCGCCACAACTCCTGCCGCACCAGCGGCACCGAGAATGAAATCACGCCTTGTCTGCATCATTTCTCTCCTTTTGCTTCTTCCCTGTTATCGTAAGCCTTGCGTACTCTTGTCACATAGTCGGTGACAAAGCCGTCCACACCCCACGAGCGCACTGCCGCCGCCTGCTCGGTTTCCTGAACAAACCACAGCGACAGCCACTTTACGCCATTCGCGCGCAGAAACTTCACATCATCCGCTGTGGTTATTTCTTTTTTCATAGATATCGGCAGATGAACGCCGTACAAATCGAGCCTTCTGATGTAATCTAGCATGGCAGACATCATCTTTTCTCGCGTCGGGAAATGACCTCTGGGCTTACCTCTCCAATATACCGCCTCCCTGCGCCACGTATTCTTTTCCTCCAAACCGTATATATTTATTTCAGGAAAATACCTCCAATATATGTGGCCGATGCGCCTGATGGAAGGATATTTCTCCTTGAAATACTCAAGCGCCTTTTCAGTAAATGTCGCAACCATCACGCGGCTGAAATCTATCTTTGCATCCCGCACTGCCTGAACGGCCTTTTCGGCAAATTCAGGCGAGAAATACTTGAAGTCCAGCCAAATCTGCGGAATAGGACGGATAATCTCCAATCCTTCATCAAGCCGGACGATTCTCTGTCTTTGCCGGGTTTTATCTTTCCGCCCGGGCCAGCGATAACGCCCCTTCTCATAGAGCTCGGCATAGGTGACATTGGTGACGGCGACATCCCACCCCATCAAGCGTTTGAGATTGCGATCATGGGTCAGCACAACCACACCGTCCTTCGTGCTGCGCAAGTCAAGCTTCACGATATCACACACAGTGTCAACAGCATTCGAGTAGGCAAGCTTCGAGGACTCCGGTATCCAAGGTTTTGCATCGCCAAAACCGCGATGCGCAACCATCAACGGTTCCTGCAAGGTCTCAAATGCCTTGGCATCATAGTAGATTTTCCCTGTCTCCTTTAGGGTAAAGCGTCCATCCTTGCACTCGAGCACATGGACGCAACAGTTGCGCTGAATCGGGTTCTTCGCCGATTCGGAAGCATTGTCGCCGGCAAACTCCTTGACAAGAGCCTTGAGGACAAACGAATGGACCACGCACAGAATCTTGTCGGCCTTGCCTTCGAGCGGGCGCACCACCTCGTCAAGAAAGGACTTGAGACGCGCCGCCACGTCATCAAACGATTCCGCCCCGGTGCCGGTTGGAACGTAAGGGCCTGTACCCTCGAAAAAGTTTTTAAGGTTGTCATCCGGATACTCGCCCTTGGCATAACGCATACCTTCGTATTTACCCATCCCCATCTCGCGCAGACGCGTATCGACGGTAGGCTTCATCCCCTGCGCCTTGGCGATGATCTCGGCCGTCCTTTGTGCACGGAGAAGATTGCTCGCGTATATCCTGTCGTAGCGGATGCCCGCCGCCGCCATGCCCTTGGCCGTATCCTCCGCCATTTTTACGCCCCTGGGCGTAAGGTCTGTGTAGGGAATCGAGCCCTGGAGAACCTTCGCACGGTTCCATGCCGTCTCACCATGCCGCAGGAAATGCACCTCCAACGCGGTTGCCGCAAGACCGCTTGCCAACACGGCGACCGCTAATATCAATATCTTTCTCATACGTTTCTCCTTTTATTTTGTTGTCCAAAATTTCACTTCACCCGGAAAATGGCGGCACGCTGAGTGAGAATCGGGCTATGCAGTCTGCAACCGCCTGACGCACTCTTTTCAAATCGAACCGGCCGCCAAGAGCCATCTCCCTGCATCCGCTCTATTGATTGAGGCATCTGCTCAAACTGCAACTCCGGCTCCATATCGCCGTCGATGTCCAATGCGTTCAGCACCACTATTCTTTCTCCGTCTTGAGTAGTTCCGCTCATGCAAGTGACAGGGCCTACCCCCTGATAACAAACACTTCCGGGTATTTTCCCGCCAAGGAATTTCAACCATCTGATCATTGCATCTTTATAACGTTCGGAAAAAAGTGTTGCATCATAGTACTCCGGCATCTGCTCTGGAATTTTCTGCGCCACAACCATCACCTTGCCGCCGATGTTATTCTTGAAACATATGCTTCCAGTCGCCTCATACACGGGATCTGCACCCAACTTCGGACGATTGAGAAGTTTTGAGACTATTTGTGCTCCCTTTTCCATTTCAGTAAGATCAGCAAGCCCGCCCCTTCTCATACCTAACTGCCTGGCGCCATCTTCAAATTCATGCACTTGAATTGTCTTTCGGTTCCAAGATTTGGCACGAACACCGATCTTATCCGAAAAACCGTTGTTGGTCAGCCAAATCGCCGCCGGGCCATCAAGAATGACTTTACCGGAAAGTATCTCCAATATATGCTCGTGCGGGAGTAATTTTAGAGTTTCTACCGTCAATGCAGTTACTTCATCAGACTTGGCCTTGCCAAAACGATACGGTATACCAGTCAACGCAAGATAACGATCGGCGAAATTATATGTCGATGGACCGCACTTGGGGATTACGACACCGCTGCGCGACAGTTTCACCTTTGTCGCCCATTGCATCAGTCCGTTGTTTTCGCTGAAAATCCGCCTATATGCCGCACCTGATTTCTTCTCATGATAGTTACCCGTACGCGTAATCCATATCTTTGCGCCTTTACAGCCTTCAAGCGCCAACATCACTAAATGATTCATCGTACGTACAGCGCTAGTCGCCCAAAGGGTATGTGGACATGTATCCGCCTCCTGCATGTAGATCACCCCTTCACCGATAGAGTCGATCTGACTGGCATAAGAACTGCACATATCAACCACATGAAACAGATCCTTTCCTCTGCCGTGATACGGAGCGCCGCCACCGCGAATAACCGGCATCTGCCCGGGAAGCGCAAGTATCTCAGCAAACTCACGAGTGTACCGCTTATGGCTGCGCATTGCGCATACGCACAACATACCGGGAATCGAATCGCCGAATTCTTTTCTGATAGTCTTGAAGAAGCGTCTAAACGAATCGGCGATCATCTCTTCCCATATCTTCTTTTCTTTTCCGCCACCGGGTTTCTTCAGCATCGAAACCACTTCCTCGCGGCTCCAGTTGCGCCCTGTACGCTTGGCAAACTCTGCAAGATGAAGCGGACAGAAACATCCGATAATACCGTTCCCGTTTACACGCGTATCATCGTCAATCATGAAGAAATCAATCTTCTCTTTCGCAAATGTGCGACACGCCGTCGATATATATGCAAGAAATCTTTCATCCATCGGACACATGCGATATACACTCGCGCCATCCGACTTTACTACAAGCTGCCACGGCGTAACCTCACCGGGGAAGCCGCCATGCCCCATGGTCGACTGCAGGAGAATCCCTTGTTTGACTGGTGAAAGCTTGCGAAGTTTTGATGCTACCCCCCTATAACGGCTTGCAAATATTCCTGCCCTATCGGTCACAGGATCGCCTTCAGGGTTCACCGGACATGACCACGCAATTCCATCCACGAACGTATCGTTGCCGAGCGAAGCAGCATCCGCGGCAAGTTCATCTGACATGTTTTCATGAAGCGGCATTACCGACAGCCATCTCGGAACGTCAACCGATCCGGCATGAGCGCACAACGCCATTGCAAACAGCATCAGCAGCAGCGTTTTGCACACCAACTCACTTTTGCATTTGATTCGTGCGAAAACAGACATATTTTCCTCCATCATCTTTCCTTGAGTGATCAATAAGGATCGAAATTGGCAAAGAACTCCAATTGTCTGCGCGATCTCTCTCTGATGGATTTAACCGGCGATATCCGCGCATATTTAGGATCGGCGGCAAAGTCGGCAAGTATGCGCTTGGCGGCAGCCTGTAGATCCTTGAACGTTTTCGACTCAAAATAACTTCTGTCGCAGCAGATTTTCCCGTCCTTCACGACAGGCGAACGCATTATCCGTGTATAATCGTTGGCATTCATCTCCCATCTCACGTTTTCCGAACGGACAGGATCATCCTTCACCGCTTCTGCGGCCTTTGCAATATATTCAGCTCCCTTTTCAAAAAATTCCGTCTTAAGAGCTGGCGACGATATCGTACCCCACATCAGCATTGGGTGCTGAACTTCATCTCTAGCAAGAGACATTGCATGAAGCTCTTCCATATACTTGCGCATCCATTCCGCGCCAGCTCCATAGTACCCTCGGTAGAACCGGTCTAGAAGAGGTTCAAGCGGCTGGCGAGGATCCCAGAGAAGTCTGCCGAGAAGATACGTCTTCAGCACAGAACCCGCCTGATGTGCAGAACGACCCGTTCCCTCTTCAAAAACTTCCTCAATACCGCAATCCAGGAATGTTTCAAGATTAGGTTTGAGCGAATATATGTTCGGGAATGCATGTAGTGGATAACGGAAATTCATCGCATAGTTCCATATATGCACCCGTTTCGTCATCGAGCACCATTTATTCATGTCTTCAATAAAATCGTTCTCGTTGTGAAAACGAAAACGAGTCTCCCTCAAAGGACGGGAGAAATCACACGAGTCAGTACAGAGACAAATCATCACATTTGGGCGCGGACGAACGTACTTGGGCGGTTTGCGGGTGTATTGATAAGCAAGCGTTTCCACGATAACATCGGGATATTTTTCAGCCACAATATCGGCAAGCTTGTTCACAAACTCTATATTGGTTCCGGCATGCGACTCCTCTCTTGCGTCCACAGCCGCACAATTCGCGCATCGGCAGTAATCCTTGCTGTCGCTCTGCGAAACTCCAAATATCTTCTCTTTGGGATATCTCTTCGCAATCCGGGCAAGCAGTTTAGAGGCTACTATCCTTACAACATCAGGATTGGTAAGGCAAAGTTGTGCCCGTGGTCCATTTTGGCGTTTCCCATTGATTTCGGCATAATACTCCGGATGTTTCTTGAAATACGTTTCTACCGGCATAAGATTCAGAATCGTATGGCACTTCCCAAGCCACCACCAATCAAACTGTTCGTACGGCTCTCCGCCATGAATATCTTTCCATCCATCTTTAACGGCAAACATATATCCATTGAGCTTCAGCTTTGCGGCGAAATCTGGACTTCTGCACACATCAGCAAAGGACAGTTCCCTAATCTTGAATGCAGGCTTTCTCACTTGACTAAAGCCGGAAGGTACAACAATTGACGAACGGGATGGAACCATTTCCTGTTCCGGAGTAAGCCAGTCGCATCCGCATTGGTTCTCTAAAAAGTCATACACTCCGAATAATACAGACCTGTCATCATCGCCTTCTATGAGAAATTCTCCGGATACGACCCTCAGCCGGAAGGAATCACGGCCGAGCTTTACTCCCGACACGAGCCGAACCGCTTTACGTCCTTGCACCGGCACCTCCGCCACTGGAAGCGAAACTCCGGTCATCTTCTTGACATATTTGGAAAACTCCGTCGCAGCATGCTTAAGGCACGGAGATGAATTTTTAGGAATCACCACAACGCACTCCCCCGCCACGCCACGCTCGGCAACCACAAAATCGCCGTTATCCGTCCGCATCGCCGCTTCACGCACCGATGGGGTTGAAAGCGGCACGTTCATCTCTTTCATCGCCCACAGACGATTCCTTGCGCCATTCGCGGTATAATCAAGCGAGGACGCAAAGAGTTGTCCTTGTCCTTCCACCAGACGCACACTTTCTTCCGCAGCACCAAGCGGAACAGTCCGCTCCACGGACAAACCTGCCGCAAGCGAACCGATTTCAAAAACCCGGCGGCGGATCGAGAATCCCGGCGGCAAATGTACAACAGCGTAAAGGTTGGAGAAGTCGCTGCCGGACCGATTGCCTATCTTCACCTTGACGCAAGAAGCCTTTCCGTCCGGGCGGATAGTCATGGTAGCATCAGCAAGTTCTTCGCTGACACCATTCTCATCGGCGACAGCCACCTTCGCGACGCACGAGCGAGAGGCATCATGCGGCAATTGCCAATATCCATTGGAATCTTTCTTCAGTTCCATTCCTCCGCATTCTACCGACAGCGGAGGCGTCGAGAAACTGATAGAAAGCGGAATATCGTCGCCGAGTGCCGCCGGATCGAAGCGGCGGATCGAAAACAGCGTAACATTATCGCGATGTGCCTTGCGGGAAACTTTTCCGTTCAAGTATGAATACCGATATGCGCCGTATTCGTAATCGTTGAGCTGAACCCAATCAGGGCGGACGCAGTGCTTCCTGATCCAAGCCTCCTGTAGCGCATTCCCGGCTTCATCGCACCATGAGTGCGTCCCGAGAGTGACACGCGGAGATTTTCCATCCTCAGCCAGCATCGTCTGTTTCGCGAGTCCCTTCATGAATGCTTTGTAATTGGGCTTGCGGTCATTCGCCGAAAAGCGGTTGGCGGGATAGAACACATCTGGCGGAATTCCGCCCAAAGGGTTGTCGCCCGACACGTAATGCCCAGTTTCGACAAGCATCTTCTCAACCAGAATGCGCGACGAAACATCCGACCAATTCTTCTTTTGCCATCCGAAAGGCGCTGCATACGAAAGAACAGCATGATCGGAAACATCCTCTAGCGTGATCCGTGTTGTCATTATCTGACGGAAAGCCGCATCCGGAGAAAGACGCGTCATCTGAGGATGCGTCCATGTATGGTTGCCCACCGCGTGTCCGCGCTGAACGAGTTCCTTCGCTCCCGTCCTGAAGAACGGATCCTTGCGGCTTTTTGCGCCGTTCTTCTCAAATTCACGTCCGCAAAGATAGAACCCTCCTTTCACGCCTGCACGTTCAAGCATTGCCGCCTTTGCGAGATGCTTTGGGCTGGAATCATCCCACCTTGTACCGAATGAGCACTTCGCGCCTCCGGGCAGGGGAAGCAACGATGCGTTTGCCGTCTCCGCTTCGCCCGGAGTGGCGAATCTGACCGTCAGCTCCTGTTCGTATTCAGGAAACGAGAGAGGATTGGCATGTGCCTGTGCGAAGGTGAACGCAGAGAGCGCCGCGCTAAGCATGCCGCAAAATTTTACACAATACCGTCTCTGTTTCATTGCCTATCTCATTTGCTTTCCGCAGAATTTCTCAAGATACGGAACGAGTGCATCCGCCCACACCGCATATCCCTTCGGACCGGGATGCGTTCCGTCGGGAAGAAGTTCGACGTTCGGCAATCCTTCCGAATCCGTGAACTGCTCAGTGAGATCGAACCATATCACATCTGTTCCGTCCGCAAACGGGCGGATCAGTTCTCGCACCTTGGCAATCTTGGGCATCACCGTCTCGCCCTTTCCATTTTTACGGGCATAGTCGCGACCGTTGCGCTTGCGGGCAACCTCACGGGGAATGGGCGGCATAAGGATCAGCTTCGCCTGCGGCTGCTTTTTCCTGATGGCTTCAACGCAGGCCTTTATGCCGGCGGCGATATCTTCTGGAGTATCGTGCCAGACGTTGTTCGTTCCGATCATAAGAGTGACGAGACGCGTGTGCACGCCGTCAAGGAAGCCTCCGTACAGTATGTTCCACAAGGTATTCTGGGTCTTATCACCACCAAAGCCGACGTTGAAAATTTTGTACCCCCTAAATTTTGACTTGAAAACCTCCGCGCCGTTTTTCCCTTCCCAAAAATGCGTGATGGAGTCGCCGACCATGATTGCGTCGTAATAGCGTTCAGCATTGGCGCACTGCTCTGCGCGCTTGTCGCGGATGCGCGCCTTGACTCTGGAACTGGGATTGTTAAACCAGTAATCCTTGATCTGCGGCAGCGTCGACGCCTGCCGGCTCCAGCGAAGCGCAGTACGGGCCCTTGGAGCGGCAGTCTCGGGAAGCTTTTCGGTTCTGCCGAGCGCATAATCGAGAAACGGCTTGAGTTCCTCTGCCCAAATGGCATATCCGGCCTCTTCCGGATGAAGCAGATCCTTTGCCATTTCCCGGCTCAACTCTCCTTTGGGAGAGAGAAGCCTACCGTTGAAGTTGCACCAGATGACGCTCTTCTTGTTGGCGAGAAGCCTGATTGCTCCATTAACAACATCATTGCGGATGCGGTTCGGATCGTCGACAGTAGCCCCGCGAGGGAAAATGGGATGGAGAATGATCTTTGCGGATTTGTAGTTCTTCCGCAAAAACTTAACTATGGACTGAATTCCGAGAATCGTATCCACAGGCGGCTCAAAATCGGCATTGCGATGCCCGGTATTGTTCGTGCCGATCATAATGACAAAAACCTTAGGCGAAAGATTCGCCAACTGGCCGTTTTCGAGCCTCCACAGCACATGTTCCGTACGATCGCCGGAAATGCCGCAGTTGAGAGCCTTGTACGGACCTTCCGCAAAATTCTCGGCCCACACCTTTGCGCCCTTGGTCTCCCAGCCGCGGGTGATTGAATCGCCGATGAATACAATATCGTATCCGCCCTTCTCCGCCAACGCCTTCTTTTCGTCAAATCGCGGCAGCCACATCTTGCGCGACCAGGTTGACTCCGGCAGAGACGGCGTGACGGCAAGTTGTGCGAAAGAGGGGAAGCATCCGCAAAAAAACGCGGCGGCGAGCATCACTTTCATCTTGGAAACAAGATGCTCCCTAACCGGATTCAACAGAACGTAAAACGAATATCTTTGGTGCATACAGTACTCCTAAAAACGGGAATAGAATATCACACAACCTCCAAAAGTCCACATCCCGTAATGGGGAGTAATGCAAAGTAAGGAAGAATTATACGACGACTACGGTATTATGATATGATACCGTCTGTGAAATTAATCTGGTCAGCGATATGCACGGCAATCTGCGCAATCTCATTCGCAGAAGCGTCCCCTGTCATCCGCACTGCGGCGGAGCTGCATGCCGCGACCACCAGCAAGGGCATTCAAGGCAGGATATTTGAGCTTAAAGCCACTGCCATGTCATCACCGCCGGAAAGGCGAAGCCAGTTTATCGTCGAGGACGAGACAGGTCGCGCAAAAATATACGACACCAGAGAAAATGACGATCCGCATGTGACCCCGGGCGATATCATCATCCTGTCCGGCATCCTGCAGCCGCGCCACCGGAAAACACCCGAAGACATGCTCCTCAACGCAAACTGCACCAGCATAACAATCGTCGCGAAAGGAACACTTCCTCAGCCGGTGGACATCAGTTATTCCGACATCGAGCGTAGCGACCTCACATTACGCAGCATTCGCACAAGCGGCGTCCTGATTGATGTGCGCATCGATGAAATAGACCCTAGATTCACAACTTTCGCCATCGACAATTCCGGAAAAATCATCGAAGCCGTAGCATATACCTCATCTGTCAAGGACTCGATGGACTCTTTAAAACGCATTGTAGGAGCAACAGTTTCCATAGAAGGCATACTGGCCATGTCCGGCGGAACCAGAATCCACCGGCGACGATGCATCGCTATACAGGATGCGAAAGCCATCCATGTCATCACGCCGCCATCCGATGATATATTCAACGTTCCAGAGATAGGGGAAACCTCACACCTTACACCGGATGACATCATAGCTCTGGGACGTCGCAGAACCGAGGGGCGGGTACTGGCAAAATGGAACAACGACACGATCCTTTTACGCACCTTGAATGGCGACCTCATCAAAATAAGCCTTATATCGGTCCCGCCCGCCGTAGGTGAATACATTAAAGCAGTTGGATACGCGGAAACGGATCTGTTTCATGTAAACCTGATGAATTCCGTCTGGCATTCGACCGAGCCGCTTGCAATCCCCCCTGAGAAAACAGTTGAAATGTCCATTGGCGAGGTTGTCACAGACGGGATGGGCAATCGCATGTTCAATGCAAGGTGTCATGGCAAGACGGTAAGACTCACAGGCATCGTCTACGACCTCACATCTCACGGGCGCATAGACAACAGCTTCATTCTTGCTGCCGATGGCTGCACAATAACCGTCAACTGCGAAAACATCCCTTCCGTTCTGAACAAACTTGAAACCGGGGCTACAGTCGTGGTCTCCGGCGTTTGCGTCGCCGAGACGGAAACATGGAACCGGCATTCGACTCTTCCGCGCACAAAAAGAATTTTCATCGCCACCCATTCTCCAAACGACATCATTATCCTCAAAAAGCCGTCATGGTGGACGCCGGTAAGATTCACAGTTGCAATCATAGCCCTCGCAACGCTCCTTGCCGTCGTTCTTGCATGGAACTTTTCCCTACGCAGGCTTTCCGAACGGCGCGGGCGTGAACTCTTCCGCAATCAGATCGTACGCGCCGAATCCGAGCTTCGCATCGACGAGCGCACCCGGATCGCGGCAGAACTGCATGACCATCTCGCGCAGAACCTTACCGCCATCGCATATCAGCTGGCGTCGGCCGACCGTTCGCGTGTTTCCGCACCCGAGGCATCTTCCGGTCATCTCGCAACCGCCCTGAAAATGCTCGGTTCCTGCCGCACGGAACTGCGCCGTTGCCTTTGGGATCTGAAGAGCGATGCCCTCAACGAACCCGATATCGCCGTTGCGATACGCAAATCCATTGAACCGGTATGCGCCGAAGCTACAGTCGATGTGGTCTTTAACGTTCCACGGTCGAGACTTTCAGATTCCACCGTGCATGCGATTCTCAGCATAGCCCGTGAGCTCGCCGCAAACGCGGTCAATCACGGCAAGGCCGATTCCATCAAGGTGAAGGGAGAGATGTCCGAAGGGATTCTCAGCTTTACCGTCACCGACAACGGCAGCGGCTTCGACCCCTTCTCCGCGCCGGACACGTCAGACGGACATTTCGGTCTGGACGGGATACGAGAACGTCTCAGGAAACATAACGGTTCAATGTCGGTTGACTCATCTCCGGGGAACGGATGCCGCATAACAATCAACATGACATCAGGGAAGATAAGATGCTGAACGCAACCCAGAAGAGAAAGAAAACAACGGTTCTGCTTGTCGACGACCACGCACTGCTCAGACGCGGCCTTGCGGATCTCATCAAGTACGAACCCGAACTTGAGGTCATAGGCGAAGCCGCCGACGGAGAGGCAGCGATCGCGGCCGCCGAAAGGCTCAATCCCGACGTGATCGTGATGGATCTCATGATGCCGGTGATGGACGGCGTTGAGGCGACACGGCGGATTAAAGCGACTATGCCTGAAACCAAAATTTTGATACTGACAACGTTCGGGACTTCGGCCGACGTGGCTAGAGCCGTTGACGCAGGCGCATCCGGCGCCATAATGAAGGACGATGCGATGGAGAATCAGCTCGCCGCAATCAGAATTGCCGCCAACGGCGGCAAAGCGTTTTCACCGGGGATAGAAAAGTCATTGAGAGACGCTCCCTCCATACCGAAGCTTACCGACAAACAAAAGGTCATACTTGAATCGGTTACTCGAGGACTCACCAACCGTGACATCGCCACAATGCTCGACATCTCAACCGATGCCGTAAAACAGCACCTCGCCGCCATCTTCACGAAAATCGGCGCCGCCAACCGCTCGGAAGCCGTCTCCATCGCCCTACGCAAACACCTGCTTAAGCTATGAAGATCAAACTTATCGTGAAAATTTAAACGACTGGGGATAGACACTGAAAAGAATTGTAATTTCGCGCATTAACCGATTGATTTTGTTAAATAGCGCAATTCTGGCAGTATATAAGATTTCATACGCACCATAATCTTGAGAATTAGTCCAAACCGTATTCTCATTAGTCCGCTGTCTCATCAGAATCGAGAGAATTATTCCGAACCAAATTCTCATTTTACGGAATCTAATCAATCCCCTCGTTTCGTATTCAATTCTCATGTATTTTCAGCGACACTTGCAAATCCTCCTGCCCCTCCCAGGCTTTGCAAGTGTCGCTGAAAATACAGGGGTCATACACTTAAATACTTGTGGTTAGCCCCCGAAAAGAATTTTATTATTGGCTATTTTTGCTGATTTTGAGAGCTGTTTCTATTTTTATAAGAACTAATCCCATTGGCGACGGAGTTTCGTGCCGCCTCATTATCATTTGATTGTCATTTGCTTGAGAATCAGCCTGAAATATATTCTTATCCTTTAGTGATGGTTGATGCGTAACGATACTGGTAGCAGGAAAGTTAAAGTGCTTGTTTTTTTTACGGGTCTATACTTATCCTTTTTACATGCCGCTACTTTACTTTTTTACAGCAAAGTGGTACTATATCCGTGTTTTGAATTTCAAAGTTCAGAGGAAGCATAAAATGATACAAAGATGGCAAAAGCCGCGGATACTATCGATGATGCAGGTCCGCAGGGGAGTCAACTTGACCGGAGCTAGACAAGTTGGTAAGTCGACACTTGCCGATATGCTGAATTTGCCAAATACAAAGCAATATACATTTGATGATTCCATAGTACGTGGTGTTGCATCGGATGATCCTCATGGTTTTGTGAAACATGGGGATGGAGAAACACTTATCATTGATGAAACGCAGAAGGTTCCAGACATTCTAGATGCCATAAAAATGGTTTTGGATAAGGATTCGTCGCCCGGTCAATATTTGCTTACAGGAAGTTCCAATCTTCGCTTTGCGAAAACTGTCAAAGACTCTCTTGCCGGTAGGCTTGGGCGAATACGTCTGCGGACTTTGGCTTTAGGGGAAATCAATTCTTCTGACCCTGATTTCTTTAGTAAGGCGTTTTCTCATGATTTTGACTCCTTTTACGAAAATATGATGAAACGCGACGTTATCAGTCTGTCGTTTCGAGGTGGATATCCGGAAATTCAGAATTATTCGTCGGAGGATCGTGGAGAATGGTATGAGACCTATCTTGACGATATTTTAGAGAAGGATATCAAAGATGTTACAGAAATACGCAAGTTTGCAGAGCTGAAAACAGTTGCCCTGTGGCTGCTTGCCAGAACATCACAGTTTTTCACAATTGAAGAGCTCGCCAGTAGGGCTGGGATTTCGAAAGTTACAGCACAGAATTATATGGAAGCTCTTAGGGCGTTATATATTTTTGACAGCATCCCATCTTGGTCCAAGAGCGATTATGATTTCATTGGGAAAAGGGAGAAGTGGGTGGCGACGGATTCTGGACTTGTTGCCGGCATTCTGGGCTGGAATGAGGATGATGTATATATGGATGATGTCAGAAGCGGCAAATTGATAGAAACATGGGTGTATAATCAATTGGTTGCCATTGCGGAAGCAGAAGGGGGATATGAAATTTCGCATTATAGGGATAATCGAAAACGCGAAATTGATTTTATGGTTGAGCGCAAGGATGGTGCCATACTTGGTGTCGAGGTCAAATCTGGGCAGGCTTCGCTGAATGACTTCAGGCATCTTAAATGGTTTGCCGCAAATCTCGCCAAGAAACCTTTTACTGGAATAGTTCTTTATTCAGGCAATAAAACACTTCGTTTTGGTGATGGCTTTTACGCTGTGCCGATCAGTGCGCTTGGATAATGCAATTACTACTGAAACAACTAGGGATAGATGCTGAAGGAACAATTGGGGATTTCGAAAAGAATTATAATTTTGAGCGTTAATCAACTTATTTTGTTAAATATCATACCTCTGGAAGTCTATAAGATTTCGTCCGCTCCGTAATCTTAAGAATCAGTCCAAACCATATTCTCATTGATCCGCTGTCTCATCAGAATCGAGAGAATTAGTCCGTATTCTCAACATTTCACAACCTCATAGAAACGTGAGAATTAGTCCGAACCGAATTCTCATTTCAAAAATCAAATTTACTCTTCAACCAACTGGTTTTACCACTTTTTTCGCTCCATATAGTGATACGCTCCGCATGGTGATGGGCGGGGTGGTATTTCCGTGCTTCCCGTGCAACACCACCCATCCCACAACTCCGCTTGATTCAAAGCGGCGCAATGCGCCGCCGGAGCGCTTCGCGCTAGATATTGGCAAGGGGAAGGGAGCGGATATCGAGGACGCTCCACGCTGGAAGATAGCAAAGCGGGACCATTCTCAAGATTACGGAGAGGGCAAAATCCTTTGCCGACTACTTTCCATTAAGGGAAATATGGCAGTCGAATCTCTATAACTTAAATTCGCGAACAATCTCCGGTATCTTGAATGCACACCACTGCGGCAGCGTCAATATGCCATTTTCGAATCCCACGTTGCCATTTACCAGTTTGACGCCCCAGCGAACATCCTTGTAGATTTCGCGGTCGATCATCGTGCGCAGACTTTTCGAACGGTTGTTTTCCGCTTTTACCTCTACCGGAACCAGACAATCCGCCGAACGCACAAAAAAATCCATTTCAAGGGTCGAGTTCTCGCGTTTGAAGTAGGCTAACGGAACGCCAGCCTTGACCAATGCCTCTCCGACAATATGCTCGAAAAGCCCCCCCTTCCAGGTTCCAAGATTGCGGCGAATGCGCACATCCTCTTGAACCTCTTTTTCCAGCATCGACAGCAAAAGTCCCGAATCACACATATAAAGTTTGAAAGAATCGTTATCGAGGTGAGCCCCAATCGGCAACTCCGGCACATCCATGCGTCGGCACTTATTCACCACACCGGCATCTTCAAGCCATTCCACACACCCCCAGTAGTCTTTGTGTGTCGCCCCCTTGGAAACGGTAGACCATTGAAACTTGCGATTCTCCTTCGCAAGATGCACCGGAATGGAATCAAACACATTCTGAATCCGAACCGGATCGAAACCCTCGGCATACTTTCGGATGTCTTCTCGATAGTCTTCCAATATACGCCGCTGCGTCTGGGGGACCCGTTCAAAAGTTCCTTTCACGAAATACATCTCCAATACATCCGGCATTCCGCCTGCGGCACAATAATCCATGAACAGCCTGTCCATTGTATTCTTGGTAGCCGCACCGAAAGGGTACCGGGAAATGACAGGGTCCAGAAATCCTGAAATCTGTTCGTCACGATACCCACACCCCCAAAGGAACTCTTCGAAATCCAACGAATGCATCAATGCCGTCTCTTGATAGCCCACGCTGTAGCTTTTTACCCGCTTTACCTGCAACCCCAGAAGCGATCCGCTGCACACCACATCAAACCGACCATCCTGCGCAAAGAATTTGAGCGATGTCGCTATCTCCGGAAACTCCTGAAGCTCATCAAAGAACAATAATGTTTCATTGGGGGTAAAGCGCAGATTAGGGTCGATTATCGATATATTCCGGATTATGCTATCAACCGAAAAACCGTCGCGCACAATCTCCTTAAATTCGGGCCTTTCGACAAAATTTATCTCGATGAAATCCCTATACTCATTACCAGCAAACCGTCGAACAGTTTCCGTCTTTCCTACTTGCCTCGCACCTTTTACTATAAGCGGTAAATGATCCTCACGAGCTTTCCACTCACGAAGAAAAGCATCAAACTTGCGGCGTAAATATAAAATCGGACTTTTTGCTTTCATACCGCCATATTATATCACATTTCGCTCACTAAATTACCATCTGAAAATATTTTATGAGCGAACTTTTACTACCTGAAGCATGTTTTATGAGCGAACTCTAATTCCTTAAAGCAGATTTCATGAGCATTAAATATTTAAAACGACTGTTGAAGTTCTCCCGACAACGATGATGGGCAATCATCTGCAATCAACCGGGACTGAAGTTGATTCGCGGACGACAAGTGACGTATCAAGCAATATCCGACGCGGAGGTATATCAGGATTCTCCATACGCTCCAGCAAGGTCCGAAACACCCAAGCGCCGAACAATTGGGAAACGTACCGTCTGCATCATATACACCGGTCCGAATTTCATCACGAAGTATCTTGGCTATTTCTCTATAATCCAACAAGCTCGACATTCCATAGGCGAAAGGAAATCATTTCTTTCACGGACAAGAGGATATCACAGCCCTACCTTCCAAGTCATGACGAACAATTTTAACGACCTGGCCGTAGTGATGCACGACTCGATCTCGCAATCAATGACTGGCATATCCTTATACATCGATGCATCAGAAAAGACCGTCGGAACGGATGACGACGCGGCTCGCGGATTTCTCGTCGTCGCTCGCTTGACGCGCGCCGTGCGCCGCGAGGAGCTGCGCAACCTGCTCAAAATCTAATTCACAACCAGGCACAACCAGGGATAAGCCCTGAAAAGAATTGCAATTTCGCACATTAACCAACTGTTTTATTAAATAGCACTATTCCAGTAGTATTTAAGATTTCATCCGCACCATAATCTTGAGAATCAGTCCAAACCATATTCTCATTCCGATTAATGGTGCTTGTATGTACTTTTTAAAGGAAAATAAGGGGACACACCCTTCGGGAAAGTGAGATAAGTTAAAAAGAGCGGATGGATGATTGATTAATTGAAAGATTTCTATTGATTCTTGGAGGAACCCTCAAAAGAGTTCTTTAATGACGCCGCGCATGGTCAAGTATCTCGCATCTCTTCACTCAATTCAACTTCCCAAAATCAACCTGAATCCTGCCGGAATTTTCACTTCCTTCGCAAGGGTCTTGTCCCCGCAGAATCTTATAAATTCTCTGGAATGGCACCCGAACGGGCTGCAACGCGTCCTGCAAGACGATTCCCCGCTTCTGCGGCAGATTCGAGACTTTCTCCGCGCAGAACCGATGCCAGAAATGCAGCCGAGAAGGAATCTCCGGCTCCTACGGTATCAACTACGGGTTCATCGGTGAAGGCCGGGCTGTCAAACCGTTCCCCCTTGCGCGAAACGATCCTGCACCCAAGCGCACCACGCGTTTCCACGATTATCTTCAAACGCGGGAAACGGGCGAGAAGTTCATCGGGAACAAAACCTAACCGACTCATTTCTTCGTCATTGACCTTGAGGATGTCAGCATTCACCAAGCCCTTCCTGACGAGCTCCACATCCCAAAAATCCTGCCGCAAATTGACGTCAAAGAAAACAAGCGATGATCCGAATCTCTGCAGAAGCTCACAAAGTGTTGCGGCGGATACCGGGCAACGCTGCGATAATGTTCCGAAATAGAAAGCGCGTGGCGTTCGGGAAATCCGTTCAGGCAGCGTTATCTCATCCCACGCAACCGGCTGTACGATTTCATAGGAAGGAATTCCGTTTTGAAGCGTAACATTGACAGTGCCGGTAGGCAAAACGGGATGTACTGCAACCTGCGACACGTCAACGCCAAATCCGGTTGCCGCCTTTAAGGCATCACGACCAAGCTCGTCATCACCCACCGCCGAAACAATTCCGGATATCAAGCCGCATTTTGCCGCATATGCGGCAAAATTGAACGGAGCCCCGCCGATATGCGGCACTCCTTCAATTACATCCCACAAAATCTCCCCGAACGATATGACATCAAAATTTCCGTTCATTTGCCATTCTCTCCCTTTGATCGGCTTCCGGGATTTTTCATATAATAGAAATATCCGTCCTCGGCGGCAATCACAAGATCAGGGATGCCGTCGGCATTGAAGTCTACGGTAGTCGGACAGCACGTATGACCCTGTAACTGTTCCACACCCACCTTTTTGAGATAGCGGAATATGTGCCGCCCGTCGCGCTCTCGAATGTTTTTCACAAGTCTGGCGTTGAATGCCGCCTGTAGTATATCCGTTCTTCCATCTCCGTCCCAGTCGACCATTCTGAATCTGGCGCGTCCGCTGCCGCCGCGTTTTCCCGAGCCTACGAGAGATATCCCAAACACGGCTCCGAACACAGTCCCCACCACGCCCAGTTCCGTATTGGTCACGCCGAACGCCGCAAAGTCGACCTTGATCTGCGGAAGCGTGGCATTGTAGACCTGACGCGCCCCCTGTTCGAGAAAATACGTCACGAACAGAAACGCCAGCAGCCACCACTTGTAGCGGTCACCGCGAGGCTGTCCGTCGAAAGCCATGTCTGAAGCAGAGGCGTTCATCGTGCATCAACACCTTTCGCCCTAAAATCCACATTCAGGACCTCTGCGATAGACGTCCCCTCCTCGAACCTGAACGCCACCTTCCGTTCAGATCCAGACCGTCCACCCGGATGATACGACTCCGACATTTTATTCATCTTCACTTTTCATCCTCACCAATGACAACAAGCCCTTTGCCTTTCCCGTAACGAGTGCCATCACGGTCGAAAAGAACCGTTATGTCGCGCCCATGATACCGCACGCCATCGATGCACCACCAATCCCATTCTTTCGGCGC
>JAZOAC010000004.1:0-12000 GCA_045595285.1 Kiritimatiellia bacterium | reverse complement strand
TTTACTTTGTCTTGTCACCGAGGTGAATTTTCTCGGTCTCGAAGGATCAGCTGTCTGGAAATATGGTATACTTCAGGGCATTATGAAAAAGTGGACGGTAGCGGCTTTCAGGGCCGCCAAGGGCAGACAGAAACTTGGATGCTGTACAGCCTACGACGCATGCTTTGCGAAGCTTGCAGACGAGGCGGGCGTGCCATGCCTCCTGGTCGGCGATTCAATGGGCATGACAATGCTTGGGTATGCCACCACTATTCCCGTGAAGATGGAAGAAACCCTTTCTGCGACCGCCGCAGTCGCTCGGGTTGTGAAAGACGCGCTTGTGGTTGCGGACATGCCTTTTGGGAGTTATCAGTGTGGCGACGATGCGGCAATGGCAAACGCAGTCAACTGCCTCAAGGCCGGTGCGGATGCCGTGAAACTCGAAGGCGGTGCATCAGTGTGCGGGCTTATCCGCCGCATGACGTCTGCTGGAATTCCAGTCCTGGCGCATGTCGGGATGATGCCGCAGAGCGTGAATTCCTATGGTGGCTTCAAAATGCAGGGGAAAACGCATGAGGCGGCAGCACAGGTGCTTGCCGACGCAAAGGCGGTCGAAGAGGCGGGTGCGTTTGCGGTTACGCTTGAGTGCGTTCCTGGAGAGCTTGCCGCGGAGGTTACTGCGGCTCTGCGCATTCCCACGGTTGGCATCGGTGCAGGACCGGTTTGCGATGCGCAATGGCTTGTCATGCACGATCTTCTAGGGCTTAATGAAGGGCATGTGCCGTCATTCGTAAAGCGGTACGCCAATTTGGCTGCGGAAGCAAAACGGGCATTCTCCGAATATGTGTCAGAGGTTGCGGCAGGAACATTCCCATGTTCTGCAAAGTGATGGTTTGCGTGGCTGGCGTTCGTGATGAAAATGACATCCGGTTTAAAAGTGGGCAAGTATGATATAATCAGACCCAATAGACGATAACGTTAATTGAGACAAATCCATGTGCGAGAATTGTACAAAGAGCGACCTGACCAGGCTAGAGACGGTCTTCAAGGAGTTTGAGGGCGACAGTCACGCCCTCATCTCCATTCTCCAGCGTGCGCAGGAGATATACGGATACCTCCCGACCGACGTAATATACGCAGTGGCGGAGCATGTCGGAGTGAGCCCGGCTAAGGTCATGGGCGTGGCGACGTTCTACACCCAGTTTCGTCTCAAGCCCGTCGGCAGGAATCTCATCATGCTGTGCAAGGGAACCGCCTGCCACGTGAATGGGGCGGACTCCATTGCGAAGGCTCTTCAGGACGAACTGGGCATCGAGGACGGTGGCACCACGGAGGATGGATTGTTCTCGCTCAAGGAGGTCGCATGTCTCGGGTGCTGCTCGCTTTCGCCCGTGATGATGATCAACGAAACCGCATACGGTTCGCTCACGCCCGAGTCGGCGCGTGAGATTGTGCGCAGGATCAAGGCGGAAGGGGTGGCGTCATGAGGATTGTCGTAGGCGAGGGTAGCTGTGGAATCGCCGCAGGCGCGCGCAGGGTTCACGCCGCGCTTGACGCAGTCCGCGCGGACGCATCGGCCAAGGTGGATGTCGGCGTCACCGGCTGCATCGGCATGTGCTACCTTGAACCGATTGTGGACGTCTATGACGGAGACGCGCTTGCGGCCCGTCTCGTCAAGGTCCGGGAGTCGGATGCGCAACGGATATACGCGGCGGCGGTGTCGGGCGATCTTTCCGGGGTGAAGGATCTTGCCATATCCGATGACGATGCGCAGTTCCTTGAGAAGCAGACGCGTATTGCGCTGCGCCATTGCGGAGTCATCGATCCCGAGTCCCTCGAATCATACAGGGCGGCGGACGGCTACAAGGCGATCGCCAGGATTCTCGGCGAGGATGGCGCGGCGGCAATGTCCCCGGAGCAGGTTATCGAGGAGATCAAGGTGTCCGGTCTCGCCGGGCGCGGCGGTGCGGGATTCCCGACATGGTTCAAGTGGAACGCCGCCCGCAACGCAAAGGGCGGCGAGAAGTATCTCATCTGCAACGCCGATGAAGGCGATCCCGGCGCGTTCATGGACCGTGCGCTCATCGAAGGCGATCCCCACTCTCTCATCGAAGGCATGCTCATCGCCGCGTATGCAATAGGCGCTTCCAGGGCGTTCGTGTACGTGCGCGCGGAATATCCGCTGGCGATCGTCCGTCTCGAAAAGGCCATCAAGGATGCCACCGCCGCCAATCTTCTCGGCGCGGACATTCTCGGTTCCGGGTTCTCCTGCGAACTTCGCATCAAGGCGGGTGCCGGTGCATTCGTGTGCGGCGAGGAGACGGCACTCATCGAATCGCTTGAAGGCAGCCGCGGAATGCCGCGTCTCAAGCCGCCGTTCCCGGCGGAGAAGGGATTCACCGACAGGCCTTCGAACATCAACAACGTCGAGACGTTCGCCAACGTGTCATGGATCATACTCAACGGCGGTGCGGCGTTCTCCGCGATGGGCACGGAGTTCTCCAAGGGGACGAAGGTGTTCGCCCTTACCGGCAAGATACGGCGCGGCGGACTCGTGGAGGTTCCGATGGGGCTTACGCTCCGTGACGTCATCTTCGGTATCGGCGGCGGCATCCGCGACGGAGGAAAGTTCAAGGCCGTGCAGATGGGCGGCCCCTCCGGCGGCTGCATTCCCGAATCGCTTCTCGACACGCAGATCGACTACAAGGCGCTCGGCGCGACCGGCGCGATCATGGGTTCCGGCGGCATGGTGGTCATGGACGACCGCACGTGCATGGTGAACATGGCCCGGTTCTTTCTCGACTTCACGGCGAAGGAGAGCTGCGGGAAGTGCGTCCACTGCCGCATAGGCACGAAACGTCTCCACGAAATCCTGGTGCGCATCACCGAGGGCAAGGGGCGCGAAGGGGACGTTGAACTTCTCGAGGAGCTGTGCCTCGGAATCAAGGACGGTGCGCTTTGCGGCCTTGGGCAGACGGCTCCGAACCCGGTGCTCACGACGATCCGCTACTTCCGCAACGAATACGATGCGCACATCCGCGAGAGGCGCTGTCCGGCGCACGAATGCTCCGCGCTTCGCACGTATTCCATCGATGCCGACAAGTGCAGGGGGTGCACGCTCTGTGCGAGGAAGTGTCCGGTCGCGGCGATTTCCGGTTCGGTGAAGGAGCCCCATGCGATAGACGCCGCCAAGTGCATAAAGTGCGGCGCGTGCGCGTCCGTCTGCAAGTTTGGCGCAGTTATCGTTGGCTGAAAGGACGATGGTCATGGCAACAGTGAATTTGACGATTGACGGTGTTCAGGTTTCGGTCGAGGAGGGGACGACCGTCCTCGCAGCCGCAGCAAAGGCCGGCATTGAGATCCCCAATCTCTGCTTCAGGGAGGAACTCCGGCCCTATGGCGCATGCGGAGTGTGCGTTGTCGAGGTGGAGAAGTGTCCGAAGCTTCTCCGCGCCTGCGCGACGAAGGCTACAGAGGGCATGGTCGTGCGCACCACGGGCGAACGTGCGTTGAAGGCGCGCAAACTGGCGCTCGATCTTCTCATGGGCGACCACGACGGAGACTGCATAGGCCCGTGCAAGCTCAACTGCCCTGCGCACACGGACTGCCAGAAGTACGTGAAGGAGATTGCCGAGGGACGCTTCGCCGACGCGGTATCCACAATCATGGAGGTGTTCCCGCTTCCGGCGGCGATTGGAAGGGTCTGTCCCCATCCGTGCGAGACGGCCTGCCGCCGCAAGCACGTAGAGGCGCCGATTTCCATTGCGCATCTCAAGTATTTCGCCGCAGACCAGGTGCGCAAGGACGGCAATGCGCATCCGGTCGCCGTGGCTCCGTCCACCGGAAAGAAGGTCGGAATCATCGGCGGCGGGCCGGCCGGTCTTACAGCCGCGTTCAAGCTCGTCCAGAAGGGGCATGACGTAACGATCGTCGATCAGATGCCGGAAATGGGCGGCATGCTGCGCTACGGCATTCCGGAGTACCGTCTGCCGAAGGCTATCCTGAAGACCGAAACGGACGCAATTGCCGCATTGGGCGTGAAGTTCGTAAACAATTTCAAGATCGGACGCGATGAGACGTTCGAGTCGTTCCGTTCCCGGTTCGATGCGGTGATCGTTGCGAACGGTGCCTGGAAGTCCTCCGCGATGCGCGTGAAGGGCGAAGAGCTCAAGGGCGTGTGGGGCGGCATAGATTTTCTCCGTGTCGCAGTTGACGGCGGCAATCCCGAAATCGGGGACCGCGTCGCCATCGTCGGCGGCGGCAATACGGCGATGGACGCCTGCCGCACCGCGGTCCGCCTCGGCGCGAAGGATGTCTACATCGTCTCCCGCCGCACCCGCAAGGAGATGCCGGCAGACGACATAGAGATCGTCGAGGCAGAGGAAGAGGGTGTCAAGTTCAAGTTCCTCTGCGCTCCGGACGAGATACTCGGCACGGACGGTCGTGTGAGCGGGATGCGTCTCCAGGTCATGGAGCTTGGCGAACCCGACGAGCGCGGCCGCCGCAGACCTGTGCCGGTCGAGGGCAGGTTCGAGGAGATTCAGCTCGACAGCGTCATCGCGGCCATCGGACAGAAGAACGATCCGGAAGGATTCGCAGATATTCCGCAGACCAAGTGGGGGACGATTGCGGCGGACGTCCGCAACTTCGCCACGTCGATCCCCGGTGTGTTCGCCTGCGGCGACACCGTGAACGACGGTGCGGGAATCGCAATCGGCGCGATAGGACAGGCAAACGAGGCCGCGCTTGCAGTTGATGCGTATCTGAACGGCGGAGAATACCTTCCGGAGAAGCCTGTCATATCCGAACTCGAGGTTACGGACCGCGATTTCGCCGACCGTGAACGCATCGAACGCGTCAAGATGCCGCACCGTTCGCCGGAGGAGCGCAGGAACGACTTCAAGGAGGTCAATCTCGGACTTTCGGTCGAGGCGGCGATGGCGGAGGCGAAGCGTTGTCTCGAGTGCGGCTGCCATGACTATGCGGACTGCCGCCTCATCCGCTACGCGAACCAGCTGCGCAGCGACACGAAGCGTCTGAAAGGCGAGTTCCATCCCGGTTTCACCGAGGCAGAGCTTGAGTGCATCGAGCGCAACCAGCGCAAGTGCATCGGATGCAACCTCTGCGTCCGGATCTGCGAAGAGAAGGCCGGCAAGGGCATTCTCGGACTTGTCGACCGTGGGTTCAAGACCGTCATAAAGCCGGAGTTCAACACTCCTGATGCGATATCCGGCTGCAGGGACTGCCGCATGTGCGTCGATGCCTGCCCGACCGGTGCATTGCGATTCATTGATTAACGAAGTTGCGTACTCTGACATGGGGCTGTGGATCGTAAAGGTCTGCAGTTCCATGTGTGATCGGCATTCATGTAATTTTGGTGGCTTGTCTCAGTTTGTCAAGTAGAAAACACTCTGTAGCGTCGATCTCCGGTTTCACGATATTTCCTTTCTGTTTTCCGAATTTCAGCAGTTCAGAAAACGGTTGAAAAAAAAAAAGATTTTGGTATATTTCTTGGCAGTGGACCACCACGTCAAGAAGTTGTGCAGCAGGTGCTGTGCCGACGGGTGGCCGGATAGCGGGGGTGAGGAAGATGACAGCAAAGAAACTTGCGGTGGGTTTCTGTCTTGCATGCGGTGCGGCCTTGTCCGTTGTCGCCGATGAAATTCCCTTCTGGGGGGATGCCGAGCCGCCTACAAATCGGCCTTGCGCATCAGCCCATACGGTTGCGCTGGTTTCTGGATTCGAGTCCAGAATATGTCATGAGGCCGATCTTGCATTGGTTAATTTCGACTCTAGACCCAGAGGCGCGACAATCGTAATCAGGTGAATCTAAAGAAAGGTAAAAGCACATGAAAAGGATACTCGCAATTGTTTTCGCAGGCGCCTCACTTGTGGCTGCGGCCCAGCCGGAGATTACGGATCTTGAAGTGTCGCAGAATTCAAGCCGCATGGTAACCATATCGTTCAGTCTCTCCGCAAACGCCATTGTGACGATGGACATCACGACGAACGGAGTGTCCATCGGCGCGGAAAACTACCAGACGCTGCGGGATCCCTATTCGACAAAAGACGCATTCCCGGCAAACAGGGCGGTCAAGGCCGGAAAGCACACATGGGTATGGCGTCCGTCGAAGGAATGGCCGGGACACCATTTCCACAACAGCGAGTTCAAGGTCCTGGTTCAGGCATGGAGCTTTGATTCGCCGCCCGACTACATGGTGATAGACTCCAATGTGCGAAGCAACGCGATGTTCTATGCCAAAGTCGAGGATATTCCTGGCGGCATAAAAACCGCAGATCCAGAGGATGCAGATGCCGTTGCCGCACTTAAGAAAGACCCGTATCGCACCACTAAACTTGTGATGCGCAAGATCCCGGCAGCTGGTGTGAAATGGAGGATGGGGTCCCCGGAGGATGAACCGAATCGCCAGGCGCATGAAACGCCGCATTATGTAACGCTGACGAATGACTATTATGTCGCAATATATCCGACGACATTCACTCAGGTCAACGAGTTCTGCGATGGCCAAGAAACGCCCAGTGTTTCCCCGAAATACAATACGAAATACACAGTTATTCGCGGTACCACTTACAGTTGGCCGGCGGACGGTTATCTTACCGGCGGCCACATGGCAACCATGAGGACTCGGACCGGACTTCGTTTTGACCTGCTTACAGAAGCAGAATGGGAATATGCGTGCCGTGCCGGAACTCAGGGACGCTGGAATCATGACGGAGATTCACCCGATGAGGTTGCATGGACGGCGTACACAGGCGGAGCGAAGAGCCATACAGTTGGACTTAAGAGACCAAACAACTGGGGATTGTATGATATGCATGGCTTGGTGAATGAGTGGGTTCTTGATCAGTGGGGAGCTTATCCGACAGAATCGGTAGTTGCACCTGCGGGTCCAACACCGACGACTGAAACAATCTCTCGTGTTGTGCGTGGCGGTCCGAGAGCAGTTCAGACGGGTTCGGTGTATAAAAACTCGCCGCTTATTTCTACGCGCTCGGCATTTCGAACCTCATTGAATCAGGCGAATAACACGGACGGCAATCAGAATGGCTATGGTTTTCGTTTCTCCTGCCCGGCGTCTCTTCCGGAATGGATGAGAGATTGACGGTTTTGATTCATGAAATGCAAGGTGTGCAAAAATGAAGAAAAGTAGTTGTCTTGCTCTTGCGGCGGTATTCTCTTCCGCCGCGTTCATGGCCTCCGCGGCGGCGATAGCGGACATGGAGGATTCGTCTGCCGCCGCGAATACGACCGGAGTGGAGGCTTCCGGATCCTGCACGATGGTGGATTTTGAGAGACCCGAGGAAAAGAAGTCGTATTCTGCGATGCCGTTTCGTCGACCTAGAATGAGGATCGCGGAAAAATTCGCTTCGTCCGGCAGGCATTCGCTTGAAGTCTCCTGGGATCGTTCGCACAGAATGGGGTTCACGATTCGCATTCCCGAAACGGATTTCTCCGCGTATGACAGGCTTGCAATCGATGTCGTGAATGCGGGCGGGAACGACGATCAGCTCACTCTCCATATCGCGGCGGCGGGTGACAGGCTTGACGACAGCATATACCGGGCAAAGGGGAAGCGCAGTTCCCATTACGCACGCATCGGAAAGTCCACATGGCTCGTTGAGCTCGACCGCTGGCCGGAGAAGGCCGCGAAGTCCCGCAGGAAGGTTTCCGAGCTTCGCTTCTATGCGCTCCATCCCTATGCCACAACGATGTATCTCGACAACATCAGGCTTCTCAAGAAGGGCGAACCTCTGATTCCGGGCAGGTACCGTCCGGAGGATGAAGCCAAGATAACCGCAATGGTCAGGGCGGTGGAGGCCCGCAGCAGGGCGGCGCGTGCCGACGCCAAGGCTGCGCTCCGGAAGGCAATGGCGTCGGCGGGGATGAAGGCGGACGCAATGCTCATCGGCACGGCAACCGCCATGGAGCATGTATTGCCGAAAGCGCCGGACGCGCTATCCAATGTGAAGGCGGCGCGCTGTCTGAAGGTGCGCCTTGCCCGTGGAGAATACGAGAGTGCACAGGTTGTTGTCGCGCCGGCAAAGGGATCGCTCAAGCGTGTTTCGGTGAAGTGCGCTGGAGATCTTGCCGGGAGGGACGGTTCGACGTTTGCCGCCTCGAATATCGCCTGTGCGGTGACGGGATACACCAGAACGCTGTATCAGGCGCCGTATGCCGTCGGGCGTACACTGTACACCAATTCCGCCGACAGGGCCGGATACTGGCGCAGAGGGTATTTCCCCCGTCCGGATTGGTATCCAGACGTGATTCTCGACCATGTCCGTGAAACGGATGTGGCTGAGGATGTGGCTCAAGGATTCTGGGTGCGCGTGGCGTGTCCCCGGAACCAGAAGGCGGGTGTTTACCGTGGCAAAATCTCCGTTTCGGCGGAAGGCGTGGATGATGTTCGCATCCCGATTGAGATTCGCGTGAACGATTTCGAGCTTCCGAAGCTTTCGACGCTTCCGGTTGCGATGAACTTCAACCCGAGCGGCGGCATCGGCTGGCTGCCGACGAACGCCGAGTTCGCGGAGCGTCAGGCCGCCAAGAAAGATCCGGACGCTCCCGCCAACATATGGAAGAAACGCCACACCCAGTGGGTGGACTTCCTTGCGGACTATCTCGTCACGTATGATATGCTTTACCGTGTCGGCCGTTCCAAGCATGATCCGGAGCCGAACTGGGCGGCGCTCACCCGTCTTAGGGATCAGGGGCGCCTCGGACCGTTCAATCTGGCCTACTGGGGCATGCGCGGAGCGAGCGAGAAGTCGATGAGGCAATGGCGGGAGAAGACCATGCCGTACTACCGCAGGATATACGACAAGGCGAAGTCCCTTGGCATTCTCGACAAGGCGTTCTTCTACGGCAATGACGAGCTGAACCCCAAGGACTTCCCCCGCATCCGCCGTTCCGCCGATCTCATCCACAAGGAGTTTCCCGGGGTGCCTCTCTTCACGACGGCGAGGGACGTGGATTTCGGCATCGGCACGAATTCGCTTGAGAACGTGGAGATGTTCTGCCCTCTCACCGGGCGCTACGACTTCAAGCGTGCCGAAAAGGCGCGTGCGGCAGGCCGCAAGATATGGTGGTACGTCTGCGACGGCCCGACATGGAACTGCGCGAACCTGCACATCGAGAACAAGCCGATCGATGCGCGTTCTCTGGTGGGGGCCCAGTCTGTGTTCCACAAGGCTGACGGATTCCTCTATTGGCAGATGTCGAAGTGGCTTTCCCCTCACACCATAGGCAACAGTCCGTTTACGGACTGGGTGGCGGCAAGCTGCTTCGGATTCAATGGTGAAGGCTGCCTGACCGGTGTCGGCCCGGACGGGATTCCGCTTCCGACGGTGCGCCTTGAAAACTTTCGCGACGGACTGGAGGACTACTCGTATGTGAAGATCCTCAAGGACAGGATTGCGACCCACGGCAAGGAGGATGCATGGGCTCGCCGAGCGCGCGAGCTCGTGGCGGTCCCTCCGTCGCTCGTCAAGTCACTTAGCTGCTTCAGCGATGATCCTTCCGAACTCTATTCGTGGCGCAACGAGATGGCGGATTTGATCGAGTCCGCCACGAAGTGACTGAAAGTTCCATTTGCGGCGGCCTCACGAAACTTTCCCCTCGAAACTTTCAGCCGAAGAGAAGTGGATTCCCGATCCGATGTGGTATAATGTCCGGCCTATGGAAGAATCAGCTTTATCTAACGTACGCAACATCGGCATTGTCGCCCACATCGATGCGGGAAAGACCACGACAACCGAGAGGATACTTTTCTACACCGGCAAGATACACAAGCACGGCGACGTGCATGACGGCAACACAACCACCGACTTCATGGTGCAGGAGCGCGAGCGCGGCATCACCATCCAGTCCGCCGCCATATCCTGCGAATGGAACGGCCATGCGATCAACATAATCGACACGCCCGGCCATGTCGACTTCACGATGGAGGTCGAGCGTTCGCTGCGCGTCCTAGACGGAGCCGTCTGCGTATTCTGCGCCGTCGGCGGCGTTCAGCCGCAGTCCGAGACCGTGTGGCGGCAGGCGGACCGCTATTCCGTGCCGCGGGTCGCGTTCGTGAACAAGATGGACCGCATGGGCGCGAACTTCATGCGCGTGGTAGAGGAACTTCGCGAAAAGCTGAAGGCGAACGCCGTCCCGGTGGAGCTTCCCATCGGCAAGGAGGATGGATTTGTCGGTGTAATAGATCTCATCGAGATGAAGGGTATCGTCTATGACGAGAAGACGGACGGCAAGAATTTCACCGTAGGCGAAATCCCTGCCGAACTGAAGGATGACGCGGAGTTGGCTCGAGCCGAACTTTGCGAACGCGTCGCAGATCTCGATGAAGGCGTCATGGAGGCGTATCTCGAGAACGGCGACCTGACTGCAGCCGAACTCAAGGGCGCGCTCCGCCGTCTTGTCGTCGCCAACAGGATCGTTCCCGTCCTTTGCGGCACATCGCTCCGCGACAAGGGTGTACAACCGCTGCTTGACGCGGTCACGTGGTATCTTCCGAGTCCCAAGGACCGTCCGGCCGTCGTCGCGACGGATCTCAAGAGCGGAGAGCCCGTTACGCGCGAGCAGCGCGACGGCGAGCTTCTTACGTCGCTTGTGTTCAAGATCGCCACAGACCCGTTTGTGGGGCGTCTCTTCTTCGTGCGCGTATACGGCGGCATCCTGAAGAAAGGTGCGAATGTGTACAATCCGCGCACCAAGAAGCGCGAGCGCGTGATGAAGATCGTGCGTCTTTTTGCGGATGATCAGATCGAGGTCGATCAGCTCACCGCCGGTGACATCGGAGCGCTTGTGGGGCTTAAAGAGTCCACGACCGGCGACACTCTGTGTGCGGAGATGAAACCCTGCTATCTTGAACGAATAACCGCGCCGCAGCCCGTCATGTTCCTCGCCATCGAGCCGAAGTCCGGCGGAGACAAGGACAAGCTCGTAGATTCCATGAAGGCGCTTGCAGCCGAGGATCCGACGTGCCAGTTCCGCGAGGACGAGGAGACGGGGCAGACGATACTTTCCGGCATGGGAGAGCTTCACCTTGAGATTCTTGTCGACCGCCTAAAGCGCGAGTTCAAGGTCGCGGCGAACGTAGGCAAGCCGATGGTGTCCTACGCCGAAACCGTCCAGCAGCATGCGTCCGTTCCGTTCACTTTTGATCGCGAAATCGGCGGTAAGCGCCATGCCGTTACGCTGACGGTGGACGTGAAGCCGCTTGAGCGCGGTGCAGGGCACAAGGTGTCCCTCTCCCGTGACGTCAAGAATGCGCTTCCGGACGCGCGTCTCGCCGAGACGCTGGAGCAGGGTCTTCTCGACGGAATCATGACGGGTGTGCTCGCCCGCTATCCGATGACGGATATCGATGCCTCCGTTTCCGCGATCGAGATTGTCGATCCGGAGATATCGGACGAGATTGCGCTGCGCGGTGCGGCTGTCATGGGCTTCCGTGAGGCGGCTCTGGCTGCGGCCCCAGAGTTCCTTGAACCGATCATGAAGCTGGAGATCACGACGCCGCCGGAGTCCGTAGGCGAGGTGCTTGGCGATCTCAACATGAGGCGAGGGAATGTCCTGGACATGGCTCAGCGCGATGACATGCAGGTCGTGCACGCCCGCGTGCCCATGGCGCAGATGTTCGGCTATGCGACGGCGATCCGCTCGCTCACGAAGGGTCGCGCCTCGTATTCGATGGAGCCGAGCGATTTTGCTCTTGTCTCCAAGAGCGTGCGGGAGCATCTGCTGTCACTTTGACGTCCATCGGCGTTCGAAAACGTTCCGGTCAGGGCGGGATTGCAAGTCATGGCATGCATGAGAACGGCATCTGTGGCACAGTTCCTGCGGACAATCCCGTCAGGGCTCGTGCTTCCTCGGATTTTATGGTCGCCGGACAAAGTAAATGCAACTATGGGCAGGTTAAATGCAAGGTAGGTTATTGATTTGCATTTAGTTTGCCTTGTTGCATTTAACTTATGCCAAAAATCCGTTGATTTGCGGTC
>JAZOAC010000003.1:0-9365 GCA_045595285.1 Kiritimatiellia bacterium | reverse complement strand
CATCCACGAACATCTTACCGCGGAACGTCCTGCCGGAGAGCGTCGTTATCGAGATTATTTTCCCGTTGCGCTTCTCCACGCCTTTTTCGCGGTCCAGCTTTTCGCCTCTTCGAATGTCCAGACCGTCACGCTTTTCCCAGTCCTCGAGAACCTTCAGCGCCGCCGAGGGCTCGAACGTCCACATGGTGCCGGAATCGCGCGTACCTGCGCACTGTCCGTCCGGGAAGTAGGTCTCCGGTTTCTGATGGATCCAGTTCTTCGCGTCGGAATAGTGTTCCGCGATGTCGCGGTAGAATTCAACCGCCAGTCCCCCGAACGCAGACTTGTTTCCGATGTCCGTCTGTCCGAGACCGCCGGTCGTCAGACCGCCGATACGCGTTTCGGGTGAGACGATGACGACACCTTTGCCCATCCGCTTCGCCTGAACAGCCGCCGAAAGCGCCGCCGGAGAACTTCCATAGATCACCAAATCATACGATTCGGCGCACCCGCAGAGCATTCCACCTACCAAAGCAGAAGAAACCAACATGGGAATATATCCCTTGCGGAGCATTGACTTCCGCCTCGGCGTCGCCGCCAGTGCGTCTTCCGCCTCGTCAAGCCGTACCTCTTCGACCATATCTTCGACAATCGTGCGCTTTTCGGCGGAGAAGGATATGCCGATGAGCGTCACGCGCTTTCCGGAAAGAGCATACTTCCCTGCATAGTCCTTGCCCTTTATCTGCTCCATCGCCTCGGATGCGGGCTTATCAAGCTTGAATTCGACGATATATATGTCACTCGGAAGATCGACAACCATGTCGATCCGGCCATCGTGCGTCTTCACCTCGCCATTGACGTTCACACCGATGGAGCGCAAGACTACATATACGATCGTCTGCCACATCTGTTCGTTCTGACGGTCCGTCATGTCGTAGGGGATGTCCGTAAAGAACGACTTGAGCGCCTTGACAAACTTCTGCGGATCATGAGCATACAGAGCCTTTGCCGCCTCGAACGCATAATTCGCCGATGCGACATCATCTTTCCCCGTATAGGCACTGGCCACACATGACAGAAAAGAATTCTCGATCTCAAGATTCGGAAACTTCAGTTCATACATGCGAGATGCACCGATCTGGCAAAAATCCTTGATGGTCAGATATCCGGTCTGGTAAAGCAGCGTGACAATCTGCGGATTGTCCGGTTCGTATGCATTGAGAGCCGTCTCGCTGACGCCTACTGTCGAGAAGTCTAAAGGACGCTTCCTGAGTATGTCTATCAGAAACGTAGGGACCGCAGTATTGGACCAGTAGTCGTTGAACTCTTTTTTCTGGAAGCACTGACCAAGTGACACGGGATTTATGACAAACTTTGCAGACTGATGGAACCGATAGCCGTCATACCACTCTATTATCTTGGCAAATGCCTCGGCGTCAGTAAGTCCATTAGCTTCGGCAAGAGCGTGAATGCGACCGGGGAAACACTCCTTGACCTCTTCATGCGTATATCCGAAAAGCGTGGCCGTCGTCGCATCCATCGTCCAGTCGTTCAGATTGTTGAGATCCGAAAAGATGGACACCTTGGAAAATTTGCTTACACCCGTAATGAATGTGAAGCGCTGCTTCTCCTCAAGGGTCTTGATCACAGAGTAGAACGCCTTCAACGCGTCGCGGAACTCCGTCACGTCCGGCTTCATCAGATGTCCGAGAATCGGCTTGTCGTATTCGTCGACAAGAAGCACCATGCGCCCATCCGGAGATCTGGCGGCAAGATCCCTCATAACATTCTCAAAAGCCGTCGCCGGATTTTCATCATCACGAAAATCGATTCCGTTGCGAACGCATTCGTTCGCAAGAATGGCGCGCCAACGTCTATGCAGTTCCGAGACATTGGCTGTCTGCGCACTGCCCATATCAAGATGCAGTACAGGCCACTTCTTCGACCAGTCCCACTTCGGCTCGATCTTGAGCCCCTGGAAAAGCTCGCGACGCCCTTCAAAAAGACACTTCAGCGTTGAAACGGCAAGCGATTTGCCGAACCGCCTTGGACGCGCCATGAAAAACTGCGCGCCTGCATCACCCGATGCCATGGCATAAAGTTCCTCCGTCTTATCGACGTACGTAAACCCCTCCTCACGCATCCGCGCAAACGAATATATATCTGTCGCAACCTTTTCCATGCCGTAGATTATATCAAAAAGTCATGATGAGTGATGAGTGATGGGTAAAGGGTGAAGAGAGATCGGGATGGATAATGAGTGATGAGACCGGGACGACGGGCATCTCTCCCGCAATGAATCCCGAGCGGACGGGAAGTCTCCAGCGAAATCGCCGTTCATGTCCACCTGAAGTCCATGACGCACCGGAATATACCCGCCAGCCTGCTTCACGATTTCACGATATTCGCGCGGCGTCTGCGTACCTGCCGCCTTTACGATCACGCCGACCGCATCGAGCGCAGACTTAAGACCGCGACGATCCGTAGCCGACCAATCGACGCCGACATAGCGAGAATTCTGGAGATAGGGATCGACTGCGTAAAAGCGCACATCAATCCGCATAGATCAATTTGAGGAAGTTGGTGTAGATACGAAAATCTTCGTGCCTTCAATTCTCACGCCCTGCTCAAGCCCGAGTTCCTCCTCCAGCTTTTCACCAGGACGCACCCCTGTAAAAGCGATCTCGATATCCCTGTAGGGACGCCAACCTGCGGCCTTGATCATATCCTCCGCCATGCGGACGATACTCTTGGGTTCACCCATGTCAAGAGTGTAAATTTTCCCGCTGTCATATGATGCCGCGTTCAGAACGAGTCCGACAGCCTCTTGCACGGACATGAAATAGCGGGTCATCCTCCGGTCCGTGACCGTAACCGGTCCACCGGCGGCTATCTGGTCGCGCCATAGTTCGATTACGCTGCCTGAGCTTCCGTACACATTGCCGAAACGCACGACCGTATATCCTTCGGCGAGGACAAGCTTTTCCGCCTCGCGCTTCGTCCTGCCCATCACACTCTTCGGATGCACTGCCTTGTCCGTGGAGATGAACACCAGCCGATCTACGCCAAACTCCCTTGCAAGCTTCACAAGCTGTCCAGTGGCCTCAGTATTGTTCCGGAAACCTTCCTCGGGATTCATCTCCACCATCGGAACATGCTTGTACGCCGCCGCGTGAAGGACGATCTCCGGACGGCATTCAGTAAAGACATTCCGCATCTTATCGACGTCAGAGACGTCAACCATGAGCGGAACGCAGGAACCCAGCCGGCGCATCTCATAATCGATCCTGTACAGAGCATTCTCGCCGCGCTCCACCATAAACACCTTCGCAGCCCCGGCCTTTGCCACCTGACGCACAATCTCGCTTCCGATGGATCCGCCCGCACCGGTCACCATGACGCGCTTCCCGGAAAACAATTTCGGCACAGGCATGCGGGCACTGCGTACAATGTCCTCCATGACCGCAGACTTGTGGGTCTGCCTGAGCAGACGCATGCCGACAATCGCAAAGAACGCGAAAACGGCGTCTATCAGAGTCACTGAATATGGAGGTCTCGCCCAGAGCATGCTGCCACACGGCAGGAGAAAACGAAGCCCGATTAGCGCCACGGCCGACAGGGCGAACACCATGACGTACTTCGGGATGTCCCGAGCCGTCACACGCCACCGCCATGCGCGGTTCAGCTTGAACGCCGTCAAGAGCGTCATCTGCACGACGCAGGCGGAGATGGATGACACGCAAGCCGACTGCCATCCGGCAATCGGCTCTGCGAAGTTCATGCGGACACAGAATGCCGCCGCGTATGCGGCAAGCAGCAGCGCAATGTCAATTATCAGAAACATCTATTGGCCTGCTCACGATCCCGGATGGCACGGCTTTCCGCCTGCCTTGCAGAGAGGACATTCCGACGGCTCCCATGTGACGGGGGTCATCTGCATGAGCGAGAACATCGGAATCCTGCCGAACTTCACCTTGCCGCCGCTGCGGTCTACGAGAAGCACGACACCGGCAACCTTTGCACCCGCCGCCTTGACGAGATCTATCGTCTCTTGTACACGTCCGCCCTTCGTCACGACGTCTTCCGCCACAACATAGCGTTCTCCCTTCTTGAGCGCAAAGCGGCGCATGGCCAGTTTCGTGACAGGCTTGCCCGTGGCGTCCTTCTTGTCACCGTCCTGAACCTTCTCCGCGAACACGCACTTCACGTTCAGGACGCGTGCGACCTCATGACCGACAAGTATTCCGCCGACGGCGGGAGAGATCACTCCGTCGATGCGTTTGCCGAGCTTGCCGCTCTTTATCGCACGGGTCGTGACCTCCTTGCAGAGCTTTTCGGCAATGCGCGGATAGCGAAGCACGTTCGCGCACTGAAAGTATCGGTCTGAATGAAGTTTCGAGCGAAGCTCGAAATGTCCGGTGAGAAGAGCTCCGGTCTCCTCAAAATGTTTGACTACCTGTTTTTCTGTCATTGCATTATCTCCTTGATTTTCCTGAAATGATCGACTGAGAGCATCTCAGACCTTGAAAACGGCTTCTCCGCATCATCGATACTTGGACCGATAGGTCGCGTCGAAAGAATCGGGCTATCCATACCTTCCGAAACCGGCATGAGGGAATACTCGCCCACATCGACCGCCCCAACCGGCAACGCCTGGTCTGCAATCGCCTTGAACTCCACCTTCTCCCGTTCCGGAAAACAGTCGGCAAGCAATGGGATGCCGGAATCCAGGCTACCGACAATCAAACTCCCCCTGGCGCCGCTACGCACCTGCCAGGACGTCCGCGCAGATTCCAGACATAACGCATGCACAGACGGAGACAATTCCACAAAGGAAGCAAAAGGCACCGACCGCGGAAACTGCGACTGCTTCACCACCCCTGAGGGGAAATCCATCGCCAACAGCCCAAATATGGTGAGCAATCCGATTATGTACAGGACATCCCGCATCAGTCACGTTTCTCCGCAAGCTGTACATGCAGAAGCCTGCGGGCTTTTGCCAACGCCATCACCTTCATTACGTCGCCGGCCGGGACACGCCGGTCAGAAAGCAACGTAAGCACTCCAGACTTGGTCTCGACAGCCCTTTCGCCAAGCCTGTTTGACAACTCTTCAAGCGAGACTGGGTCCGAGAGAACGTATCTGGCGTCATCGAAATAGACTAGAGTGCCGTCTGTCTCCGCGCCTTCGATGTCACCGGGGATCAACAATGCCACGAGACCGGGCTTGACCGAATCGGCGGCACCGGCTTCAGGAAGGTCAAACAACAGCGACGGCACTGGCGCCATTACGCTCTGAAGTATCAGAAAGAATACCGCAATCAGCAGAACGGTCAGCCACGGAGCCATCTGCACAAGATACCGGAACCATGCGGCATTCATCTGCCCGCACCTCCAAAACGTCCAACGATTTCACTTGTTGCAGCATCCAGATCGGACGTAAGATGCTCCAATCGTGCACGGAGAAGCGCATGCATGACATGCACAAGGACCGCCACAAGAAGTCCTGCCGCCGCACAGGCCAACGCCGGCCCCATTAGAGGGATGAGATCATACTGCGTGACGAGTTTCTTGCCGCCAACCGCCACAAGCGCCTTGGCAAATCCAACAATTGTGCCGAACAGCCCCAACAGGGGAGATATCTGCGCTACGGTCAGCAATACAGAAAGTCTGCGGGTGAAGCGGCGTATCTCACTCCGCGCGGCTATCTCAGCGGCCTCGCGCACCGAATCTGAGGATTCACCGCGCTTGCGAAGCGCGGCCGCCACCACCTTTGCGACCGGCACCATCGTCTCTTCGCATACGGCGATGGCTTCCCGGTCATTCCCTTTTTCGATTAGATTGTCCACACCGGCCATGAAATCGGCATATACGACATGCGCCCTGCGCAGATCGAAATACCGCAGGAAGAAAATCCACGCCGACGCCAGACCGACGATGGCAATGGTCCAAAGAACCAGTCCTCCAGAAACCACAAGCGAAATCATTCTTCACCTCCATTTGCATTGAGTTCATCAAGCCTGCGTCTGGCTTCGACAGCCGCCGGCACGTCCGATGCTATGATGCGCTTGAGCAGTTTGCGCACTGTGAGCAAATCGCCGGCGGCAGCATGGTAGTCCGCGAGGGAGAATGCTGCACGGGCGAAAAACGTCCTTGCCGGAGAGCCCAGCAACACACCTTTCGCCGTCTCCTCGGAATAGGCCAGAACGACATTCCTGTAGTATTGGTCCATTGCTTCTTTTGTGCGCCGCAGCTTCTCTAGCGCACGGCCGATCTTGAACGACGTCTCTATCTTCCTGTCGGGGTTCAACCCCCCCCCGTCAAGAAGGATGCGATATGCGACTATGGCCTCCTCATAACGGGCTGTGTCGCCCGCGCCCATCGCATACAGGGCATCGGCCTTGAGCATTGCAGCCTTCTGGGAGAGAGGCGATTCACCGTCGACATTTGCAACCCTGTCGAATATCTGTGCGGCTTCGGCATATCGGCCAAGCTCCATGGTGGCCTCGCCCTGCACCAAAAGAGCCTCTCTGAACTGCGTCTTATCCGGCGAAACCGCATTTGCGGCCTGAGTCGCAAACTCCACAGCCTTCGTGTACTCCATCTGCGCCGATGCGCAGCGAGCCGCCCACAGCAGGGCATCCACGGCCGAGGCGGTGCCGCCACGGAGCGATGCATATTTCACGAAATGGGCCTGTGCATCATTGTACTCGCCATGATTGAATTCGTACTTTGCGCACCATAGCATGAGGTCCGCACGAAGTTCATCATCTTCAGTGTCGTTCATGATGGCCATTGCCGCCCTTTTCGCCTCCACGTCGCGACCGGCCCCGTAAAGGCACAGCGCCATGAGAAAACGCATGCCGTCCGCCATTGCAGGCCTACGCGACGCCACAGCCTCAAAATCGGCCGAAGCCTCCTTGAATCGGTAATCCCTGTAGCACGCACGGCCTCTGCCGAGATATGCCTCGGTCACATCGTCCGCAGAAAGCGAGCCGGGGTCTTCCAGAACCTTGGTGTAACGTTCTATCGCTTCACCCAACTGCCCATTTCGCGCCATGATGGATATTAGCCGCAGATTGGCTTTCTCCCCCCATTCACCGCCCTTCCCGGTCAATTCCGTGTATATTTCGACGGCACGGTCAGAATCTCCGCTGCGCTCAATCGCATCAGCCTGTGCATACAGGGAACGATCTCTTTCCGAAGCGCCGTAAGATGCGCTGCGCCCGAAATTCGCCGCCGCGTCGGATAGGTTGCCTGCCGTAAGATAGGCATTCGCCTGAAGGTATGCCAAACGCGCTTTGTCCTCCGCCTTATCCGCGGTCTGTTCCGCGCGGGCAAACAACCCTGCGGCCGCGGAACTGTGCCCTAGCATCAGCAACGCCTGTCCCCTGCGCTCAATCACCTCAAAATCCATCGATGCCGACGGAAATGCCTCCAGATAGCGGCGGTATTCGTCCTCCGCCCCAGCCGCATCACCCGCCTTCAAGAGCCTGTCCGCAAAAGCCTTGGCCGACAATTCCGACACCCTACCGTCCGGATTCGCACGGAGGATCGCGCGCACACGGGCTACGCCAGACGTGAACGTGGATGGCGTGTCCATCTCGGAAAAGCCCAGCAATAGGCCTGCACGCACCCTGATTTCTCGGCGAGAGGCTTTTTCCGATAGTTCTGCCAGCAAACCATGCGACTCAATGCTTTTGCCCGTACGGCAGAGAGCCTCTGCAACAATCAATCGCGAGTCGTCGCCCACCAGTCCGGGTACCTTACGCACCTCATGGTCCGACATGACCTTCAATGCATCTTCAGGTCTGCCTGAAGCCATCATAATCGCAGCCTTGAGCGTAGCTGCAGGCAACGCCAACGACGGCTCGGTGAACGGAGCCTTCAAAATCGCGCCTGCCTGCTCAAAATCCCCTACGCGAACGCAGGAACGCGCCCTCCAGTACCTGAAACTGTCGGATGTCTCATCCCTCCATTCCGCAAGACGGCGGCGAATCTCCGCATCATTCTCCATGCATGCGAGCGCCTCTATGGAAACTAACCTGGCCGCAGTACGGACAGAGGCATTTGACGAGGCGGCGTCAGCGGCGACAAGCGCGGAGTTCCACATCCCGTCTGCAAGCGCCTGACGGGCGACTTCAAGATCGCCGCAGAACGCGATGGCCGCCGTTGCCATGACTATATGCAGAACCGTCCGCTTCACTGCTGCAGCTCCCGAAACTGCCGTCGGCATCTCTACACCAACGCTCCCTTATACCCCATCTCTGTCAAAAGACGGTCGTTCTTCATCCAGTTGGGCTCAACCTTTACCCAAAGTTCAAGATGCACCTTAAGCCCAAACATTTCAGACAGTTCAGGCTCCGCCGACTTTCTTGCGAACTTGAGGTTCTGTCCGCCCTTGCCTATGACCATGCCCTTCTGCGATGGCTTGTTTACGTATATTACAACCGATACATCCCATGACCCTCCGGATTCATAGATGTCCTTGACCGCCACGCCGATCTCATGCGGAACCTCCTGGAAAAGTCTTGAAAGAAGCTTTTCGCGCACCACGTCTGCCATAGCGAGCTTTCTGGGATAGTCAGTAACGATGTCGTCGGCAAAAAGCGCAGGGCCGACCTCTGCCATTTCAAAAAGGCAGTCCAAAAGCGCATCCAGCCCATCGCCAGTCATCGCCGATATCTTGATCCACCTTGGCGTCACTTCATCCGACACGCAGTTCGCCGCCCAGCTGTCACGGTACATCGTTTCGAACACCGGGCTCTTGTCGCATTGGTTGAGCACAAACACACAGTTCCCGGGCTTCTCGCGAGCAACACGGGCCATCCATCCCTCATCCTCTATCTGAGGGGCGTGAGAGGCATCAAACACCACGCAAAGGATATCGGTCTCCGCGCTGGATGCCCGTGCCATGCCATTGAGCAGCTTGCCCAGCGGACCCACCGCCTTGTGAAGACCGGGGGTGTCGATGAGGACGAGCTGACCCCGCTGATCGGATACGATTCCACGCACACTGTTGCGGGTGGTCTGCTCCACAGGCGACACTATGGACACCTTCTCACCGACAAGCGCATTGACAAGCGTGGACTTGCCCGCGTTTGTACGGCCAACAACGCCGACAATCGCGGCTTTTTTATTGACTGTTTCCACTATATCATCCATACTTCGACATGCACTCAATTTTGCCGCAATTATAGCACAAAAAAGCATGTCGCAAAATGGCACAGGAAAATAAAATCCGAGGGGTGACAAGACAAAGTAAATGCGACTACCCGCGAAGCGGGGCGTCGCATTTACTTTGTCGTACGGCATAGTTGCATTGAATCCGCCTTATAGGCGGGGGTTGCATTCACTCTGCCTTATAACGAATATTACTAAAAGGAA
>JAZOAC010000002.1:0-2206 GCA_045595285.1 Kiritimatiellia bacterium | reverse complement strand
AACGACATGGCTACGATCCGACTTCTTTTTTAGCAGTTTTGCGCATTCTAGTTATTGCCCGCTCTCGCATTGTCAATGACATTCCTTATTCCTTTCAATTGTGCTACCAGTTGCCGCGCCGCCTTGGCGTACAGCATATCGCAACGATTTTGCAAACAAGTATAGCACAACCACGTTTCTTGCAACAGGATATTTGCGCAAATATTTTAGAGCCGTTTGCGCACGGCGGCGACGGCGTGACAGGCGCGGTAGTCGCTCATCGACATCCCTTCGCGCCGCGCAAAAAGCCGCCGCAGCGTCTCGGAAGACCTGTATCCGCAGAAGTCCGCTATCGCACCGATCGGCTTTGCCGTGTTTGCAAGCAGAAAGCGTATCCGCTCGAAGCGAATGTTCTGTATCTCCTCAAGGATCGACTTGCCGAACGCCTCGCGGAAACGGATCTCCGCGAGGCGGCGGATGCCACCTATCAAATCTACGACCTCGCTGGCGCGCAGCCCTTCGCACGCCTTTGCCCTGATGAGGTTCATCGCTGCGGTGATGCTCGGGGTGGCGCGATGGAATCCGCGCGTCGATTCCCGGCGGAGGATGCCGAGCGGGCCGAAGCTCACATGCCGCGACGGAATCGGCGCGCGCGAAATCCTGCGGTCCAGAAGTTCGCCCGCCATGTAGCCGGCGCTCTCGAAGTCAAGCTGGATGCTTGAAAGCGTCGGCGATTCGTTTTCGCACCGCGTCACGTCGTTGTCGGCGCCTATCACGGCGATTTCGGACGGCACGCCCAGACCTAAACGCCGGCATCCGGCAAGGACAAGCGAAGCGATCTCGTCGTTTGCCGCGAATACGCCGGTCGCGGACGGCAGGACGTCAAGCCAGCGGACAAGCGCCTCCTCGTATGCAATGCGGTTGACGTGCCCAAGCTTCGGCGCAAAGACGGAACACTTGACGCCTGCCGCGGCTGCATCGGATGCGAACGCGGCGGCGCGCGCCGACGACCAGAATTTCGGCTCGAACCAGCCGGCGTATGCCACGCTCGCAAAGCGCGACCCTCCCGAAGAGAAACGATGATTGGGGAACGACCCTCTAATGCGGCGTGTGTGTCGCGCAGAATGGCCTACATTGCGATCGTCATGCGCTGATAAGGGGGGGGGGGTATTTGAAGCGCACGAAGCCCTCTCGTGGGCATCTACATGCGCTAAATCAGAGAAGTTATGGACAATTGCGGTCATTAGAGGTTTTCAATCTCTGCGTCAGAAAGTCCGGTGTACTTTGCGATACTTTCCACGGACATGCCATCGGATTTCATCTGACGTGCGGTCTGGAGTTTGTCTTGCTGCAACTTTGCCTCGGCCGCGTCGGCGCGGGCCACCGCCGCGTCACGCTCCGCAATTGCCCTTTCAAAGGAAACTTTTTTCGTAGTCTCGATACTGACGCGATCCCAAAAGCCCTCATAGGCCGCTCTCTCGGCGTCGTTCATCCCTGATTCCCTGACTATCTCTAGAGCCTCACCCGTCTGCGGGTTGTCTAGAAGATCCTGCGAGACATCGTCCGCTCCGTCGCGGTCGATTTCAGTCAGGAACCGAAGCCACAGAACCTGCATCTTCTTCTCAGTGAGGTTCTTCGCCTTGAATTTTGGCAGTTCCACGAATACAAGGTGCAGACCGTCAAGCACCTTGTCTGTGTGGATATCGTGAACGAGATGGTAGTAGTGGTAATATCCGTCCAAATTCGGCTCAAACGTGTGGTTCACCAGGTTAAGCGAATAGACCGGCTGGAGCAACTTGTAATCATCGCCCTTCGGCAGCTGCCTCACGTATGCCTTTGACGCATTGAGCAGCACCCGCTGCATGAAGTCCGGAAACCACTCCATCTGCATCTCGACGATGAACTTGCGCCCGCCTGTCTCCTCACAGCGCACATCCACAATGGAGTTTTTGCCGAGCGGCGTCTCGGGAACCATCTCCGGCGGCATGTATTCTATCGATTCTATCTGCTTGCCTTCGTCAAGAGGCAACAAAGCGTTAAGAAGGCTTATGACGAGATTCTTGTGCTCGCCGAAAACCTTCTTGAAGGTCACATCCGCCTTTGGATCAAGGTACTTTGCCATTTCTTCTGCCTCTTATTTCCGTTCAAGGACACAATCCACGCAGAAAAACAAGTTACATTGTACCAAAACCGGCAGATTAAATCAATCTCTGCGCGGCAAAAGAGC
>JAZOAC010000001.1:0-2311 GCA_045595285.1 Kiritimatiellia bacterium | reverse complement strand
GACCAGATGAACGAGGCGATGGAGATGAACATCTCCATGAAGGGTCTCAAGATCGCTTTTGTGGCGTAATCGATGGATCCGTCGTTCAAGATAGGCTGCCACCTCTCCAGCGCAGGGGGATACCTTGCGATGGGGAGGACTGCCGAGTCCATAGGCGCGAACGTATTCCAGTTCTTCACGCGCAATCCGAGGGGCGGCGCCTCGAAGCCGATAGACCCTGCGGACGTGGCGGAATTCCTCGCCTATGCGGAGAGGGAGGGCATAGGGCCGATACTGGCCCATGCCCCCTATACGCTCAATGCGGCAGGCGCGGAAGCGCGTGTGCGCGAGTTCGCCGAGATGACGATGGCGGATGACCTGAAGCGTCTGGAGCACACTCCCGGAGCTCTATACAACTTCCATCCGGGTTCGCATGTTCAGCAGGGCGCGGAAAAGGGCATTGAGCTCATTTCGTCCATGCTTGTCCGCATATTCAGGGCGAAGTACGCCAAGGACGGCGGAGGTTTCAGCACGACGGTCCTGCTCGAGACGATGGCCGGGAAGGGCAGTGAGGTCGGACGCAACTTCGAGGAGCTGAAATCAATCATCGACCGTACGGAGGGTGCTCTTGCCGGCGAGGGAGTCACGCTTTCCCCGCGACTCGGCGTATGCCTTGACACCTGCCATGTGTGGGACGGCGGATATGATGTCGTGAACAACCTTGATGGAGTCGTCGATGAGTTCGACAGGGTTGTCGGACTCGACAGGCTGAAGGCGATTCACATCAACGATTCCCTTAATAATTTTGAGGCCCACAAGGATCGGCATGCGTGCATCGGCAAGGGCAGGATCGGTCTGGATGCGCTGGTCCGCATCATAAACCATCCGAAGCTTCGGGAACTTCCGTTCTATCTTGAGACGCCGAACGATCTTGATGGCTACCGTGCCGAGATAGCGCTGCTACGCTCTTTGCGGGCATAGAGCCTTGGCCGCTAAAGGAAGTTGCGTGTTGCCTTGCACAGTTTGCAGTTTCTCGGAGAGCGCGGAGATGGTTTGACTCATTGAATTAGGCGGCATGGACTTTAAGCATTCTCTTATGATATGGGCACCAAAGGCAATATCTGATGACGTCAAACGAGAATCAGATTATTGTATGTCAATTGGATAAAACCGTTCGGTTGGATGTTCGCCCTGAAAATGAGACAGTGTGACTGACGCAAGCGCAGTTGTGATAGGCGCGGAAGGATAAATGAACAACGAGACAGCAGATTTTTCGAGAAGTGTCGGTGGTGATGTTTATGCCGGCAAATATGACGCGACTTTGATTGGTCGTGAATTCGTGCATTTCAAAGGCGGACATTACCGTCTGATCGGATTTGCGAAAATGTCGGAGACTGAAGAGACGGCCGTGGTCTATCAGACGCTGTACGGCGAGCGTGGAATGTGGGTGCGACCGGCGGAGATGTTCTTTGGTGATGTCGTACGCGGTGGCATAGTCCAGCAGCGTTTCAGACTTGCGGAATAAGGAGTTGAAATCATGAATTGGCTTGTCTTGATGTTGGCCGGCGGATTCGAGGTCGCATGGGCGGTCGCGTTGAAATATTCAGACGGCTTCCGCAATCCGGTTGCTGCTGTGCTATGCGTTGTTTCAATGATATTGAGCATGTGGCTGCTTTCGATTGCGATACGCACAATCCCGATGGGGACGGCCTATGCGATCTGGACGGGCATCGGTGCCGTCGGCAGCGTCGCGGCGGGCATCGTTCTTTTCGGCGAACCTGCGGCGGCGCTCCGGCTCCTTTCCGCCGCGCTCATCGTCATCGGCATCGTCGGCCTTAAACTGACCGCGAATTGATAAAGTTGCTCTCGCTGCTTGGAGTTCAGGAGGGCCTTTCGACTTTTATTGCTGAGCAGAGATCGCTCCCTTGCGCAACATACGATGCCCGTTGCTCAACAAAGGGGTGCTTGGTTGCGCAAGGCGGCAGGCGGGGGTGTAAGCTTCTAGGAAAGAAGTGCGCACCTCTTGTTCAAGAAGTGCGCACTTTTCATATGAGAAGTACCCGCAAATCCACGTAAATCTCCACAAATTGATATCTGTGGATGTGTACAGATTTGTGGACGGAGGATTTTTGAAAAGGCTTTAAAATGACAGATTTGTGGACGGAGGATTTTTGAAAAGGCTTTAAAATGTTTGGTCGCCGGACAAAGTAAATGCAACTATGGGCAGGTTAAATGCAAGGTAGGTTATTGATTTGCATTTAGTTTGCCTTGTTGCATTTAACTTATGCCAAAAATCCGTTGATTTGCGGTCCATTGCATTTGGGTTGCCTTG